>NZ_KV812728.1:0-170061 GCF_001813485.1 Pseudomonas sp. HMSC067G02
GCGTGGCCGGCGCCGACGCCAACCCCTACCTGCTACTGGCAGCGGTGCTGGCCGGCGTTCATCACGGGCTGACCAACAAGGTCGAGCCGGGCGCGCCGATCGAAGGCAACTCCTACGAGCAGATGGAGCCGAGCCTGCCGAACAATCTGCGCGACGCCCTGCGCGAGCTGGACGAAAGCGAGATCATGGCGAAGTACATCGACCCGAAGTACATCGACATCTTCGTCGCCTGCAAGGAAAGCGAGCTGGAGGAATTCGAGCACTCGATCTCCGACCTCGAGTACAACTGGTACCTGCATACCGTCTGAGGTAGCGGTATCGGCGCGCCGGTCCTGGGCCGGCGCCGTACGCAGCGAAATCCGGGGCGGTTTCGCAGACACTCAACGCGGGGGCGTCTGTGTCTGGGAAACCGCCCCGGTCCTTTTCTTGGAACCGGGAAATGTGCGCCACGGCACAGCCTGCCGCCACGCCTCCCGCCAGACTCGATGCTGGCCTGCATCAATGCCTCTGCCGCCTGGCTCCGGCACCATCGTCCGCTCCGTTCCGTCCAGCGAGAAGATTCCATGCCCCGCCTTTCCGTCCTGCTGTTCCTCGCCCTCGCGCCCTGGCTGGCTCAGGCCGAGGAGACCCTGCGCGTCTACAACTGGAACGACTACATCGACCCGCAGGTGCTCGAGTCCTTCCAGAAGGACACCGGCATCCGCGTCGAGTACCACACCTTCGCCACCGCCGAGGAACTGGACAAGGCGCTGCGCAGTGGCGAGGCGATCGACGTCGCCGTCCCCTCCCACGACACCCTGCCGGCCCTGCTGAAGGACAACCTGCTGCGGCCGCTGGACTTCACCCAGTTGCCCAACCGCAGCCATCTCGACCGTCAATTGCTGAGCAAACTGGCCGCAGTCGACCCTGACAACCGCCACGCCGTCCCCTATCTATGGGGTGCCGTAGGCCTGGCCATCAACACCCCGCAGGCCGAAGCCGCCTATGGCGGGCCGCTGCCCAACAGCTGGAGCCTGCTGTTCGACGCCAGCCAGAGCCAGCGCCTGAAAAGCTGCGGCATCAGCCTGCTGGACGCGCCGGACGAAACCCTGGCGATCCTCCTCAACTACCAGGGCCGCAACCTCGGTCGTACCGCGCCGAGCCAGGTACGCCGCGCCGCCGAGGCGCTGCACGGACTGCGACCGAACCTGCGCTACGTCGACAGCGAGCGCTACATCGCCGACCTCGAAGGCGGTCGCCTCTGCCTGGCCATGGCCTGGGTCGGCGACGCCCTGCGCGCGGCCAAGGCGGGCCAGCCGGTAAGTTTCGAGGTACCGCAGGAAGGCTCGGTGCTGTTCATCGACAACCTGGTGATCCCGGCCGGCGCCCAGCATCCACGCGAGGCGCACCGTTTCATCGACTACCTGATGCAACCGAAGATCGCCGCACAGATCACCGCCGCCACCCTCTACCCCAGCGGCAACGCCGACGCCGCCGGCTTCCTCGATCCCGCCCTGCGCCAGCAACCCGGCCTGTATCCGGACCGCGACACCAGCCGCCGCCTGTTCGCCCTGGAAACGCCGCCGGAAAAACTCCGGCCAGTGGTCGACGAGATCTGGAAGGCCTTCCGCGGCGCCAGCCACTGAGCGGCTTGCCCCGGTCGCGTGAGCTGGCGTCCAATAGCCGCTCACGCCCGGAGACCCGCCATGCAGCCCACCTCGTCCACCCGCAAGCCCCGCGCCAGCAGCCAGGCCCGGATCGCCGCGATCCTCGACGCCGCCCGCGGCCTGCTCGCCAACGAAGGCATCGGCGGCCTGACCATCTATAGCGTGGCCGAACGCGCGGAAATGCCGCCATCGTCGGTCTACCACTTCTTCCCCAGCGTGCCGGCCCTGCTCCAGGGGCTGACCGGCGAGGTCCACGCCGCCTTCCGCGCGTGCCTCGAACAGCCGGTGGACCATGCAGGCCTGCGCTGCTGGCGCGACCTGTCGCGGATCGTCGAGGAGCGCATGCTGGCGGTCTACGCCCGCGACGCGGCGGCCCGCCAACTGATTCTCGCCAGCCACGGCCTGGCCGAAGTCACCCAGGCCGATCGCCAACATGACGTGCAACTCGGCCAGGCCATGCGCGCCCTGTTCGAGCGGCATTTCCTGCTGCCACCGCTGCCGACCGATATCGAGATCTTCAGCCTGGCCATGGAGCTAGGCGATCGCGTCTACGCATTGTCGGTCCAGCGTCACGGGATCATCGACGCACGCCTGGCGGAAGAAGGCATGCGGGTGTTCGACGCCTACCTGGGGCTCTACCTGCCGCCGATCCTGGAAAAGCGTAGCGAACCATTAACCAGATTTATATCCGATTTAAATCGATAGAAAACCCATAAAACCCTCTTAAACCGCTTCACAGTCCGATTTTTATCGGATATAAATCCGCCCATCCCTCGATCGGGCGCGACACCCCGTTCCCGCCCGCCCGACCCACAACCGGCCGCCGCCAAGCCCGGCAGCCATCCGAGCCAGCACACGAGGTGTTCCATGACCCGCAACGTCACCGTCGCCGCCACCCAGATGGCCTGCTCCTGGGATCGTCCGGCGAACATCGCCCGCGCCGAGAAACTGGTGCGCCAGGCCGCCGCCAGGGGTGCGCAGATCATCCTGATCCAGGAACTGTTCGAGACGCCCTACTTCTGCCAGAAGCCGAACCCGGACTACCTGCAGCTGGCCACCACGGTCGAGGAGAACGCCGCCATCGCCCACTTCCAGGCCCTCGCCCGGGAGTTGCAGGTGGTATTGCCGATCAGCTTCTTCGAACGCGCCGGGCGCGCCCGCTTCAACAGCATCGCGGTCATCGACGCCGATGGCGGCAACCTCGGGGTCTACCGCAAGAGCCACATCCCGGACGGCCCGGGCTACCACGAGAAGTACTACTTCAATCCGGGCGACACCGGCTTCAAGGTCTGGCAGACCCGCTACGCACGGATCGGCGTCGGTATCTGCTGGGACCAGTGGTTCCCCGAATCGGCGCGCAGCATGGCGTTGCTCGGCGCGGAACTCCTGTTCTACCCGACCGCCATCGGTAGCGAACCGCACGACGCCAGCATCAGCTCGCGCGATCACTGGCAGCGCGTGCAGCAAGGCCATGCCGGGGCCAACCTGATGCCACTGGTGGCTTCCAACCGCATCGGCCGCGAGGAGCAGGACGGCTACGACATCACCTTCTATGGTTCTTCGTTCATCGCCGACCCGTTCGGCGAGAAAGTCGAGGAGCTGAATCGCACCGAGGAAGGTATCCTTGTCCACACCTTCGACCTCGATGCGCTGGAGCGTACCCGCAGCGCCTGGGGCGTGTTCCGCGACCGCCGGCCGAACCTCTACGGTCCGCTGAAGACCCTCGACGGCTCGCTGGAGTCCTGAGGCCTCGGGAAACGATCCGCGCGGGGACGCCCCGCGCATTCCGCGCCGGCGTCCGCCGCGCATAGCAACGATTTCAGGAGCAGCGATGAGCAATCCGACCAGCACCCCACGCGCCGACGGCTTCCGCATGCCCGCCGAATGGGAACCCCACGAGCAGACCTGGATGGTCTGGCCGGAGCGCCCGGACAACTGGCGCAACGGCGGCAAGCCGGCCCAAGCGGCCTTCGCCGCGGTGGCCAAGGCCATCGCGCGCTTCGAGCCGGTCACCGTCTGCGCCAGCGCCGGGCAGTACGAGAACGCGCGCGCGCGCCTCGACGACGGCAACATCCGCGTCGTGGAAATCAGCAGCGACGATGCCTGGGTCCGCGACACCGGCCCGACCTTCGTCATCGACGACAAGGGCGATGTACGCGGCGTCGACTGGGGCTTCAACGCCTGGGGCGGCTTCGAAGGCGGCCTGTACTTCCCCTGGCAGCGCGACGACCAGGTGGCACGCAAGATCCTCGAGATCGAACGGCGCGCCCGCTACCGCACCGACGACTTCGTCCTCGAGGGCGGCTCGATCCACGTCGACGGCGAAGGCACGCTGATCACCACCGAGGAATGCCTGCTCAACCACAACCGCAACCCGCACCTGAGCCAGGCGGAGATCGAGCGGACCCTGCGCGACTACCTTGCGGTGGACAGCATCATCTGGCTGCCGAACGGCCTCTACAACGACGAGACCGACGGCCACGTCGACAACTTCTGCTGCTACGTGCGTCCCGGCGAGGTGCTGCTGGCCTGGACCGACGACCAGGACGACCCGAACTACCTGCGCTGCCAGGCCGCCCTCCGCGTGCTGGAAGAAAGCCGCGACGCCAAGGGACGCAAGCTGGTGGTGCACAAGATGCCGATCCCCGGCCCGCTGTACGCGACCCAGGAAGAGTGCGACGGCGTGGATATCGTCGAGGGCAGCCAGCCGCGCGATCCCTCCATTCGCCTGGCCGGTTCCTACGTGAACTTCCTGATCGTCAACGGCGGCATCATCGCGCCGAGCTTCGACGATCCCAAGGACGCCGAGGCCAGGGCGATACTCCAGCGGGTGTTCCCCGAGCACGAGGTGGTGATGGTCCCGGGGCGCGAGATCCTCCTCGGCGGCGGCAACATCCATTGCATCACCCAGCAGCAACCAGCGCCGCGCAAGGCCTGACGGGCATCCCCCAGGGCGGATGGCCAGCCGCGGCGCTGTTCGCGCTGGCCGGCCCGGCACGCCGAGTGGCGCCCTGAATGAAAAAAGCCCGCGTCCTCCAGGAGGACGCGGGCTTTTTCCTGTCCGGCCGGAGCTTACAGCAGCGGCAGGGTGTAGCTGACGATCAGGCGGTTTTCGTCCTGGTCGCGCTGGTTGTTGCTCGAACCGGCGGCCGGCAGGCCGCTGCGGAAGGAGGCGTTCTTCCAGGTGAAGCCCAGGCCCTTGAAGGTGCCGTCCGGGATCACGTAGGCCAGGGAGATATCGCGTTCCCACTCGCTCTGGTCGCCGCGGGCGGTCTTGATCTTGTCGCCGCTCAGGTAAATGGTGTTGAAGGTCAGGCCCGGCACGCCGACGGTGGCGAAGTCGTAGCCGTAGCGGACCTGCCAGGTGCGCTCGCCGGCACGCTGGAACTTGCCGATCTGCACGTCGGTGATCAGGTACGCGGTGGAACCTTCGCCATCGCCACGGTTCAGGAACGGGAAGTCGCTGTCGCCGTTGAGGATCTGGTAGCCGGCGCCGATGCTGTGGCCGCTGACGGTATAGGTGAAGAGACCGCTGAAGGCGCGGTTGTCGACTTCGCCCTTGGTCACGCCGCTGCCGTAGTAGCCGCTGCTGACGTAGCCGTCGGCACGGCCGGAACGGCTGCCGTTCTTGCCGTCGGAGCTGCTGTCGAAGGCGCGCAGGTCGGTCTTCAGGACGCCCGGGCCGATCTGCCAGTTGTGGATCAGGCCGAGGAAGTGCTGCTTGTAGAAGTCGTCCAGGTTGCCGTAGTAGTACTGCAGGGTCAGGTCCTTGTTGACCTTGTAGTCGCCACCCGCGTAGTAGAACTTGTTGCTGTCGCGCGAGCTGGCGCTGCTGCCGTTGGCGCCGGCGATGCTCAGGCTGCGGTTGTCGGTGGAGTTACGGCCCTTGGAGTGCTCCAGTTGGCCGGCAACCAGGGTGAAGTCCTTGAGATCGGTCGAGGTGACCTGGCCGCCCTCGAAGGTGACCGGCAGCAGGCGGCCGTCGTTGTAGGTGACCACCGGCAGCTTCGGCTGCAGGGTGCCGTAGCGGAACTCGGTGTTGGATACCTTGGCCTTGGCGGTCAGGCCCAGGCTGGCGAAGTCGTGCACCGGCTCACCGTTGCTTTCCAGCGGGAACACGGTGCCCGGCTGGCGGTCCAGGCCGCTCTTGCCGGCACGGCCGCCGCCGTCCAGGCGCACGCCGAGCAGGCCCAGCGCGTCGACGCCGAAGCCGACGGTGCCCTGGGTGAAGCCCGACTGGTAATTCAGGATGAAGCCCTGGCCCCACTCTTCCTGCTTGCTCGGCGAGGCGGTGCCATTGCGGTTGTCGGTATTGATGTAGAAGTTGCGCAGGGTCAGCGATGCCTTGCTGTCCTCGATGAAACCGGCGGCGACCGCCTGTTGCGCCAGGGCACCGAGGGTACCGGCAGTGATGGCCAGGGCCAGTCGTGACTTGTTGATCTTGCGACTCTTCATTGGTCTTTTCCCCATTGGTATTGCTAATTGTCTTCCGGTCGGGGGAAGTGGAACGCGTGGGCCCGACCGGTCGTTGAAACACTGAGCGCCGTACCATCCCGGAAGATGGCGCGCGCGAAACTCGGCATTCGATGGATCAGGAAACGGCGCAACCCGCGACGATGGAACGACGGGGCAGGCAAGCAGGCAGGGAGGCAGCGAACGGAAGCGTGTGCATGGGTGTACTCGTGTCTTGTTATTGTGCGGCGGGTATCTCGACCCACCGCCAGTGAAGGCAATTTGTAAGCCAATCTTTCCATCGGGCTCCGCCTTCGCGTCCTCTCGGGCTTCCTGCCCTTCTCCCGGCTGACGGGGCCGGAGGGTATCGGCAGAAAACCGCCTATTACAGCTTCCTTTCTGGCGAGTTACCGCCACGTTTCAGAAAATCGTTATTTCCTGCGCTTTATAGCGCGTGGGTAATAAACAGTAAAATATCCACAATAAACCTAAAAAGAATTAATTATTCGTATTTAATAGCTTTAAGGAATATTGTACCGCAGCCGCAGCCTGCCGGTCGCCTCCCCAAAGAGGTATTCCGTGGCGCCGTCGACAAAACGGAAACGTTTGCCCAGCGGTCAGCCCACGACGATGCAGTCCTTGCCCTGGCGCTTGGCCGAGTACATCGCGGCGTCGGCCCGGCTGTAGAGGGCACCGAGCCCCTCGTCATCGGCCTGGAGGACCGTCAGGCCCTGGCTGACGGTGATCCCGAAGCTTTGTTCGCCCTCCTGGAAGCGCAGGCGTTGCACCTCGCGCTGCAGGCGTTCGCCGATCTGTCGCGCGGTCTGCTCGTCGCAGCCGGGCAGCAGCACGGCGAACTCCTCGCCGCCGATCCGCCCGAACAGGTCGCCACGGCGCAACGCGGCACTGCCGCTCTGGGCGATACGCTGGAGGACCTGGTCGCCGACCTGGTGGCCGAAGCGGTCGTTGATCTTCTTGAAGTCATCGACGTCCAGCAGCAGGAACGCCAACGGTATCCCCTCGCGGCGACACTCCTTGAAGGCCGCCTCGGCACTGTCGAAGAAATAGCGACGGTTGCTGCTCTGGGTCAGCACATCGGTGGTGGCCAGCCGTTGCAGCTCGCTCTCCATGTGCTTCTTGTCGGTGATGTCCTCGGCGATGCCCACCACCATCAGCGGCAGTCCCGCCTCGCCCTGGCGACTGACGAAGCACTTGTCGTTGAGCCAGCGGACCTCGCCGTCGCCGCGCACGATGCGGTATTCGCGTTGTTCCACGGCGCCACGTTCGAGCACCTGCAGCAGGCTGCTGTCGGCGTAGTCGAGGTCGTCCGGGTAGATGCTGTTGCGCCACTCCTCGTAGTCCGCCAGCAGCAGCGCCGCGGAACGGCCGAAGATTTTCTCGTAGGCGGGGCTGACGTAGACCATCCGCCGGTTCTGCCAGTCGTAGGCCCAGAGCACCGAGTTGACGCTGGCCAGCAAGGCGCTGAAGAGTTGCTCGCGTTCCTTCAGCCGGGCCACTTCGGCACGGCTGTGCAGCAAGGCCAGCGCGGCCTCCTGCGGGTCTTCGGGAATGCCGGGTAGGTCGTCCATGGATCGTCGCTCTGCTCGCGGAACGGGTTCGACCGCCAACTTAGCGCAGGGGTCGCGGCGATACAGAAATGCCCGCCGAACGGCAGGGAAAGGCTCCAGCCAGTGCGCTCGGTCACAGTTGCCGAGCGATACCGTTCGTATTCGCCGGCACCTGCACGCCCAGTTGTTTCTGCGCCTCGAACAGCGAGCGCAGGAACAGGGTCAGGGTCGGTCGTTCTTCGTGTCCCTGGCGGGTAATGCAATGGAATTCCGAGTCGTAGGCCAGTTGCCGCGGCCGGATCGCCCGCATGCGTCCTTCGGCGACCCAGGTGGCGGCGTAGTGCGTCGGCAGGTAGCCGATGTAGGTGCCGCTGAAGACCAGGGTAGCGATGGCCTCCATGGTGTAGGCGTCGGTCCCCTGGTTGAAGCGCAGGTCGTGCGGGCGGTGGTTTTCCGCCATGTAGCCGCGGCCGACATAGTCGGCGGCGCAGATCTCGTCCAGCGCCGGCTCGTCGTCCGCCCGGGCGAAGAAGGGGTGCGCGCTGCCGCAATAGAGGTTCTGCTCCTCGCGGAACAGGGGTTGGTAGTAGAGCCCGGACAACCGGTGATGGAAGGCCCCCACCGCCAGTTGTAGGCGCTCTTCCAGCACCGCGTGCTCGAGTTCGTCGGGACGCCGCGTGTGCAGCTTGAGCAGGACCTCCGGGGCGCGCTGGCGAAACAGCCGGATGGCCAGCGGCAACGGCAGGCAATGCTGGCCGATGACGCCATCGACGCAACCCAGGTGCAACGCCTCGCGATCGCGCCCGCCGAGGCCGCGGACCTGCTCGCGAAAACGGGCGATGTCGCTGAACAGGCCGAGCGCGGCGTCATAGAGTTCCTGTCCCTCCTCGGTCAACTGGAAACCGCCGTTGCCGCGCCGGCACAGGGAATAGCCCAGGCGCACCTCCAAGTCGCGCACCAGCACGCTCAGGCGCGACAGGCTGGTGTTCAGGCGCACCTGGGCGGCAGTGAAGCCGCCGGCCTCGACGATGGCGCAGAAGGTGCGCAGCATGCGCAGGTCGATGTCGTTGAGGTTGCCCAGCATTCCCGCCCCCATGGCGTTCGGTCCGCCTTCGTTATAGCGCCAAAGCCGGGCCGGCGGAACGCCGTCAGGCGCTTCGCGCGGCCGACTCGGCAAGCAGGCAGAGCAGCTCGAACATCATGGTCGCCCCCACCAGCGCCGTGGCGCCGCCGACATCGAACGGCGGCGAGACTTCCACCACGTCGGCGCCGACCAGGTCCAGCCCGCGCAGGCCGCGGACCAGCTGCTGGGCCTGGAGGCTGGTCATGCCGCCGATCTCCGGGGTGCCGGTGCCGGGCGCGAAGGCCGGGTCGAGCACGTCGACGTCGAAACTCACATAGGTCGGCCCGTCGCCCACCACCCGCCGCGCTTCGGCCAGGGTCGCCTCGACGCCCAGTTCGACGAACTCCTCCATGTGGATCACGCGGATGCCGCACTCGCGGGCGAAAGCGTCGTCGTCCGGCGAATACACCGAGCCGCGGATGCCGATCTGCACCGTGCGCAGCGGATCGAGCAGACCTTCCTCGATGGCTCGGCGGAATGGCGTGCCGTGGGTGTAGGGGTTGTCGCCGAAGTAGCGGTCGTTGGTATCGGAATGCGCATCGAAATGCACCATGCCCAGCGGCCGCTCGCGACCCAGGGCGCGAAAGATCGGCAGGGTCACCAGGTGGTCGCCACCGACCGACAGCGGCAGGGTGCCGGCGGCATGGACCTGGCGATAGAAGCCTTCGATGCGGCGCAGCGAATCGAGCAGGTCGATAGGATTCACCGGCGCGTCGCCGAGGTCGCCGACCCGCACCAGGTCGTAGGGCGCGATGCGGCTGACGTGATGCACCTTGCGCATCAGGCTGGACAGGTTGCGCACCTCGCGCGGGCCATGGCGGGCACCGGCGCGGTTGGTGGTGCCGCCGTCCCAGGGCACGCCGATCAGGCCGACCTGCAGCGCCGCCGGGTCGGTGAACGCCGGCAGGCGCATGAAGGTCGGGATACCGGCGAAGCGGGGAATCTCGGCGGCGTCGAGGGGCTGCGGATGGTCGTTCGACATGGAGCGTCTCCGTGTGGCGGGAAGAAAGCACCGGGCGCCGCCCGGCGCCGTGGGTTCATTCCGGCTGGGCTCGCAGGCTGGCGGCAGGACGGGTGGCCAGGCTGACCGCGACGAAGGTCGCCAGGCTGGCCAGCAGGCCGTAGACGATCGGCGAGTTGGCGAGCAGGCCGTCGCGGGCCATGCAGACGATCACCGCCAGGCAACCGGCGACGATGCTGGCGATCGCTCCCCGCGGACTGGCCCGACGCCACAGCAGCGCGCCGACGATCGGCACCAGCAGGCCACCGACCAGCAGGTTGTAGGCGATGCTCAGGGCCGCGATGACGTCATTGACCAGGCACGCCAGGACCAGCATCGCCCCCCCCATCAGCAGGGTGATGCAACGGCTCAGGCGGATGTCGCTGGTGGTACCGGGGCGCAGGAAGCGCGCGTAGATGTCTTCCTGCAGCACGGTGGCCGCCGCCAGCAGACACCCGCTGGCGGTGGACATGATCGCCGACAGCGCGGCCGCCACCACCAGGCCGCGTAGGCCCGGCGCCAGTACCTCGCGGGTGATCTCGGCGTAGGCGTTCTCCGGCACCGCCAAGTCCGGCAGGAGGACCCGCGCCGCCGCGCCGATCAGCGCGCAGGCGGCGCCGTAGAGCATGCAGTAGACGCCGGCGCCAAGCCCGGCGTAGCGCACCACCGTCTCGCTGCGCGCGGTGAACACCCGCTGCCAGATGTCCTGGCCGATCAGCGCGCCGAAGAAGTACAGGAGGAAGTAGGTGAGTATGGTATCCAGGCCGATGTGGCCGAGGTCGAAAAAGCCCGCCGGCAGCACCTCCTGCATGCGCGCCAGGCCACCGGCGCCGTCGATCGACAACGGCAGCAGGACCAGGAAGATACCGACGGTCTTGATCACGAACTGGATGATGTCGGTCAGCGTAAGGGACCACATGCCGCCGATCACCGAATAGACGATGACGATCCCGCCACCGCAGAGGATCGCCGGGATCCGCGGGATGCCGAATACCACCTCGGTGACCGAGCCGATGGCGATGGTCGCGGTGACCGCCACCATCAGGTCGTAGGCGACCATGACCACCCCGCCGATCAGGCGCGAGGAGGCCTGGTAGCGCTGCTCCAGCACCTGGGTCACGGTGAACACCCGCAGGCGCGCGATCTGCCGCGAGAACACCAGGCTGAGGACGATGATCCCCAGGCCGAGCATGAACACCAGCCACAAGCCGGACAGGCCGAACTGGTAGCCGAGCTTGACCGTACCGATGGTCGACGCGCCGCCGAGCACCACCGCGGCCATGGTTCCCAGGTAGAGGCCGGGGCCGAGACGGCGTCCGGCGACGAGGAAATCGCTCTGGCTCTTCGCCTTGCGCATTCCGTACCAGCCCAGGCCCAGCATGGCCAGGGCGTAGACCAGCATGATCAGGTAATCCAGCAACATCGCCCGCGCTCCTTTTCTTGTTGTTCTGCGTGACGCCCGGCGTGGCGCCTGGGCACGCCGAAGATAGGCCGGGCGCCGCCCGGGCTGAATCCCGGATCGGGCAAGTCGACTTGCGGAGGAAGAGAAGTATCGGCGGGGCGTCGCATTGGCGACGCCGAAACGCAACGCGCCGGCAGGAGCCGGCGCGTTGTAGAGACGGCTGACGCACCCGCGAGGGCGCGCCAGGCGTCAGGCGGGACGCAGCGAGTAGGTCTTCAGTTGCGCGGCGAACTCCTTCAGCGACTGGATACCGCTGGCTTCCGCCTCATGCACCCAGTCCTTGATCGCCGCCAGCATGTCGTGGCCGTTGGCGCTGGTCTTGGCCCAGATCTGCTGCAACGCCAGGCGCTTCTCGTAGATCACCTTCAGCGCCTGGCTGTGGGCGAGCATCGAGTCGATGCGCACATGGTGGCGGTCCTGCAGCAGGCTGGTCTCGCGCGACAGCAGGCGCTTGGCGCGGCGGAACAGGTGGCGCACCGACTCGTCGGCCTTGGCCACTTCCTGCTTGACCAGCGGCGCGATCACCAGCTTGCGGTACTGCGCCATGATCTGGAAGCGGTTGTTGAGGATCGCCATGGCGGTGTCCATGTCCAGGCTGTGCTTGCCCTCGACCCGATGGGCGATCGGCGCGACCCGGGCGACCCTGGCCAGGCGCAGGAAACTGAACAGCTTGATCCAGGCCCAGCCCAGGTCGAATTCCCACTTCTTCACCGACAGCTTGGCCGAGTTCGGGTAGGTGTGGTGGTTGTTGTGCAGCTCTTCGCCGCCGATGAGGATGCCCCAGGGCACCAGGTTGGTGGCGGCGTCGCGGCATTCGAAGTTGCGATAGCCGACCGCGTGGCCGAGGCCGTTGACCACGCCGGCGGCCCAGAACGGAATCCATACCATCTGCACGGCCCAGACGGTCAGGCCAAGGGCGCCGAACAGGGCCAGGTCGATGAGCGCCATCAGCACCACGCCGCCGATCGGGAAGCGCGAGTAGAGATTGCGCTCGATCCAGTCGTCCGGGCAGTTCTTGCCGTAGATGCGCAGGGTGTCCTGGTTCTTCGCCTCGGCCTTGTACAGCTCAGCGCCTGCGCGCAGGACGGTGAACAGGCCCTTGTGCACCGGGCTGTGCGGATCCTCGACGGTCTCGCACTTGGCATGGTGCTTACGGTGGATCGCGGTCCATTCGCGCGTGTTCATCCCTGTGGTCAACCACAACCAGAAACGGAAGAAGTGCTGCAACGCAGGGTGCAGGTCGAGTGCACGGTGGGCGGAATAGCGATGCAGGTAGACGGTCACGCTGACGATGGTGATATGCGTCAGCACCAGGGTAACTGCCACCAGTTGCCAGGGCGACAGGTCGAGAAAACCGTTGAACCACATAGGCGGTACTGAACCTCGGGGGGATTTGGGAGTGATGAGGGCCTTGTCTGACAAAACCTGGGGGCATTATCACCAAGCGGCTGGGGATTACCATCCGTTCTTTTAGATATGAACAGGGCCGGATGGCCATCATTTATACTGCCCGGCCAATAATTGCCCACTGAAAATCCCATGAGCCCCCGCCTGAGTGCCCTTCGCCTGAGCCTGGCTTATCTCGCAATCGCCATCGCCTGGGCGTTCCTGAGCGATCATTTGTTACAAAACCAGGTCCAGGACCACGACCAGCTGGTGTTCTGGATGACCGCCAAGCGGCTGTTCTTCTTCGCCGCCACCGGCCTGCTCCTGTACCTCTACCTGGTACGCCAGTTTCGCCGCAAGGCCCAGGCCTACGACGAACTGCACGGCAGCGAGCAGCGCCTGAACCGTGCCCTGGAAGCGGTGCGCGACGGACTCTGGGATTGGGACCTGGTGACCGACCGGATGTTCGTCTCGCCGGGCTACGCCGCGCTGATCGGCCTCGCCCCGGAGGAACTCGGCGACCCCATCGAGACCTGGAAGAAGCGCCTGCACCCGGAAGAGTACGCCACCGTGCTGGAGGCCCACCGCAACCACCTGCAGGGCCTGACCGACAATCTCGACCACATCTACCGCCTGCGCCACAAGGACGGCGACTACCGCTGGATCCACTCGCGCGGCCGGGTCCTCCGCGACGCCCTGGGCAAGCCGCTGCACTACACCGGCGTGGCCCGCGACATCACCCTGCAGCGGCTCAAGGAAGACCACCTGCGCCAGGCCGCGGCGGTATTCGACAGCACCCGCGAGGGCGTTCTGGTCACCGATGCCCAGGCGGTGATCGTGCACGTCAACCCTTCCTTCGAGCGCATCACCGGCTACCGTTCCGAGGACGTGCTCGGCAAGACCCCGGCGATCCTCCGCTCCGGCCGCCAGGACCAAGCGTTCTACCAGCGCCTGTGGCTGGCCCTGCGCGAGCAGGACGTCTGGAGCGGAGAGATCTGGAACCGTCGCAAGAGCGGCGAGATCTACCCGCAGTGGCTGCACATCCGCGCGGTGCGCAACGACCAGGGCCAACTGACCCACTACGTCGGGGTGTTCTCCGACCTGAGCAGCATCAAGCGCTCGGAGAACGAGCTGGACTTCCTCGCCCACCACGACTCGCTGACCGGCCTGCCCAACCGCGTGCTGCTGCGCGAGCGCATCGAGCAGGCGCTGGAGAACGGCAAGGACCGGACGGTGGCCGGGGCCCTGCTGCTGATCGACCTCGACCACTTCAAGCACATCAACGACAGCCTCGGCCATACAACTGGCGACATGCTCCTCAAGGAGGTCAGCAAGCGCCTGCAACACCAGCTCGACGAGCGCTGCCTGCTGTCGCGACTGGGCGGCGACGAATTCGCCATCCTCGTCGAGAACGACGACCCGGAAGCCGTCGCGCGACTCTCGCAGCGCATCCTCGACGGTTTCAACGCGCCGTTCGACATCCACTGCCAGCCGATCTATATCAGCGCAAGCCTCGGTGTCAGCCTCTACCCGGAAGACGCCAGCGACGTCGACCACCTGATGCAACACGCCGACGCCGCGCTGTTCCAGGCCAAGGACAGCGGGCGTAACGCCTACGCCTTCTACACCCGCGTGCTGACCGCCCGGGCCCGCGCCCATGTCCAGGTGGAATCGGCCCTGCGCCATGCGCTGGAGCACGACGAACTGCGCGTCCACTACCAGCCGGTGCACGACCTGGCCAGCGGGCGGATCGTCGGCGTCGAGTCGCTGGTGCGCTGGCAGCATCCCGAGCGCGGCCTGGTGCCGCCAGGCGAGTTCGTCCCGGTGGCGGAGGAATGCGGGCTGATCGCCGCGCTGGACAACTGGGTGCTCAAGCGTGCCTGCCGGCAGATGCGCGAGTGGCAACAGCGCGGTGTCGAGCTGGAGTTCGTCGCGGTCAACGTCTCCAGCCGGCTGTTCAACCGCGGCGGCCTGGAAGAAAGGATCGCCAATGCCCTGGAAGAGTCCGGGCTGGAGCCCCGCTACCTGGAGCTGGAAGTCACCGAAAGCGCGGTGATGGAGGACTTCGAGCAGTCCCTCAACCTGCTCTGCCGCCTGCGTATCCTCGGCGTGAACCTGGCCATCGACGACTTCGGCACCGGCTATTCCTCGCTGATGCGCCTCAAGCGGCTGCCGGTGCACAAGCTGAAGATCGACCAGGGCTTCGTCGCCGGCCTGCCCGGCGCGGTGGACGACGCCGCGATCGCCCGGGCGATCGTTGCCCTGGCGCAAAGCATGGGCCTGCGGGTGGTTGCCGAGGGTATCGAGCACCAGGACCAGGCGCTGTTCCTGCGCGAACATGGCTGCGACTTCGGCCAAGGCTACTGGTACGGACGGCCGCAACCGGCGGAAGCGCTGCGCTTCGACCTGCCGCCCGTGGCGTTGCCGGAAGACTGAGCCTGGCGGCGAAGCCGGGCCGCTTCGCCGTCTTATAACCACTTTACCTATAAAGATTCTTAAACAATATTTTTAAGAATATTGCCCACTGCTTACTATGCGCCTCACGCCGCCTCCACTTCGTCGAGCAACGCGGCACCTCGAGCCACAGGAGCAGAGACCCATGAGCGCAACCCTCAGAAGCCTGGATGGCCAGGACGAAGCCACCATCCTGCGTGAAATCCAGAGTGCCCTGCGCGGCCTGCGCTTCGGCGCCGTCGAGATCACCGTGCACAACGGCCAGGTGGTGCAGATCGAGCGCAAGGAAAAATTCCGTCTGCAGCAACCGGCCGTCAAGCAGGCCTGAAGCACACGACCCGACTGGACCACCGGAGGCGTCTCGCCATGAACATCCGTTCGATACCCCATCCGCACCGGTACTGCAGCTGTCGGCCGCGAATGCGCGCCTGACGCCCCGTGTTCCCGTCGTTCCGCCAACACCCCATTAGAACAATCGAAACAGCACACACCTAGGAGCTGCACATGTCCCTTCGTCGTTTCGCCCTGGCCGCACTCGCCAGCGCCCTGGTCTCCGGCCCGGTTGCCGCAGCCACGCAACTGCTGAACGTTTCCTACGACCCGACCCGCGAGCTGTACCAGGCCTACAACGCGGCCTTCATCAAGCACTGGAAGGCCCAGGGCGGCGAGGACCTGACCGTCCAGCAGTCCCACGGCGGCTCCGGCAAGCAGGCCCGCGCGGTGATCGACGGGCTCAAGGCCGACGTGGTGACCCTGGCCCTGGCCGGCGACATCGACGAACTGCACAAGCTCGGCAAGCTGCTGCCGGCCGACTGGCAGGCACGCCTGCCGGACAACAGCACCCCCTACACCTCGACCATCGTGTTCCTGGTGCGCAAGGGCAACCCCAAGGGAATCAAGGACTGGGGCGACCTGACCAAGGAAGGCGTGGAAGTCATCACGCCGAACCCGAAGACCTCCGGCGGCGCGCGCTGGAACTTCCTCGCCGCCTGGGCCTGGGCGAAGAAGCAGTACGGCAGCGACGAGAAGGCCAAGGACTACGTGCAGGCGCTGTACAAGCACGTACCGGTACTCGACACCGGCGCCCGCGGCTCGACCATCACCTTCGTCAACAACCAGATCGGCGACGTGCTGCTGGCCTGGGAGAACGAGGCGTTCCTGGCGAAGAAGGAACAGGGCGGGGAAAACTTCGAGATCGTCGTACCCTCCATCTCCATCCTCGCCGAACCGCCGGTCGCGGTGGTCGACAAGGTGGTCGAGAAGAAAGGCACCCGCAAGGTCGCCGAGGCCTACCTGCAATACCTGTACAGCGAGGAAGGCCAGCGCATCGCCGCGCAGAACTTCTACCGGCCGCGCAACCAGAAGGTCGCCGCCGAGTTCGCCACGCAGTTCCCGAAACTGAACCTGGTCACCGTCGACTCCGATTTCGGCGGCTGGAAGACGGCCCAGCCGAAGTTCTTCAACGACGGGGGCATCTTCGACCAGATCTACCAGGCGCAATGATCGCGACGGCAGACCCGTCGCCCGAACCACGGCCCCTCTCCCAGACCCTCTCCCGGACGGGCGAGGGGGCTAGCAGGCCCGGTCCCGTACCGGGCCCACTGCCGGAAGGAACCGGCACCGGGAGAGCCACCAAGCGTTCCAACGCAGAGTAAGGACAGAACATGTCACGACGCATTTCCCCGGTCATACCCGGCTTCGGGCTGACCCTGGGATACACCCTGGTGTACCTCAGCCTGCTGGTCCTGATCCCGCTGGGGGCCATGTTCCTCAAGACCACCCAGCTCAGCTGGGAGCAATTCTGGGCCATCATCAGCGCGCCGCGGGTGCTCGCCGCGCTCAAGCTGAGCTTCGGCACCGCGCTCGCCGCCGCCGTGCTCAACGGCTTGATCGGCACGCTGCTGGCCTGGGTCCTGGTGCGCTACGAATTCCCCGGACGGAAGATCATCGATGCCATGATCGACCTGCCCTTCGCCCTACCCACCGCCGTCGCCGGTATCGCCCTCACCGCGCTCTATGCGCCGGCCGGCCTGGTCGGCCAGTTCGCCAGCGACCTCGGCTTCAAGATCGCCTATACCCCCCTGGGGATCACCCTGGCGCTGACCTTCGTGACCCTGCCGTTCGTGGTCCGCACGGTGCAGCCGGTGCTCGCCGACATTCCCAAGGAAGTCGAGGAAGCCGCCGCCTGCCTCGGCGCCAGGCCGCTGCAGGTGTTCCGCCATATCCTCGTGCCGGCGCTGCTGCCGGCCTGGCTGACCGGTTTCGCCCTGGCCTTCGCCCGGGGCGTCGGCGAATACGGCTCGGTGATCTTCATCGCCGGCAACATGCCGATGAAGACCGAGATCCTGCCGCTGCTGATCATGGTCAAGCTGGACCAGTACGACTACACCGGCGCCACCGCCATCGGCGTGCTGATGCTGGTGGTGTCCTTCATCCTGCTGCTGCTGATCAACCTGCTGCAGCGCCGCATCGAAACCCCGTAAGGAGGGCGCCATGTCCAGTGCAAGCATTTCCGCTGCCACCGCCAGCGCCTCCCGCCGCGGCAACGCCGGCGGCCGCCTGGCCCTGATCGTCCTGGCCTGGCTGGTCTTCGCCCTGTTCCTCCTGCTGCCGCTCTACGTGGTCCTGAGCGAGGCGCTGAAGCAGGGGTTCGGCACCTTCTTCGAGGCGATCCTCGAGCCCGACGCGCTGGCCGCGCTGAAGCTGACCCTGATCGCGGTGGCCATCTCGGTGCCGCTCAACCTGCTGTTCGGCGTCGCCGCCGCCTGGTGCGTGAGCAAGTTCGAGTTTCGCGGCAAGAGCATCCTGGTGACCCTGATCGACCTGCCGTTCTCGGTCTCGCCGGTGATCGCCGGCCTGATCTACGTGCTGTTGTTCGGCGCCCAGGGCTACTTCGGCGAATGGCTGAGCGACCACGACATCCAGATCGTCTTCGCGGTGCCCGGCATCGTCCTGGCGACCCTCTTCGTCACCGTGCCCTTCGTCGCCCGCGAACTGATCCCGCTGATGCAGGAACAGGGCACCCAGGAAGAGGAGGCCGCCCGCCTGCTCGGCGCCAACGGCTGGCAGATGTTCTGGCACGTGACCCTGCCGAACATCAAGTGGGGCCTGATCTACGGCGTGGTGCTCTGCACCGCCCGGGCGATGGGCGAGTTCGGCGCGGTGTCGGTGGTTTCCGGACACATCCGCGGCGTCACCAACACCCTGCCGCTGCACGTCGAGATCCTCTACAACGAATACAACCACGTCGCCGCCTTCAGCGTCGCCAGCCTGTTGCTGCTGATGGCGCTGGTCATCCTTCTGCTCAAGCAGTGGAGCGAATCCCGCATGTCCCGACTGAAAAGCAATGCTGACGAGGAATGAACCATGAGCATCGAAATCCGTAACGTCAGCAAGAACTTCAACGCCTTCAAGGCCCTGGACGACATCAACCTGGACATCCAGAGCGGCGAGCTGGTGGCCCTGCTCGGCCCCTCCGGGTGCGGCAAGACCACCCTGCTGCGGATCATCGCCGGGCTGGAAACCCCGGACGCCGGCAACATCGTGTTCCATGGCGAGGACGTCTCGCAGCACGACGTGCGCGACCGCAACGTCGGCTTCGTCTTCCAGCACTACGCGCTGTTCCGCCACATGACGGTGTTCGACAACGTCGCCTTCGGCCTGCGCATGAAGCCCAAGGGCGAGCGGCCGGGCGAGTCCGCGATCAAGGCCAAGGTCCACGAACTGCTCAACATGGTGCAGCTCGACTGGCTCGCCGACCGCTATCCCGAGCAGCTCTCCGGTGGCCAGCGGCAGCGTATCGCCCTGGCCCGCGCGCTGGCGGTGGAGCCGAAGATCCTGCTCCTCGACGAACCCTTCGGCGCCCTCGACGCCAAGGTGCGCAAGGAGCTGCGCCGCTGGCTGGCGCGCCTGCACGAGGAGATCAACCTGACCTCGGTGTTCGTCACCCACGACCAGGAAGAGGCGATGGAAGTGGCCGACCGCATCGTGGTGATGAACAAGGGCGTGATCGAGCAGATCGGCTCGCCCGGCGAGGTCTACGAGAACCCGGCCAGCGATTTCGTCTACCACTTCCTCGGCGACTCCAACCGCCTGCAACTGGGCAACGACCAGCACCTGCTGTTCCGCCCCCACGAAGTGTCGCTGTCGCGTTCCGCGGTGGCCGAGCACCGCGCCGCCGAGGTCCGCGACATCCGTCCGCTGGGGGCGATCACCCGGGTAACGCTGAAGGTCGATGGCCAGGACGAACTGATCGAAGCCGAAGTGGTGAAGGACCACGACAGCTTGGCCGGCCTGGCCCGCGGCGAGACCCTCTACTTCAAGCCGAAGGCCTTCCAGCCGGTGGCCAATCTCTGATCCCGCGGCGGGTTCAGCCCGCCGTGCGCTCCGCCAGGCCGCGCAGTCCCGCGCGGCCCTTCGACGACACCTGCAACGCCCGCGAGCCGTCCTGCGGCCGCAACCAGCCCTGGCGCAGACAGGCCTCCAGCAACGCCGCCCCCAGCGCGCCGCCGAGGTGCGGCTTGCGTTCGCTCCAGTCGGGGCAGGCGCAGGCGAACTGCCGACGGCGGCGGCGGACCTCCGCCAGGTCGATCCCCAACCCGGCCAGCCCGGCCTCGCCGGTCGCGCTCAGGCGCAGCGTCCTGCCCTCCTGCTCGATCCAGCCGGCATCCAGCATCCGTGCGAACACACCGACCGCGAGTTCGCCGGCCAGGTGGTCGTAGCAGGTCCGCGCCTCGCGCAACGCCGACGGCGTGCCGTGGCTCGGCGGCAGGCTGCGCCGCTGCGGCTGCAGGGCCAGGGAGGCGCTGGCCAGCGCTTCCACCGCCTGCCCCACTTCCGGCCCGGCCAGGCGATAGAAGCGATTGCGCCCGCGCGCCTCCAGGCTCAGCACGCCGCCCTCGACCAGCCGTCCCAGGTGGCCGCTGGCGGAGGACGGCGAGACGCCCGCCAGCAGCGCCAGCTCGCTGGCCGGGCGGGCGCTGCCATCCATCAGTGCCCAGATCATCTGCGCGCGGCCGGGATCGGCGAGCAGCGCAGCCAGCGAACTGAAGCCGGGATTGAATTGCATGCTTCACCTCCGGATGAAACATTGCCTGTCGACGACGAGAGATACTGGCCGCCATCGCCCGTTCGCGCCAGCCCGAGACAAGGAAGAACCCGCATGTCCGTCGACCTCCACGCCCTGATCCCGCTGATCGCCCTCACCTTCCTTCTCGCCGGCTTCGTCAAGGGCGTGGTCGGCCTGGGCCTGCCGACGGTCTCGGTGGGTCTGCTCGGCCTGGCCATGCCGCCGATGCAGGCGGCGGCGCTGCTGATCGTACCATCGATGGTGACCAACCTCTGGCAGCTCGCCTGCGGCCCGCGCTTCCTCGGCTTGATGAAGCGCCTGGCCGGCCTGCTGCTCGGGGTGGTCGTGGGCACCCTGCTGGTCGGCGCATGGCTCGGCGGCGACGCACCAAGGCAGGCCACCGGCGTGCTCGGCCTGGCCCTGGTGGCCTACGCGCTGCTCGGCCTGGCCGCGATCCCGCTGCACCTGCCGGCACGCCACGAGCCCTGGGCCGGCCCGCTGGTCGGGCTGGCGACCGGCGCGCTGACCGCGGTCACCGGGGTTTTCGTGATTCCCGCGGTGCCCTACCTGGGAGCCCTAGGATTGCAGCGCGACGAACTGGTCCAGGCCCTCGGCCTGTCGTTCAGCGCCTCGACCCTGGCCCTGGCGGTCACTCTCGGCGTGCATGGCGACTTGCTCGAACCGCAGATGCTCGGTGCCTCGCTGCTGACCCTGGTCCCGGCGCTGGGCGGGATGCTCCTCGGCCAGTGGCTGCGCCAGCGGATCAGCGCGACGCTGTTCAGGCGCTGCTTCTTCGTCGGTCTCCTGCTGCTCGGCGCCGACCTCGCCTGGCGCGGTTTCCACTGACGCCAGGGACGCATTGCGCACCCGCCAGGGCGGGCCTGCGGCCTTCGCGGGACTTCCGACGAACGGCACAAGCCGCTATCATCCGCCGCCGCGCGACCCCCACCGGGCGCGCGGCACCGGGCGGAACACGCCCGTCCGGCACGGAACGCCACCTATCGCAAGGAGCACACGATGAAGACCCGTCTTTCCCTTTCCGCCCTGGCCCTCGCCTGCGCCACCCTGGCCGGCTGCCAGAACCTGCCCCAGGGGGACCTCATGCAGCACGGCATGATGGCGGTGAAGGCCGCCACCCTGAGCGACGCCGAGGTCCGCCAGGTCGCCGACCAGGCCTGTGCCGAGTCCGACCAGCAGAACCGCATCGCCCCGGCCAACAGCAAGTACGGCCAGCGCCTGGACAAGATCGCCAAGGCCCTGGGCGACCAGATCGACGGCGTGCCGGTGAACTACAAGGTCTACCTCACCGAGGAGGTCAACGCCTGGGCCATGGCCAACGGCTGCATTCGCGTCTACAGCGGGCTGATGGAACTGATGAGTGACAACGAGATCGAAGGCGTACTCGGCCACGAGATGGGCCACGTCGCCCTCGGCCACACCCGCAAGGCCGCCCAGACCGCCTACGCGGCCGCCGCGGTGCGCGGCGCCGCCGGCGCCTCGAAGAGCGGCGCGCTGGCCGCCCTGTCCGGCTCCCAGCTGGGCGAACTCACCGAATCGCTGATCAACGCGCAGTTCTCCCAGTCCCAGGAGTCCGACGCCGACGATTTTTCCTACGAGCTACTGAAGAAGCGCGGAGTGAACACCCAGGGCCTGGTCACCGCCTTCGAGAAGCTGGCCAAGCTGGGCGGCGGCGACAGCAGCATGTTCGATTCGCACCCGGGCTCCCAGGCCCGCGCCGATCACATCCGCCAGCGTATCGCCGCGGATCGCAAGTAACGCTCCGGACCCGGTCTCCCGCGCTCGCGGGAGACCTTCTCACGCCGCCCGCTTGTGCTCGCGAATGCAGGTCGGGCCGGCGCGCTCCTCGACCTCGCGCTGCACGTCGCCGCGCAGCCCCAGCAGAAAGGCCAGTTCCGCCAGCACGAAGAGCGGACCGACGATCAACCCGCTGAGATCGTCGACGAAGGCCGGCTTGCGCCCTTCGTAGTAATGACCGACGAACTGGATGATCCAGCCGACCACGAACAGGCCGACACCCCAGCCCAGCCAGGCCGCGGTAGTCCCCGCCGCCAATTGCGCAGCGCCCCACACCGTCAGCGCCAGCAACGCCGTCATGGCCGCGCCGAAGCGCAGGTCCAGGCGCAGGTAGAACAGCGCCGCGGCGAGCGCCAGCAGCAGCGCCGGAGACAGGCCGAACCCCAGCGCCGGCCGCGCCAGCAACACGGCGATGGAGAGGACGATCATCGGAATGCCGATGAAATGGCTGAAGATGTTGCGCCGGTCGCGGTGGTAGGCGGCGTATTGCGCAAGGTGATCGACTAGGGTTTTCATTGTTGTGGTCTCACGCCAGGGTTCTCGCATCATCGCGCCACCCCGGTTTCCACTCTGTCAGCTAGACGACAAACATGAACGAGCGTACCGACTACCGTTCGCAACTCCAGGCCGGCCGCTGGTTCCAGGGTTTGCCGGAGGCCTTGCAGACGCACCTGCTGGCACTCGCCCAACCGCGCCAGTTGCCGCCGGGCCAGCGCCTGTTCGCCCGCGGCGACGCGCCCTGCGGACTGTACTGCGTGGTCGAGGGCGCAATCCGCATCAGCGCAGTCAGCGAGAACGGCAAGGAGGCGCTGCTGATCCTGGTGGAAGCACCGCACTGGTTCGGCGAGATCGCCCTGTTCGACGGCCAGGCGCGCACCCACGACGCCTACGCCGAAGGCCACACCCAGCTACTCCAGATACCGCAGGCGGCGCTGCTCGAACTGCTTCGCCGCGAGCCGCATTACTGGCGCGACATGGCCCTGCTGATGAGCCACAAGCTGCGCCTGGCATTCATCGCCCTGGAAGAGATGGCCCTGCTGCCGGCCGCGCAACGCCTGGCGCGGCGCCTGCTGATGCTCGCCGAGGGCTACGACAACAGCCGCAGCCGGCAGGTCCTGCACCTGCCGCAGGAACAGCTGGCATTGATGCTGTCGCTGTCGCGGCAGACCACCAACCAGATCCTCAAGGACCTCGAAGCCCAGGGCATCCTCCAGCTCAGCTACGGCGGCATCGAGATCCTCGACCTAGCCGGCCTGCGCGCGGCCACCCACGGCTGAGCGCGAATCACACTTTCGAACGCTTGCAGGCGCGCCATGGCCGGCTACCGTGTGCAGGGCACCTGCCCTCGGTGCGGATATCCATAACGACAACAACAGGATCTCCCCATGCTCCGTCCCGCGCTTCCCGCTGTCCTCTGTCTTTGCTGCCTGTTGCTGGCGCTGCCGGCGCGCGCCGCCCTCGACGACCAGCAACGCGCCCTGCAACAACTGCAGGTCCAGGCCTGTCGCGCGGTGGGCAGCCTGTTGCTGCTGCGCGGCGAGGGCTTCCAGGAACAGCACGCGGCGCAACTGGAGAAGGATCTCGCCAGCCTCGACCGCGCGCTCGCCGCCGCCCCCGAGGGGGTGCTCCTGCGGCAAGGCGAAAGGACGCTGGTGGCGCGCATCCGTGAAGGCGCGGCCTACGGCCCCCGCGAGGAGGACCTGCCCTGGCGCTATCCGCAGCAACTGAGTCGCGCCCTGCGTGACTTCCTCAACCTGGTGGAACGCCAGGTGCCGCCGCCCCCGCCAGGCCAACCCCTGCCGCTCTGGCAGTTGCCGGTGCGGGTCGAGTACCTGTCCCTGCAATACCTGGCACGCGCCTACCTGGGCGGGCTGGAGATTGCCCGCGAACAGCCCCGGGACTATCTCGGCCAGGACGAGAGCGTGCTGGTTCCGCTGATCGACCGGCGCATCGCCCTGCTGGTGGAGCAAAGCGCCAACCCGGCGGGACTGAAGAAACTGGAAAACCGCTGGGAGTACCTGAGCCAGGCCCTGCGCGACCTGAACAGCAAGAGCAGCGCGCTGGTCAGCGCTTCCGGCAGGCCCTGGGCGCCGATCATCGTCGACCGCCACGCGCGGGCCCTGAGCGAAAGCCTGATGCGCTTGAGCGCGGAGTGAGGCCACGCGCCGCACGGGGCGGATAACCTCGCCACTCGCCACTCGCCACGCTGCGCCAGCGTCCGCCCCGACTCCCTGGCCAGCGCATTTTTTCGAATCCGCCCTGCGGATTTTGATTTGCCGCCACGCCCTGGCGCAGGCGCAATGGTGCTCCCGAAAGGAGATCGCCATGCCCACTGCCAACCCACCCTGCCGCACCCTCTGGCTGATGGCCGCCATCGTCCTGGTCGGCCTCAACCTGCGGCCCTCCATGGCCGCCGTCGGCCCACTGCTGAACGCCATGCGCGGCGAGATCGCGCTCAGCTTCGGCGACGTCTCGCTGCTGACCGCCCTGCCGGTGCTGACCCTCGGCCTCGGCATGTTCTTCGGCCTGGGCATCGCCCGCCGCGTCGGCGAGTGGCGTTCGGTGGCCCTCGCCCTGCTGCTGATCGGCGCCGCCAGCGCCCTGCGCCTGGGCAGCCGAGGCCTGCCCGACCTGCTCGGCAGCGCCATGCTCGCCGGCCTCGGCATCGCCCTGATCCAGGCGCTGATGCCGGCCCTGATCAAGGCCCGTTTCGGCGCGCGCACGCCGCTCTGCATGGGGCTCTACGTCACCGCCATCATGGCTGGCGCGGCGCTGTCCGCCAGCGCTGCGCCGACCCTGGCGGAGCACGCCGGCTGGCGGCTCGGCCTCGGTGCCTGGGCGGCGCTCGCCGCGCTCGCGCTGCTGGCCTGGTGGCTGCAACCCGGCACCCGCCTGCGCCTGCCCGACGCGCAGCCGGGCAGGAGCCTCCTGCGCTATCCGCGGACCTGGCTGCTGATCCTGTTCTTCGGCCTCGGCACGGCCTGCTACACCTGCGTGCTGGCCTGGCTCGCGCCCTATTACCTGGAACAGGGCTGGAGCGCCCAGGAATCCGGGCTGCTGCTCGGTTTCCTGACGGCCGTGGAGGTACTCTCCGGGTTGCTCGCGCCGGCCCTGGCCAGCCGCTCGCGGGATCGCCGCCCGGTGCTGGTCGGGCTAACCGCGCTGATGCTGGCCGGCTTCCTCGGCCTCGCCTGGGCGCCGGCCAGCCTGCCGCTGCTCTGGGCGCTGTGCCTCGGACTGGGCATCGGCGGGCTGTTCCCCATGGGGTTGATCGTCTGCCTCGACCACTTCGACGCGCCGCAACGCGCCGGTCAACTGGCTGCCCTGGTACAAGGCGCCGGCTACCTGATCGCCGGGGTCTCGCCATGGGTCGCCGGGCTGCTGCGCGACAGCCTCGGCAGCTTCACCGGCGCCTGGCTCGGACTGACCGCGGTGGCGGCGCTGCTGCTGGGACTGGGCCTGCGCTTCGACCCGCGGCGCTATGCGGCACTGTTCGCCGAGCGGCAGGCGCGAGGCGTCGGCGCCGAAAGCTTGCGCTGAGGAAGGGGACGGGTTCTGATGGCGCTCCCGACGCCGTCAGGACGCCCCGATGCTGATCGCCAACGGCCTGCGCAAGGTCGACATGCAGGACCTGCTGGTCTTCCTCCAGGTCCACCAACGACAGAACCTCGTCGAGGTCGCCGAACACCTGAGCCTCAGCCCGTCGACGGTCAGCTACTGCCTGAAGAAGCTGCGCCAGGCCTTCGACGACGAGCTGTTCATCGCCACCCGCGGCGGCATGCAGCCGACCCACAAGAGTCGCGCCATGCTGCCCCACGTGGAGGAAATGCTCGCCCGCATCAACGCCTGTCACGCCGCCCAGGGCAGCTTCGACCCGCGTGGCGAGCCGCGTACCTTTACCCTCTGCGCGCCGGAATACGTCGAGCTGCTGATCCTTCCGGCACTCCTGCGACGGCTCGCCGCCAACGGCCCGAGGATCGGCCTGGACATCCGCCGCCTGGGTCCCGAACTGCCCACCGAAGCATTGCTCGACGGCCAGGTCGACCTGGTCTTCGACTTCGGTCCCGAGTACCACCGACCGGCACCGGAGCTACAGGCGCTCGCCCTGTTCAGCGACGAACTGCTCTGCGTGCAGGATCGTGCCCAGCCGCGCCACGAGCGCCTGGAACTGGACGAGTTCTGCCGGCGCCGCTTCGTCTTCCCGACCCCGCTCGACGCCAGCAACGCCAACCTGGTGGACACGTGGCTGCGACGCCAGGGCCGCAGCCGCGAAGTCGCCGCGCGCGCCAACAGCTACGTCGCCGCCCTGCAACTGCTGTCGGGCAGCGACTTCGTGCTGATGCTGCCGCGACGTATCCACGCGCTGCTCGACGATGGCCGCCATCGCGCCTGCCTCGCACCGTCAGGGCTGCCGCCGTTCGCCCTGCACCTGTCATGGAGCCGCGCCGCCGACCAGGACCCGGCGAACCTCTGGCTGCGCGAACAGGTGCTGATCGTCTGCGCCGAGCTGGGTTTGCTCTAGCCTGCGTCATCCTGCACTTCGAGGCTCGCCGCCAGGGAGCGCCAGAGCACTTCGGCGAATACCTGCTGGATGCCGCCGGCCAGGTAGTCGAACATCTGCTGCGCTTCCTGCCACTGGCTGCACACCAGCCAGAGATCCGGCTCGAGGGCGTCCCTGCGCACCTGGTACTCCAGGCAACCCGGCGCCTCCAGCCCCGGTTCGACCAGTTGTTGCAGGCGCAGGCCAAGCCGTTCCGACTGACCGTTGCGCGCGCGAATACGGATGACCTGGCTGGCGCTCATGACGGACGCTCCTCCGGACGAACGAGCGACGCCTCAGTGGGCGCCGCGCTCCAGTGGCTTGAGGATCGGGTCGCCCTCCTTGAGCAACTCCCAGACCAGCAACTTGGCCGGCTTCATCGGATCGGGATTGCGTGCCAGCAGGTGCGGCACGTTCGCCGGCTCGTACCAGCTCTGGCCCACCGTGTAGGTTTCCACCGGGCCGCCTTCCAGTTGCGTCTGCACGGTGCCTTCGAGCACGTAGACGAACACCGAGCCGGGATGCACATGGGGCGCGGAGACCTGGCCGGGCTTGAACGACACCGTCAGCATCAACCCACGATGGCCGGGAATCTCGGCCAGGGCCTGGTCGTGCAGGGTTTCCACCTTCTCCGCAACATGGGCGCTGGCCAGCGTCGGCAGCGCGGCGAGCAGCAGGCAGGCGATCGATCGATTGGCCTTCATCGCCGTCCACCTCATTCCGGTTGCATGCCCATGCCGACGCCGAAGCGGTTCCAGGCGTTGATGGCCGAGACCGCCAGGGTCAGTTCGGCGATCTCCTTGTCGTCGAAGTGCTCGCGCAGTTCGTCGAGCGGGCCGTGCGGCAACGGCCCCTGGCTGAGGCGGGCGAGTTGCTCGGTCCAGGCCAGGGCAGCGCGCTCGCGCGGGGTGAAGTAGGGGGTTTCCTGCCAGACGCAGAGCGCTTGCAGACGCTGCTCGGTCTCGCCGGCCTTGCGCGCGTCGTTGGCATGCATGTTCACGCAGTAGGCGCAACCGTTGATCTGCGAAGTGCGCAGGTAGACCAGTTCGATCAACGGGCGCTCCAGGCCGGCCTTGGCCAGGGCCTTTTCCAGGCCGAGCATGGCGGCATAGGCGTCGGGGGAGGCTTTGGCCCATTCGAGGCGGGTGGTCATGGCGAATCTCCTTGGCTGATTGGCAGCCGCGAGAGTGGAAAGCGGCGCGGCATGGGGTAACACTAAGCCTGCCTTTGGCTTCCACGAAGAGCCAATTACCAGAAATACCAGGTAGCCAATTTCGCCATGGAACTGCAACTGATCCTCGACGGCCGCCACGACCTGGTCGGCCAGCTCTATCGCCAGCTGCGCGACGCGATCCTCCACGGTCGCCTGGCCACCGGCGATCGCCTGCCAGCCACGCGCTACCTTGCCGAACGCCTGGAAGTGTCGCGCAAGACCGTCAGCGAAGCCTACGAGCGCCTCACCAGCGAGGGCTTCCTCGAAGGCCGGGTCGGCAGCGGCACCTTCGTCGCCCGCGGGCCCGCCGGGGAAGCGCCGCCGCAGCGCGCCGACGGTCCGCTGCGGCCGGCCGCGCGCTGGGCACGCATCGAACCGCAGTCCGGTCTAATGGACCAGCGAGCACCGCTCCGCTACAGCTTCGCCGGCGGCACGACCGACAAGCGCCGCTTTCCCTTCGATACCTGGCGTACCTGCGTGCTCCAGGCGCTACGCCTGCAACAGCGCTCGCCGGCGTTCTACAAGGAAACCGAAGGCGACCCCGAACTGCGCCTGGCGATCTCCCGCTACCTGGCGATCAACCGCGCCGTGCAGTGCGACTGGAACGCCCTGATGGTCACCCAGGGCGCCCAGCAGGGACTCGACCTGCTGGCCCGGGTGATGCTCGACCCCGGCGACCTGGCGGTGGTCGAGGAACCCGGTTATCCGCCGGCCCGCGCCAGCCTGCTGGCCACCGGCGCCGAGGTGCGCGGAGTACCGGTGGACGCCGAGGGGCTGCGCGTCGACCTGCTGCCGGACAACGCCAAGCTGGTCTACGTCACCCCGTCGCACCAGTTCCCGCTGGGCATGCCGATGAGCCTGGAGCGGCGCCTGCAGTTGCTGGACTGGGCGCAGCGCCACCGGGCGCTGATCATCGAGGACGACTACGACAGCGAGTACCGCTTCGACGGGCGTTCGCTGGAGTCGCTGCGCAGCCTCGACCGGAACGGCCAGGTGGCCTACCTCGGGACCTTTTCCAAGACCCTCTTCCCCGAGCTGCGCCTCGGCTACCTGCTGCCGCCGGCAAGCCTGCGCGAAGCGGTGCTGGCGGCGCGCAAGCTGGTCGACCGGCACAGCGAGACCTTGCAGCAACGCGCCCTCGCGCTGTTCATCCAGCGCGGCGACTTCGCCCGCCATACGCGCCGCCTGCAACGCGAATACGCCCAGCGTCGCGGGCGCCTGCTGGAACGCCTGCACGGCGACCTGAGCCCCTGGCTCGAAGCGCTGCCGGCGGTGGCCGGGATCCACCTCGCGGCGCGCTGTCGCGAACCGCTGGATGTGCTGCGCATCGCCCGTCATTTGCGCCAGCAAGGCCTGGAGGTCGGCACCCTGCCGCCCTTCTACGCGGAAACCCCGGCACAGGCCGGCTTCCTCTTCGGCTTCGGCTGCATCGAACGGGACGACATCGACCCGGCGTTGGACCTGTTGCGCGCCGAGCTGCGGCGCTAGGCGCGCTTCCGCCCATCCACGGCCGGCAACTCGGCGGCGCGCAGGTAGGTGCCGATCCCCCCGGCCAGAGGCTCGATTGCAACCGCGCCCCATGCCCAGCGGCGCATGACGCGCCGCGTTATCCGCCCTACTGGAGGCGCCGCCCCTTGCAAAGGCCCGGCGAGGGCGGCTCAGGGCTGCAGCAGTTTCGCCAGTCGTTCGCCGTCCAGCCCGAGCATGCGGGCAGCCTTGCTCTCGGCCAGTTGCTCCGCGTCGTCCTCGGGCAGGCTGGCGGCCTGGGTCGCCAGGCTGAGGATCAGCTCTTCGCGGGAAAGCACGCCACCGAACTGGTACGCCGCAGCGATCAGCCGGCGCAGCTCCAGCGGCAGCCGCCAACGCGCCCGCAGGGCCGAGCCGAAGCTGGCGCCGAAACGCCCCAGCAGCTCGTCGAGGCGCGCCTCGTCCAGCGCGCCGCCGCCATCGCACCAATCCTGCAATGTCCGCAGCAGCGCCAGGTCGCCCAGGCGATGCAGCAGCCCTGCGGTATAGCAGCGCTCGACGTCCGCGCCGAGGGCGTCGGCCAGTTCCCAGGCGATGTCCGCGCAACGTTGCGAAAGATCCCAGAAGTGCATGGCGCGCTCGGCCAGCAGTGGTTCGCCGAGCTGGATGGCCCGCTGCAGACTGAAACCGAGCACCAGGTTCAGGCTGTGCCCGAGTCCCAGCCGCCGCAGGGCCTGGCCCAGGGTCTGGCAGGCCGGACCGACGTGCCGGGCGGCGCTGTTGGCGGCGGCGATCAGGCCAGCGGTGATCTGCGGGTCGCGACCGAACTCATCCTCCAGCACGCGCAGCGGATGCTCCTCGGCGCTCAGGCAACGATCGCTGGCGGCACGCACGTCGGCCAGCAACGGCGCCCCCTCCGCGGAGTCGCGCGCGCGTTCGAGGAAAGCCTCCAGGTTCTCGCCCGCGTCCCGCTCCGGCAGCGGACAGGCGACCACTTCGTCGCCCTTCAGCAACAACCCTCGCAGGCGTTGCATCAGGTTCTCGGCCTGGAACGGCTTCACCAGGTAGGCGGTCGGCGCCAGTGCCACGGCGGCGCGCACGCTGGCCTGGTCGGCGCGGTCGCTGATCAGGATGAACGGCTGCTCGGCGACCGAGCGGCGCAGGCGCGCTTCGCGCAGCAGCTCGAAGCCATCCACCTGCGGCAGGTTCAGCTCGGCCAGGATCAACGCGAAGCGCCGGCGCCGGCAATGCGCCAGCGCTTCTCCGCCATCGCCGCAGAGGACCAGCCGGGCATCGCAACGCACGCCGAGGACCAGTTGGCCAAGCAGGTCGCGACTCCAGGGGTCCGGGTCGGCAATCAGGATGACGGGGGCCTTTTTCGCGGCACTCATGGCGTTCCTCTTCGAACCTGGCGAACCGAGCGGGACGCACCAGGCATGACAGGCGGGCACGACACGGCCCGCGGGCACACAAGGGTATGACGGACGAACACGGTGCGCCTCTAGGACCTGTCCTAATCGCCACGAACGGAACGACCGGAGGAATGCGGGAGGATTCGTATGCGCCAGGCGCCCAAGGGTAACAGGGGAAAACCGTTCGTCGGGCGTTTCGCGGAAAACCCTGGCAGAAAAAAGAGGCTTCCGTTTCCGTGAAGCCTCTGAAAGAAAGGCCCGCGCGGACGCGCGGGCCTCGGGGGTATCGCTTTGCCGGTGAAGCTTAAGCGAGTTCGTCGAAGCACTCGGCCAGGATGGCCAGGCCCTTCTCCAGTTGCGCGTCGGGGATGGTGACGGGCATGAGGAAGCGGATGACGTTGTAGTAGGTGCCGCAGGAGAGCAGGATCAGGCCCTTCTCGCGCGCACGGACGACGATCTTGCTGACCAGCTCGGCGGCCGGCTTGTGGGTATCGCCGCCCTCGAACAGCTCGATGGCCACCATCGAACCCAGGCCACGAACGTCGCCGATCACCTTGTGCTTGGCCTGGATCTCGCGCAGGCCGGCCTTGAGGCGCTCGCCGAGGGCTTGCGAACGTTCCAGCAGCTTCTCTTCCTCGAACACCTTCAGCACGGCCAGTGCCGCGGCGCAGGCGATCGGGCTGCCGGCATAGGTGCCGCCCAGGCCGCCGGGCGCGATGGCGTCCATGATCTCGGCCTTGCCGGCCACGCCGGAGATCGGGAAGCCGCCGCCGACCGACTTGGCGAAGGTGGTCAGGTCAGGAACGATGCCCAGTTGCTCGGTAGCGAAGAAGGTGCCGGTACGGCCGGCGCCGGTCTGCACTTCGTCGGCGATCAGCAGGATGCCGTGCTGGTCGCACAGGGCACGCAGGCGCTGCATGAAGGACTTGGAGTTGACGTAGAAGCCACCCTCGCCCTGCACCGGCTCGATGATGATCGCGGCGATGTCCTGGGGCTGGGCATCGTTCTTGAAGATGCGCTCGATGCTGGCGATGGAGTCGTCCTCGCTCACGCCGTGCAGCTCGCAGGGCGCCAGGGCGCGGAAGATGCCGCCCGGCATCAGGCCCATGCCGGCGGAGTACGGGACCACCTTGCCGGTCAGGCCCAGGGTCATCATGGTGCGGCCGTGGTACGCGCCGGTGAAGGCGATCACGCCAGCGCGGCCGGTGGCGGCGCGGGCGATCTTGACGGCGTTCTCCACGGCTTCGGAGCCGGAGGTGACCAGCAGGGTCTTCTTCGGGAAGTCGCCCGGCACGCGCTTGGCGATTTCCTCGGCCAGCTCGATGTAGGGTTCGTAGGCCAGCACCTGGAAGCAGGTGTGGGACAGCTTGCCCAGTTGCTCCTGGACCGCGGCGATCACCTTCGGATGCAGGTGGCCGGTGTTCAGCACGGCGATGCCGCCGGCGAAGTCGATGTACTCGCGGCCTTCCACGTCCCAGACGGTGGAGTTCTCGGCGCGCTCGGCGACGACCGGGTGGATCTGGCCCACGCCGCGGGGTACCGCGGCCTGGCGACGCTTCAGCAGGGATTCGTTGGTCTTGCTCATGGCTTCCTCAGTGGCCGCTCATCGGGTCGGCCGGGTCAAAGGATGAAGGCGGGAAGGAAGCTCCCCAAGGCAGCATGCGATGATCGACTGCCTCGGGACTTGCAGACCCGCCAGGGCTCGGAGCCGCTTCGCGATCGGCGACCGCGACTCCCGGTTCGTCCGGTGCCACCACCGGCAACGTCGACACCGGACGGCGCAGCTCTTGCCTGCCGTCCGGCCCCTCCGGATGCGTTTCTCGCCGGACTCAGATACCGCCCAGGCAGAGGTACTTGATCTCGAGGTAGTCCTCGATCCCGTACTTGGAGCCTTCGCGGCCCAGGCCCGAGGCCTTGATGCCGCCGAACGGCGCCACTTCGTTGGAGATCAGGCCGGTGTTGATGCCGACCATGCCGTACTCCAGTTGCTCGGCGACGCGGAACACGCGGGCCAGGTCGCGGGCGTAGAAGTAGGACGCCAGGCCGAACTCGGTGTCGTTGGACATAGCGATGACCTCGGCCTCGTCCTTGAAGCGGAACACCGGCGCCAGCGGGCCGAAGGTCTCGTCCTTGGACACCAGGGCGTTCTTCGGCACGTCGACCAGGATGGTCGGCTCGAAGAAGGTGCCGCCGAGGGCGTGCGGCTTGCCGCCGGAAACCACCTTGGCGCCCTTGGAGACCGCGTCGGCGATGTGTTCCTCGACCTTGGCCACGGCCTTGGCGTCGATCAGCGGACCGGTGGTCACGCCGGCTTCCAGGCCGTTGCCGATGTTCAGCTTGGCCACGGCGGCCTTCAGCTTGTCGACGAAGGCGTCATACACGCCGTCCTGCACGTACAGGCGGTTGGCGCAGACGCAGGTCTGGCCGTTGTTGCGGTACTTGGAAATCAGCGCGCCCTCGACGGCGGCGTCCAGGTCGGCGTCGTCGAACACGATGAACGGCGCGTTGCCGCCCAGTTCCAGGGACACCTTCTTGATGTCCTGGGCGCACTCGGCCATCAGTTGGCGGCCGATTTCGGTGGAACCGGTGAAGGTCAGCTTGCGCACGATCGGGTTGCTGGTCAGCTCGCCGCCGACTTCGCCGGCGCTACCGGTGACCACGCTGAACACGCCCTTCGGAATGCCGGCGCGCTCTGCCAGTTCGGCCAGGGCCAGCGCGGAATACGGGGTCTGCGAAGCAGGCTTGAGCACCATGGTGCAGCCGGCGGCCAGGGCCGGGCCGGCCTTGCGGGTGATCATCGCCGAGGGGAAGTTCCACGGCGTGATGGCCGCGGTCACGCCGATCGGCTGCTTGATCACGATGATGCGCTTGTCCGGCTGGTGGCCGGGAATGGTGTCGCCGTAGATGCGCTTGGCTTCTTCGCCGAACCATTCGAGGAAGGAGGCGGCGTAGGCGATCTCGCCCTTGGCCTCGGCCAGCGGCTTGCCCTGCTCGATGGTCATCAGGCGGGCCAGGTCGTCCTGGTTCTCGATCATCAGGTCGAACCAGCGGCGCAGCTTGTTGGCGCGCTCCTTGGCGGTCAGCGCACGCCAGGCCGGCAGGGCCTTGTCGGCAGCCTCGATGGCGCGGCGGGTCTCGGCGGCGCCCATCTTCGGCACGCTGCCGATGATCTCGCCGGTGGCCGGGTTGTTCACCTTGATGGTCTGGCCGTTGTCGGCATCCACCCAGGCGCCATCGACGTAGGCTTGTTGACGGAACAGCTTGGCATCTTTGAGTTGCATGACCTGTCTCCTTCGAGGAATGCCGTGAGCAGCGGGTCTACCTCGACTACCCCGCGTGCCTGGTTGTCTGGTTCGGTTGTAACCGGAAAGTGTTGCCTGCTGGTTATTCGAAAGGGCCAGCGCCCCGGTGTTCCATTTCCTGCGCCCTGTGCCAGCGGCGTCGCCGTTACCGGCCGGCCACCGTGCGCAACGGGCGGACGCGGACGAACGCGACCGCCGGCAGGCGTCGGGGAGGATACGAAAGACTCGTGCGGGAAAGGGATTGCGGACGAAACGCCACGCCGGCACCACGGCGGCCCGGCAGCGCGAAGGGCCGGACGAGCGACGGGCAGGTCAGAAAGAGGTCATTCCAGGGGCACGCGGCCGGCTGAACTGATGCCAATTCCCCGGTCTCCTGTTGTTGTGGCTTTGGGGGCGTTTGAAATCTCAAACGAATCCTAGGGCCACCACTGACAAAGGGCAATACCCCGTTCGATAAAATCAACGAAAGTCGGAAAATTCTGCTGCTTTTCTGAGCACATCCTCGACGGACGGTCATTTTCGTTCGAAATCACGAACGTACGCACATGGAATGGACTCCCGCCGACGAGATGCGTATGATTGCGGCCTGCCGCGCGAGCCGCGGCGCTGCATCCGTAGCTCAGCTGGATAGAGTACTGCCCTCCGAAGGCAGGGGTCGTGGGTTCGAATCCCGCCGGATGCGCCATCTTCCAGAAGCCCGCCTTGTGCGGGCTTTTTGCTTTCAGACCTGCCTCACCGCCACCCGCTCCGCCGAGCGGCGCCTGTCCCTCGCCACAGAGACCAGAGCAACCGATCCTGTCCGGCCGGGAATGGCACTCAAGGCCGGGGCCAGATGGAGGGTCGATCGGCGGATAGTTCCTCGGGGCTGGCCGTTTCACGTCTATAGTTCTGCATGCTCGGATGCCGTTCCTACCAGGACTCCCACAGGAGCAACAGGATGCGCTCATGGCATGGCGTAGTCACGAAAATCGCCAAGCAAGGCAAGGGCGCCGTGGTCAAGAATCGACTCGGCCCGGAAGAGCTTCTGGTGCCCTTCACAGTGAGTACGCTCGTCGAGGTCGACCTGGACGCAAGGATCTACGGAACGGATGTGGACGACACGCCCTGGGCGGAGGGCGACGAACGAAAGGAGGTGCTGGTCGGTACCGAAGTGGAACTGCTGACCGATACGGATACCTTTCCTACCCATGCGTCCCAGGTGCTCAGCGCCAATTTCCGTTTCGCCCTCGACATCGTCAAGGGAGGGCTCAGCGGCCCGGTCAGGAAAGGGGCGGTCCTGGTCATCTACCACGACTTCCAGCAGGAGATCCGGAGAGGCGACTCCGGCAGCGCCTTCGCGGAGGCGGTCGTCGCCTATGCGCGGAACAAGCTCTACAAGCCGGCCTTCGCGATCAAGGCCGATACCAACTACGCCCAGTTGGTTCGGGATCTAGGCAAGGTTGCCGCGGAGAGCGGCGAACAGTACTTCATCGATACGATCCTCATCGCCACCCACGGCACGGCTGGCCAACTCTGGCTGGGCAACCCCCACGGCGATAGCACCGCGGACGTCATGGCCCGGCGTGTCCAGGGCAAGCAGTTCGTCGAGCCCCAGGCCTTTGGTGCGACCCTTCTCGAACTGTTCGGCAAGGAACTGGCCATCGCCCTCTACGGGTGCGACTTCGCCGGGGACGAGGACGGAGAAGCGGCGGCCCTCGAGCTGCGCATCGCCGCCAACGCGAGAGCGGTCTACGCCGGCAAGGGCACGGTGTATCTCAATGCCAGCAAAGAGGGTCGTTCCACGGTGACCTGCAGCAAGGCGATGGTGGTCTACCGGACCGACAAGATCGAGGTACTGGGTGGAAACCAGGTACCGGTATTCGATATCTGAGGCCCCGCCCCGCACTGTCATTGCCGATTGCCCAGGATCTTCGGCCCCAGACGCTCCGCCTCGCCCCTGGCCTTTTCCCTGGGGAGAGCCTTAAGATCGGGAGTCCGCACTGGGGCGGACCTTCTCTTCCTGCGGGTGGTTTCTCCGGATGCTTCCAGACAGCATGGTGGGTAGCAGCGCGCGGCGCCTTCGTTTGCGGCGGACGCGCGGGCGTGTCGGGCTCGGCCTGGTGGCCGGGCTGTCGGTACTGGCAGGCATGACCGACGCCATCGGTTTCCTCGCCACCGGCGACTTCGTTTCCTTCATGAGCGGCAACACCACGCGCCTGGCGGTATCGCTGGGCGAGGGCGACTTCGGCGGGCTGGTGCGGCTGAGCGTCGCCCTGGCCAGTTTCGTCGTCGGCAACGCGCTGGGAGTGATACTGGCGCGCTTCAGCGGGCGCCGGGCGGCGCCGATCCTGGTCTGCTGCGCGATGCTGCTGGCGTTGTCGGCGGTCTGGCCATTCGACTGGAACGTGCCGGCGCTGGTCGCCGCGATCCTCGCCATGGGCATGCTCAACGCCGTGGTCGAGCAGGTCAACGGCCTGCCCATCGGCCTGACCTACGTCACCGGCGCCCTCTCCCGCTTCGGCCGCGGCCTCGGCCGCTGGCTGCTGGGCGAGCGGCGCAACGGCTGGCGGGTGCAACTGGTGCCCTGGAGCGGCATGTGCGTCGGCGCGGTGCTCGGCGCCCTGCTGGAACAGCAACTGGGCCTCGCGGCGATGGCGGCGAGCGCAGCGCTGGCGGCTCTTCTCGCGTTGCTGGCACTGGTGATTCCGCGGCCATGGCAGATGGACTATATGGTGCGTTGAGCGGCCGGGAGCTGTCCCATCAAGATTTCAGAAAATCGTTCAGGTAAGCCTGGGAAAGCAGATCCCGGGCGATGGCGCAGGTCATTTGCCCTTCGAATGTACATTTCTCATGAACGAAATGAGCCTGGCGCCAGATTCGCTCATAGGCTTTCATCCGCTTCCGCGACACCAGCTCGCGCATGACCATGTAGCTTTTCACGCACCGATAAAAACGCTCTGCGGCCTGGTCGACCTCGTCCTTGTGCGTCTGGTAACCCCATATCACCGGCAGATTGGGAAACCCGTAGGCGTAGTCCACCAGATCGGCCTTCCACGCCAATATCGCTTTCTGACGCTCTTGCCGGCGCCACGAAAACAATGCTGCCCACGCCACCAGAAGGGTGAGTACGCCGGTGACAGCCGTGATCGCATCCATAATGCCCGCTGTATCGCACGCTTCCATGTTTCCTCCACGACGGCGCTTGCCGATCCTGTGCCGCGACTGCGCAAGGAAGCTTGCCAAGGCTTCCAACCAACCATATATCTTGCCTAGGTGGCGACCTTCCGGCCAGCCCGCGAACCGACCGGGCTCCGCTTGTCTAAAGAACGCGCCAGCACATAAGATGCATGCACACGCACTTATATGGAGTGGCGAGCCGATGAACCGCAGCGCCCTGGATTTCCGCCACTTCATCGACCACCTGCGTCGCCAGGGCGACCTGGTGGACGTGCACACCGAGGTCGACGCCAACCTGGAGATCGGCGCCATCACCCGCCGGGTCTACGAACGCCGCGCACCCGCCCCGCTGTTCCACAACATCCGCGACAGCCTGCCCGGCGCGCGGGTACTGGGCGCGCCGGCCGGCCTGCGCGCCGACAGGGCCCGCGCCCATTCGCGCCTGGCGCTGCATTTCGGCCTGCCGGAACACAGCGGGCCGCGGGACATCGTGGCCACGCTGCGCGCCGCGATGCGCGCGGAACCGATCGCGCCGCGCCGGCTGGAGCGCGGGCCGGTGCAGGAAAACGTCTGGCTCGGCGAGCAGGTGGACCTGACCCGCTTCCCGGTCCCCTTGCTCCATGAGCAGGACGGAGGCCGCTATTTCGGCACCTACGGTTTCCACGTGGTACAGACGCCGGACGGCAGTTGGGACAGTTGGTCGGTGGGCCGGCTGATGCTGGTGGACCGCAACACCCTGGCGGGTCCGACTATTCCCACCCAGCACATCGGCATCATCCGCGAGCAGTGGCGCCGCCAGGGCAAGCCAACGCCCTGGGCGATGGCCCTCGGCGCACCGCCGGCGGCACTCGCGGCGGCCGGTATGCCGTTGCCGGAGGGGGTCAGCGAAGCCGGCTACGTGGGCGCCCTGGTCGGCGAGCCGGTGGAGGTGGTGCGCACGCAGACCAACGGCCTGTGGGTTCCGGCCAATGCCGAGATCGTCCTGGAGGGCGAGATCAGCCTCGACGAAACCGCGCTGGAAGGCCCGATGGGCGAATACCACGGTTATTCCTTCCCCACCGGCAAGCCGCAGCCGCTGTTCCACGTCCATGCGCTGAGCTTCCGCGACCAGCCGATCCTGCCGATCTGCGTCGCCGGCACGCCACCGGAGGAAAACCACACCATCTGGGGCACCATGATTTCCGCGCAACTGCTGGACGTGGCGCAGAACGCCGGACTGCCGGTGGACATGGTCTGGTGCTCCTACGAGGCGGCGACCTGCTGGGCCGTGCTGTCGATCGACGTGCAGCGCCTGGCGGCCCTGGGCACCGACGCCGCGGCCTTCGCCGCACGGGTCGCCGAGACCGTCTTCGGCTCGCATGCCGGGCACCTGGTGCCGAAGCTGATCCTGGTCGGCAACGACATCGACGTCACCGAGATCGACCAGGTGGTATGGGCGCTGGCGACCCGCGCGCATCCGCTGCACGACCATTTCGCCTTCCCGCAGATCCGTGACTTCCCGATGGTTCCCTACCTCGATGCCGAGGACAAGGCACGAGGCAGCGGCGGTCGGCTGGTGATCAACTGCCTGTACCCGGAACAGTTCGCCGGGCAAATGCGTGCCGCTACGGCGTCGTTCCGCCACGCCTATCCGACGGCGCTGCGCAGGCGAGTCGAAGAACGCTGGAGCGACTACGGATTCGCCGACGCCTGAGCGCTACAATCCCCGCCCTGGCGAAAGAGGATCGAGGAAGGTGACCGGGCCAATGACCGAGACGAACGCACTGGGGCTGCCCCAAGGCCCGCTGTACCTGATGACGGAGATCGTCCGCCAGCGCGAACGGCAACTCACCGCCCTGCTTGCCCCTCTCGAACTGGGGCTGCATGAATGGCGTGCGTTGCGGATCATCCACGCCTTCGACGGTGACGTGCCGATGAGCGTGCTCATCGAGCACTCGCAGACCGACCGCACCGCGCTGGGCCGGACCATCGAACGGCTGGTGCGGCGCGGCTGGGTCAGCCGCCTGCCGGACCCGGACGACGGGCGCGCCGTGCTGGTGCGCCGCAGCCCCGCGGCACAGGCGGTGTTCGAGCAGGCCCTGGCACAGGTCGCAGGGCTCGACGAAAGGCTGCTGGCGGCTCTCGGCGCCGGCCCGGAAGAAGAGGCGCTGACCCTCGCCCTGGGCAAGTTGCTGCGGGCCTTCGACGGGCTTTCCCGCGTGACGCAATAGCCTTTCGAGGGCATCTCCGGGTTTGCGAAGCAACTCTCATCCCGGTCATGGACTGACCATCCGGCCCCCTATTTGCTGGCCGATTGATAGCATGGGCGGCCTTCGCAAGCCCATTCGACCCGCAATGCCACGACACCCGCACACCACCCTGCTCCTCTGCCTTTGCCTGATCCTGCCCGGTTGCGAGAGCGGCCGCAGCTACAGCCTTTCCGACGGCGCGCCGGCCACGGGCATCCGCATCCAGCGCGACGACCGCTCGCCGTTGCAGCGCCTGCGGGACTGCGAACGCCAGGGTTGCAGCGAGCGGCAGAAGATCGACCCGTTCACCCCCGATCCTGACTACCTGCGCGCGGAAGGCCACTTCCCGCTGCCCTGGTAAGCTTCCCTCTTCGCCCGTTCCCGACGGGCTTTTTTCCGTTCCCGACAGATACCCTCAGCTGCCCTCAGCGCTTTCCTACGCACCAAGAAGGAAAGCCTCTCGCCTCTCTCGGAACGAGCCGATTTCTCGGCAGTCGCCGTTCGCATTCCATTGGTCACCCAACGGCAACGAGGATCGGCCATGACTGGATTGCCCTCGCATGGCAACGGACGCGCCTCCGGCGCCTGCCCATGTCCGGCCCTACCCGCCCCACTCCGAGGACTGAAGATGAACGACTACATCGCCCGGCTGCGCGAGAAATACGACGACCATTTCGGCTGTGCGCCGAGCATCGTCCTGGACTGCCGTGACTTCTGGAGGCACTGCGTGACGGCACCGGAAATGGCGGTGTTCGGCTACCGCCTGGAAAGCAGCCGGCGCCCGCACCACGTGGTGATCACCGCGGGGATGAGCCAGGCACGGATGCACTTCGCGCCCTATATGGGCAGCGCGCGCTGGTCCAGCGAGCTGATCTGCTACCTTGACGTCCTCGGCGGTGAGGACCTGCGCCACCTGCAGTGGCTCGCCGGCCTGCCGTTCCACGAACGCCTGGCCCTCGGCCACGGACACAGCGTGGCATTCGGTTTCCCGCTCTACGAGCACAGCCTGCTGCGTCACTTCCTTCTCCTGCCGACCCCGCTGGGCGAAGATGCCGCCCTGTTCGACGGTTTCGACCTGTCCGCCCATCCGGTCGACCTGCTCTGGGTCGTGCCGCTGACCGAGCAGGAATACCAGGTGAAAGTGAACAAGCACCTGGAAGGCATCGCCGAAGTGCTGAACGACGCCGGACATCCGCTCAGCCTCGACCGGCATCGCCATTGCTACGTCACCGGCCAACGTCCGGAAGGGTTCGAGCGGATACTGCATTAGGTCGCCGGGCAACCGGAGCAAGAGGCCCGTCGCCAGGCCCTACCTTCGTCGGGGAAGCCGGCGATGACGTTTTTCAATCGGTTCGATGCCGTTTTCCCCGCTTGCCGATCCGCTCGCCGTCTACGATTCTTGCTGGACGTGAGAACGGCTCCGGAGGGGCGCGCATGAAAACCGTGGCACAACTGTTGAACGCCAAGCAGAACCAGCAGGTGTACACCATCGGACCGGACGAGATGGTGCTCGACGCCCTGCGCCTGATGGCGGAAAAGAACATCGGCGCGCTGCTGGTGGTGAACCATGGCGAGGTGGTCGGAGTGGTCAGCGAGCGCGACTATGCGCGCAAGATGGTCCTCAAGGGCCGTTCGTCCATCGGTACGCCGATCAGCGCGATCATGAGCGCGCCTGTGGTCAGCGTGGACTCGAAGCAGAGCGTCGACACCTGCATGAACCTGATGACCGATCGCCACCTGCGCCACCTGCCGGTCGTGGAAGACGGCCAGTTGCTCGGCCTGCTGTCCATCGGCGACCTGGTCAAGGCGGCGATCGCCGAGCAGGCCGAGCTGATCCAGCAACTGGAACAGTACATCCGCGGCGACTGAAGCGGGCGTGCCGGCCCTGCCCTTTTCCCGCCGGCTCACGCGATAATCCGCGGCTGTTGCCGTTGCGAGCCGCCGCCATGCCCTCTCCGCCGAAGATCCGCCGCTACATTCCCGCCGACCGCGATGCCACCCTCGCCATCTGGCTGGAGGCCTCGCGCGTCGGCCACGGTTTCCTCGGCGAAGCCGAGTTGCAGAAGCAGAAGGCACTGGTTCGCGATCATTATCTGGATGCCTCGGAAACCTGGCTGGCGCTGGACGGCGATACGCCGCTGGGCTTCATCGGCCTGCTCGATGCCTTCATCGGCGGCCTGTTCGTCGCCCCGACGGCCCACGGGCGCGGGATCGGCCGGCAACTGGTGGAGCACGCGGCAACCCTGAAGGGCGCGCTGGAGGTCGAGGTCTACGCCGCCAACCGCGAGGCGCTGGGGTTCTACGCACGCTGCGGCTTCGTCGAGAGCGGCCGACGCCCGCGCGACGACGAGGGGCGCGCGCTGGAGATCGTCCAGTTGCGCCGCGAACACTAGTCGCCCTTACGGAAAACGCTCGGCGAGACGCCGCTCAGGCGCTTGAAGAAACGGGTGAAGTAGGCCGGCTCGCTGAAGCCGAGGCGGTCGGCGATCTCGTTCACCGTCATCGCCGTGTAGACCAGGTCGCGCTTGGCCTCCAGCAGCAGGCGCTGGTGCACGATGCCCAGTGCGGTCTGCCCGCTGAGGCGGCGCGCCACGCCGTTCAGGTGTGCCGGGGAGATGCCCAGGCGACGCGCGTACTCGTCGATTCCCAGGTGCTCGCGGAAATGCCGCTCGACCAGTTGCGAAAAGGCCGATAGGTATTCCTGACCGCGACCCGGCCGTGCCTCCGCCCGCCGGACCATCACCTGCCGCCCCAGCCACACCGCCAGCACGCCGATCAGCGACTGCAACAACAGCTCGCGCGCCGGCGCAGCGCCGGCGTACTCGCCATCTATGGCGTCGAACAGCGTGTCGATATAGCGCCGGTCCGCGCCCACCGGGTACAGCCCCGGCGCTTCCAGCGCCTGGCGCTGCGCGCCGAGGTGCGCCTGCAAGCGGGCCAGCAACGGTGCGGCGAGCGTCAGTACGTAGCCGTCGATGCGCTCGGAGAACTGGAAGCCATGGATGCACAACGGCGGTACGAACTGGATGGAGGGCTGCTCGACGCGAGTCGGCTCGCCCTCGACCTGGAGCTGCGCCCAGCCCTTGCGCACGTAGAGCAACTGAGCGAGATCGGCGTGCCGGTGCGGCTTGATCTCCCAATCGTGCAGGCGACTGCGGGCGGGGATCGACTCGCAGTGCAGCAGGTCCGGGGTCGGCCATTCGAGGGGCGCGCCGTAGAGCTTGAACACCGGGACGTCGCGGGTGGAATCCGTCATCGAGCCCTCCGAGCGAAATGGCCGATTGCCGAACAGAGTTTATAAAAGTCCAGAAATAGATCGGCAATTTGCCTTCTATAGCACCCCACGGCAAACAAAAATACAGCCACCTCCAGACAAGATCAGCGCCGGCGCATGCGCCGCCGGCCAGCCATAACAGCGAGAGGGCTATCCGCAATGAAGACTCAAGTCGCCATCATCGGCGCCGGTCCGTCCGGCCTCCTGCTCGGCCAGTTGCTGCACAAGGCCGGCATCGACAACGTGATCCTCGAACGCCAGACCCCGGACTACGTGCTCGGCCGCATCCGCGCCGGCGTGCTGGAACAGGGTATGGTCGACCTGCTGCGCGAGGCCGGCGTCGACCGGCGCATGGCGCGCGACGGGCTGGTCCACGAAGGCGTGGAGATCGCCTTCGCCGGGCAGCGCCGGCGCATCGACCTGAAGCGCCTGAGCGGCGGCAAGACGGTGACGGTCTACGGCCAGACCGAGGTCACCCGCGACCTCATGGAAGCCCGCGAAGCCTGCGGCGCCACTACCGTCTACCAGGCCGCCGAGGTGCGCCTGCACGACCTGCAAGGTGAGCGCCCCTACGTGACCTTCGAACGCGACGGCGAACGGCTGCGCCTGGATTGCGACTACATCGCCGGCTGCGATGGCTTCCACGGCATCTCGCGGCAATCGATCCCGGCGGAACGGCTGAAGGTCTTCGAGCGGGTCTATCCGTTCGGCTGGCTCGGCCTGCTCGCCGACACCCCGCCGGTCAGCCACGAACTGATCTACGCCAACCATCCGCGCGGCTTCGCCCTGTGCAGCCAGCGTTCGGCGACCCGCAGCCGCTACTACGTACAGGTGCCATTGACAGAGAAGGTCGAGGACTGGTCCGACGAGCGCTTCTGGACGGAACTGAAAGCGCGCCTCCCGGCCGAGGTGGCGGAGAAACTGGTGACCGGTCCTTCGCTGGAGAAGAGCATCGCGCCGCTGCGCAGCTTCGTGGTCGAGCCGATGCAGCATGGCCGGCTGTTCCTCGCCGGCGACGCCGCGCACATCGTGCCGCCCACCGGCGCCAAGGGACTGAACCTGGCGGCCAGCGACGTCAGCACGCTCTACCGGCTGCTGCTGAAGGCCTACCGCGAAGGGCGCGGCGAACTGCTGGAACGCTACTCGGCAATCTGCCTGCGGCGGATCTGGAAGGCCGAACGCTTCTCCTGGTGGATGACTTCGGTGCTGCATCGCTTCCCCGACACCGACGCGTTCAGCCAGCGCATCCAGCAGACCGAACTGGAGTACTACCTGGGCTCCGAGGCGGGCCTGGCGACCATCGCCGAGAACTATGTCGGCCTGCCCTACGAGGAAATCGAGTAGGCCGCGCCACCCCGGCGCAACGCCGGGGCACCGTTCCCAAGGCGGGACGCAACGTTGGCGCAGGCGAATATCGACGAAAGACGACCCTCGGATCGATATTCCCCGGCACCTGTCCTACCCCAGGCGCAGTATGATGCCCGCTGCCTTCGCGTTCCGTCCGCCCCAGGTGCCGTCTTGTCCGATCTCGCCCAGAACCCGCCCGCCGTCCGTACCGTCCTCGCCGGCCTGATGCTGTCGATCTTCCTCAGCGCCCTCGACCAGACCATCGTCGCCGTCTCCCTGCCGGCGATCTCGGCCGACTTCGCCGACCTCGACCTGCTGGCCTGGGTGATCTCGGCCTACATGGTGGCGATGACCGTATCGATGCCGATCTACGGCAAGCTCGGCGACCTCTACGGCCGCCGCCGTCTGATGCTCTTCGCCATCGTCGTGTTCACCGCCGCCTCGCTGCTTTGCGGGCTCGCGCAGAGCATGGGCCAACTGGTGCTGGCGCGAGTGCTGCAAGGGGTCGGCGCGGGCGGGCTGATGGCGGTGAGCCAGGCGATCATCGGCGACATCGTCCCGCCGCGCGAGCGCGGCCGCTACCAGGGTTACTTCAGCAGCATGTACGCCATCGCCAGCGTCGCCGGCCCGGTGCTCGGCGGCCTGCTCACCGAGTACCTGTCGTGGCGCTGGGTGTTCTGGATCAACCTGCCGATCGGCCTTCTCGCGCTGGCCATCTCGCGGCGGACCCTGGTCGGCCTGCCGGTGCCGCGCCGGCAACCGGTGATCGACTACCTGGGCATCGTGCTGATGGTGGTGGGCCTCACCGCGCTGCTCCTGGCCATCACCCAGATCGGCCAGGGCGCAGCCTGGAGCGACCCGGCGCTGCTCGGCCTGTTCGCCCTGGCGGCGCTCGCCCTGCTGCTGTTCGTCGCCCAGGAGCGGCGCTTCCGCGAACCGCTGGTGCCGATGCAACTGTTCGCCGTCCGCGCCGCCACCCTCAGTTGGCTGGTTGCGTTCTTCGCCAGCTTCCAGGCCATCTCGCTGACCGTGCTGGTGCCGCTGCGCTACCAGAGCGTTACCGGCGCCGGCGCCGACAGCGCCGCGCTGCATTTGCTGCCGCTGGTCATGGGCCTGCCGCTGGGCGCGTACGGCTGCGGGCGGCTGACCGCCAGCCTGGGACGCTACAAGCCGCTGATCCTGCTCGGCGCCGTCCTGTTGCCCTGCGGCATCGCCGGCCTGGCCCTGGTCCCGGTCGGCGACCACTCGCTGTCCGGGCTGTGCATGCTGCTCACCGGGATCGCCATCGGTACCCAGTTCCCGACCAGCCTGGTGGCCGCGCAGAACGCCGTGGAGCAACGCCACATCGGCGTCGCCACCAGCAACGCGACGTTGTTCCGCTCCCTCGGCGGGGCGGTCGGGGTGGCGCTGATGTCGGCGATCCTGCTGGCCCTGCTCAAGCACCTGCGGATCGGCGGCGGGCTCGACCAGGGCTTTTCCGAGAGCGCCCTGCTGAGCAGCCTGGACGCCGCCAGCGGGCCGGCCCGGGTGATCCTCCAGCATGTCCTCGCGGATGCCTTCAAGGTGCTCTTCCTGGTCAACGCGGCGGTGGCGCTGCTCGGCCTGGCGGTGGCCTCGGCACTGCCCGACATGACCCTGCGCGGCCGCGGCGCGACGCAACCGGCGGCAGGCGAGTGAGCGGACGCCGATAATCGAACGCTTTCGTCCCGTTGGCGACGGCGTCCGGTTTACAAAAGTAACCGTTCGGTACATTTTCCCGGCATCGATGACATCATTGCTGTGGAGGCTGCGCCATGACGCGCACGGTACTGGTCCTGAACGGCCCCAACCTGAATCTGCTCGGCACCCGCGAGCCACAGACCTACGGCCGGCGGACCCTGGGCGAAATCGCCGCCGAATGCGCGGCCTTCGCCGAGACGCGCGGCTTCGCCGTGGACTTCCGCCAGACCAACCAGGAAGGCCAACTGCTCGACTGGATCCACCAGGCCCGCGGCCGGGTCGCCGGCATCGTCATCAACCCCGCCGCCTGGACCCACACCTCGGTGGCGCTGCGCGACGCCCTGGCCGCGGTGGAACTGCCGGTGGTCGAAGTGCACCTGTCCAACGTCCACCAGCGCGAAGCGTTCCGCCACCACTCCTACGTCTCGCCGGTGGCGCTGGGAGTGATCTGCGGATTCGGCAGCCTCGGCTACCGCCTGGCCCTGGAACATTTCGCCGAGCGTTTCGAGGCGGCCGCATGAGCGCGCCGCGATCGGTTCTCGCCGGCCTGATCGGTGCCGGCATCCAGGCGTCGCGGACCCCTGCCCTGCACGAGCGCGAGGGCGACGCCCAGGGCATCCGCTATCTGTACCGGCTGATCGATCTCGACCCGCTGGGCAAGTCGGCGGACGACCTGGAGTTCCTGCTCGCCGCCGCCAGCGACCTCGGCTTCACCGGGCTGAACGTCACCTTCCCCTGCAAGCAGGCGATCATCCCCCTGCTCGACGAACTCTCCGCCGAGGCGCGCGGCATCGGCGCGGTGAACACCGTGGTGCTGCGCGATGGCCGGCGCATCGGCCACAACACCGACTGCCTGGGCTTCGCCGAGGGCTTTCGGCGCGGCCTGGCCGACGCGCCGCGCCAGCGCGTGGTGCAGATGGGCGCGGGCGGCGCCGGCGCGGCAGTGGCCCATGCACTGCTCGCCGAGGGCGTCGAGCGGCTGGCCCTGTTCGACGTCGACCCGGCGCGGGCCCAGGCCCTCGCGGACAACCTCAACCAGCACTTCGGCGCGCCACGAGCGCTCGCCGGCAGCGACCTGGCCGGCGCCCTGGGCGACGCCCAGGGATTGGTCAACACCACCCCGGTGGGCATGGCCAAGCTGCCCGGCATGCCGGTGCCGGCGGAACTGTTGCGCGCCGACCTGTGGGTCGCCGAGGTGATCTACTTTCCGCTGGAAACCGAGCTGCTGCGCCAGGCCCGCGCCCTCGGCTGCCGCACACTGGACGGCGGCACCATGGCGGTGTTCCAGGCGGTGAAGGCATTCGAACTGTTCAGCGGAGTAGAGGCTGACGCCGCGCGCATGCAGGCGCACTTCGCCAGCCTGGACGACTGAATGGCACCTCTCTCCCGCCAAGGGGAGAGGGGACGGCAGTCAGGCACGGATGTAGCGCAATACCGCCTCGCCGATCATCCGCCGATGCCGCTGGCGAACCTCGGCGTCGTGCAGGTCGGTGCGGAAGATCCGCGACACGGTGTAGCGATTGGACACCCGGTAGAAGCAGAACGAACTGATCAGCATGTGCACGTCGAGCGCCTCCAGCCCGGCGCGGAACACCCCTTCCGCTTCGCCGCGGCGGAGAATCTCGGCGATGCTCTGGACGATCGAGCTGTTGACGCTCTGCACCAGCTCGCTGCTGGCGATGTGCTCGCCCTTGTGGATGTTCTCGATGCTGATGATGCGCACGAAATCCACGTGCCGGTCGTGGTAGTCGAAGCTGAACTCCACCAGCTTCTCCATCGCCTTGGCCGGAGGCAGCGCACCCAGCCGCAGGGTGCCCTCGATACCGCGGATGTCGCTGTAGAGCTTCTCCAGCACGGCCTGGTAGAGCTGCTCCTTGCTGCCGAAGTAGTAATAGATCATCCGCTTCGAGGTATGCGTGCGCTCGGCGATGGCGTCCACCCGCGCACCCGAGAGGCCCTGGGCGACGAACTCGTCGATGGCGGCGCGGAGGATGTCCTGGCGGGTCTTCTCGGGATTGTTCTTGCGTCCCTTGCCGCGCGGAGCGGATTCCTCCACGAGGGCGGGATCAGGCTTGGACATCGGTGACTCACTCGTGGCCGGCGGGAATTGCGGCCGATTATGCGGGGCCCGCCCGGCTGTAGGAAGAGCACCTGCCGGAGCCCCGACAATTCTCACAGCTTGGCCCGGCGCACACCCCGCCGCGCTTGCGCCATCGCCGCCAGGCGCACCGGCACGTTGGCCGCGCCGTAGCCGGCGTAGCCGTGGCGGCGCTGGAGGATCTCGAAGAAGAAGCGCTCCTCGAACGGCTCGGTGAACACATGGAACAGCTCGCCGCCCTGGGCGTCGCGGTCGTAGAGGACGTTGTAGTAGGCCAGTTCGCTGAGGAACTCGTCGTCGAAGTCGAAGCGCGCGGCGAGGTCGTCGTAATAGTTCAGCGGGATTTCCAACAGCGCGACCCCGGCCTCCTTGGCCTGGGCCACGGCGGCGAAGATGTCGGCGCAATCGAAGGCGATGTGGTGCACGCCGGAACCGCGATAGCTGGACAGCGATCGGGCGATGGCGGTGTTGCGGTCCTCGGAAATGTTCAGCGGCAGGCGCACGCTGCCGCAGGGGCTACGCACGGCACGGCTGGTGACCAGGCCATAGGGGTCGGGCAGCACCACCTCGTCATCGGCGCCGAAGTCGAACAGGCTCTTGTAGAACAGCACCCAGCTGTCCAGGCCTTCGGCGGGCAGCGCCAGGGCCACGTGGTCGACGCGTCGCAGGCCGAGGCCGGAGGTGTCGGCGTCGTTCGTCACGAAGTCGCTGTCGTAGATGCTGCGGCCCTCGGTGTGCCGCTCGACCAGATACAGCAGGCTGCCGTCGAGGGCGCGCACCGCCGGGATTTCCCGCTCGTTGGGGCCGAGCAGTCCGCGGTACGGCTGGCCTCCGTACGCACGAGCGCGCTCCAGCGCCTGGCCGGCGTCACGCACGCGCAGCGCGGTGGCGCACAAGGACGGTCCGTGGGCCTCGAAGAAACCGTGGGCGAAGGAATAGGGTTCGGCGTTCAGTACCAGGTTGATGCCGCCCTGGCGCAGCAGGCTGACGTTCTTCGAACGGTGCTCGCCGGCCCTGGCGAAGCCCAGTCGCTGCAACCACTGGCCAAGGCGCGCGCCGAGCGTCTCGTCGACGGCGAACTCGAGGAACTCGATGCCGTCGCAGAGGCTCGCCGGCGGCGGCGCGAACAGCTCGTCCACCGCCACGTGCGGCGTCTGCCGTTGCAGGCGCTCGCGGGTCTTCTCCTCGAGGTAGAGCAGCGAGCGCAGGCCGTCGACGGCGTTGGCGCGGGTCGGCGCGGCGCGGAAGCCGTCGTTGAAGACCTCCAGCGACAGCGGACCGCGATAGCCGGACGCGACGACCGGCGCGAGGAAGCCTGCCAGGTCGAAGCCGCCCTGACCCGGGAAGCAGCGGAAGTGCCGGCTCCATTCCAGCACGTCCATTGCCAGCAAGGGCGCGTCGGCCATCTGCACGAAGAAGATCTTTTCCCCCGGAAGATCGGCGATGCCGCGCGGATCGCCGTCCAGCGAAAGGGTATGGAAGCTGTCGAGGATCAGCCCGAGGTTAGCCTGGTCGGCCCGCCGCACCAGGTCCCAGGCCTGCTCCCAGGTGTTCACCTGGCGCCCCCAGGCCAGCGCCTCGTAGCCGATGCGCAGGCCGCGGACGGCGGCGCGCTCGGCCAGCAGCCGGAGGTCATCGGCCAGCAGCGCCGGTTCGCCGAGGGCATCGGCAGCGACGTTGCTGCACACCAGCATTAGGTCGGTGCCGAGTTCCTGCATCAGGTCGAACTTGCGTTCGGCGCGCTCCAGGTTTCGCCCCAGGCGTTCCCGGCGGCAGCCCTCGAAGTCGCGGAACGGCTGGAACAGCAGGATCTCCAGGCCCAGGTCGGCACACAGCCGGCGTACGTCGCGCGGGCTGCCGTCGTAATGAAGCAGGTCGTTCTCGAAGATTTCCACCCCGTCGAAACCGGCGGCGGCGATGGCCTCGAGCTTTTCCGGCAGGGTGCCGCTCAGGGATACGGTGGCGATCGAACGCTGCATGCTTCGACTCCTCAATGCGCTCTACGGCGCCTGGCGCCGCGCGAGGGCCGGCGGCGGAACGGCGGAGGCGCGGATAGCCCGCGCGGGATGCGCCGGGAAGCCACTTCGGGTCGCTGAGACCGCTCGCCCGGCAAGCCGATTATTGGTTTGCGCCAACTGACGGGCAACGCAAAATGTACGAACTGGTTAGTATTCCGTTCGAATATCGAACGGAAGCACGATTATCGAATTGACGCTTTTTCGACCAATCGCGCACCATCGCAGCCACCCGTGCAGGCCGTCCCGATCTGCCGGAAGCGCTCCGCGCTTCTTCCCCGGGCACCTGCGCAACCCACGCGACATAACAATTTCAAGAATCGGGTACCCGCTCATGTCCATCGCCGACCTCTCCGTCCGCCCTCCATCCCGTCCGCTCGCCGCTCGCCCGGCCCGACCGCCCCTGGCCCGCTGACACCGGCGCGGCCCCTGGCCCGCCTGCGTGCAACCCAGAACGACAAATCCAGGCCGGGCGCCCAGGCGCCGGCCGCCGAAAGGATGGCCCCGTCAATGATCCACTCTTCCAGCTCTCGACTGCTCGCCGCCGACGCCCCGCGGGAATCCCGCGGCGGCAGGATCCGCAACGCCTTCGCCGTCGGCCGGACGCGCTGGGGCATGCTCGCCCTGGTGTTCTTCGCCACCACCTTGAACTACATCGATCGCGCCGCCCTCGGCGTGATGCAGCCGATCCTGGCCGAGAAGATGAGCTGGACGGCGATGGACTACGCCAACATCAACTTCTGGTTCCAGGTCGGCTACGCCATCGGCTTCATCCTCCAGGGCCGCTTCATCGACAAGATCGGGGTCAAGCGCGCGTTCTTCCTCGCCGTGCTGCTCTGGAGCCTGGCCACCGGCGCCCACGGCCTGGCGACCTCGGCGGCGGGCTTCATGGTCTGCCGCTTCATCCTCGGCCTGACCGAGGCGGCCAACTACCCGGCCTGCGTGAAGACCACCCGCCTGTGGTTCCCCGCCGGGGAACGGGCGGTGGCCACCGGCATCTTCAACGCCGGCACCAATGTCGGCGCGATGGTCACCCCGGCCCTGTTGCCGCTGATCCTCGGCGTCTGGGGCTGGCAGGCGGCGTTCCTCTGCATGTCGGCGCTGGGCCTGGTCTGGCTGGTGTTCTGGTGGCGCAACTACTACAACCCCGAGGAGCATCCGCGGGTGAAGCAGAGCGAGCTGGAATACATCCAGCAGCAGGAGGAGCCGCCCGCCACCCGCGTGCCCTTCTCGCAGATTCTCCGCCGCCGCGGCACCTGGGCCTTCGCCCTGGCCTACTCGATCACCGCGCCGGTGTTCTGGTTCTACCTCTACTGGCTGCCGCCGTTCCTCAACCAGCAGTACGGCCTGGGCATCAGCGTGACGCAGATGGGCATCCCGCTGATCCTGATCTGGTTGACCGCCGACTTCGGCAGCGTCGGCGGCGGCATCCTTTCGTCCTGGCTGATCGGCCGCGGCATGCCGGCGATCCGCGCGCGCCTGCTGTCGATGCTGCTGTTCGCCTGCACCATCGTCGGCGTGGTGTTCGCCGCCAACGCCAGCGGCCTGTGGATCGCCGTGCTGGCCATCGCCCTGGCGGTCGGCGCGCACCAGGCGTGGACGGCGAACATCTGGAGCCTGGTGATGGACTACACGCCCAAGCACCTGATGAGCACGGTGTTCGGCTTCGGCGGCATGTGCGCGGCGCTGGGCGGGATGTTCATGACCCAGATCGTCGGCGGCGTACTGACCGCGACGAACAACAACTACGCGGTGCTCTTCACCATGATCCCGGCGATGTACTTCATCGCCCTGACCTGGCTGTACTTCATGGCCCCGCGCCGGATCGAAGCCTGAGTCCAAGCGCCCGGCGCTCGCCGGGCGCCTCCCTGCCTAGAGAACAAGAACGAAGGGACACTCCCATGTCGCACCCGAGCCACGTCCGCGCGCTCTGCGCTTCCCTCTGCCTGGGCGCCGGCCTGCCAGTCCATGCCGGGCACGTCCATGCCGGGCAAGGTTTCCTCGAAGATGCCAAGGCCAGCCTCACCGCGCGCAATTTCCACCTGCACCGCAACTTCGTCGGCGATGCCAGCCAGGGCAAGGCCGAGGAGTGGACGCAGAGCTTCATCCTCGACGCCCGCTCCGGCTTCACCCAGGGCAGCGTCGGCTTCGGCCTCGATGTCCTCGGTCTCTACAGCCTGAAGCTGGATGGCGGCAAGGGAACGGCCGGCACCCAACTGCTGCCAACCCACGACGACGGCCGCCCGGCCGACGACTTCGGACGCCTGGCGGTGGCCGGCAAGCTGCGCGTGTCGAACAGCGAACTGAAGATCGGCGAATGGATGCCGGTGCTGCCGATCCTCCGCTCCGACGATGGCCGCTCGCTGCCGCAGACCTTCCGCGGCGGCCAGCTCAGCGCCAACGAGATCGCCGGCCTGACCCTCTACGCCGGCCAGTTCCGCGGCAACAGCCCGCGCAACGACGCAAGCATGCAGGACATGTCGCTGTTCGGCCGGCCAGCCGCCACTTCCGACCGCTTCGATTTCGCCGGCGGCGAATATCGCTTCAATGGCGAACGCACCCTGCTCGGCCTGTGGAACGCCGAGCTGAAGGACATCTACCGCCAACAGTACCTGCAACTGCAACACAGCCAGCCGCTCGGCGACTGGCTGCTGGGCGCCAACCTCGGCGGCTTCCGTGGCCGCGACGCTGGCAGCGCGCGCGCCGGCAAGCTCGATAACCGCACCGTTTCCGCGCTGTTCTCCGCGCGCTACGGGCTGCATACCCTCTATCTCGGCCTGCAGAAGGTCAGTGGCGACGATGGCTGGATGCGGGTCAACGGCACCAGTGGCGGAACCCTGGCCAACGACAGCTACAACGCCAGCTACGACAATCCCGGCGAGCGCTCCTGGCAACTGCGCTACGACTTCGACTTCGTTGGCCTCGGCCTACCCGGCCTGACCTTCATGACCCGCTACCTGCATGGCGACCATGTGCGCCTGGCCGGAGTCACCGACGACGGCAGCGAATGGGGACGCGAGAGCGAGCTGGGCTACACGCTGCAGAGCGGCGCCTTCAGGCGTCTCAACGTCCGCTGGCGCAACTCCAGCCAGCGCCGCGACTGGGGCAGCAATACCCGCTTCGACGAGAACCGGCTGATCGTCAGCTATCCGCTGAGCCTGTTGTGAAGCCTACGCGCCGACCCCGTTGCGTTCAGCGGCCACGGCGCCAGGCGACCACCAGGCCGCTGGCGCAGATGACGAGGATGCCGAGCAGCGACCAGGCGTCCGGCACGTGGCCGAACACCAGCAGGCCGAGCAGGCCGGCGAAGATGATCTGGCCATAGCTGAACGGCGCCAGGGTCGCCGGCGGCGCATGGCGGAAGGCCTGGGTCAGCAGCAGGTGGCCGCCCATGCCGCAACCGCCCAGGGCGATCATCATCAGGCCGTGGAGAAGACTTGGGGTCTGCCAGAAGAACGGCACCAGCAGGCTCATGATGAGCGTGTTGAAGATGCCGGCGAGGAAGTTGCTGGTGGTCGGGCTGTCGCTGTTGGCGAGCATCCGCGTGAGCAGCTGGTAGAGCCCGAAGCACAGCGCCGAGCCGAGCGGGAACAACGCCGCCGGGGTGAACAGCGCGCCACCGGGACGCACGATGAAGAGCACGCCGATGAAGCCGGTGAGCACCGCCAGCCATTGACCGAGGCTGACCTTCTCCTTCAGCAACGGCACGGATAACGCGGTCACCAGCAGCGGCGCCAGGAAGTTCACCGCGGTCGCCTCGGCCAAGGGCAGGTAGCGCAGGCCGGTGGTGAAGAACAGGCTGGTGCCGATCAGGCACAGCGCCCGCGCCAACTGCATGAGCGGACGGCGGCTGCGGATCACCGCGAGGCCGTTGCGCGGCACGAACACGGCGACCATCAGCAGGGTGTGCACCAGGTAGCGGGCCCAGACCACCATGACGATCGGGTAGAAACCGGAAAGGAACTTGGACAACCCGTCGTGGCTGGCGAACAGGAACACCGCGGCACAGATCAGCAGGATGCCGCGCAGGGTCTGGTCGCTGGCGGGCAGCGGGGAGGTGGATGCGTTCATCGGAGGGTCCGGGCACCAGGGCAAATCGATAGCAGGCTATTTATTCTGACGGTACCCGCCATCGAGGAAAGAAACGATCGGCTTCAACGTTTGGAAACTATAGAACCCCGTTCCATTATGCAAACGGGCAACCTGCCTGCGCGGTGGCGCTACAGGCGGGCGAGCAGCGCCCGGGTCCGCTCGATCGCCAGCCGCGCCCGCTCCGTGCCATCCACGCCGCGCGCGAGCAAATCCAGCGCGGGCACCTCCAGGCTCAGCGGCAGGTTCTCCGGCAGGGCGCGCAGCAGCGCCAGCAGATCGAGCCCGCCATCGCCAGGGAAACGCCGTTCCTCGCGGGCCTGGCGAAGGATTTCGTCCATCGACGTCGGACGCGGCCCGACGACATCGCAGAGTTGCGCGTAGCCCAGGCGCGCAGGCGGGATCGCCCGCAGGTCTTCCAGGCTGCTGGCCGAGCGGTCGAAATGGAAGGCGTCCAGCAACAGGCCGGCGTTGTCCCGCGCCGCCGCCTCGACCACCCGCGCGGCCTGCCGCAGGTCGCGGATCCCGGTCCAGGGCATGAACTCCAGGTGTGGGTCGAGGCCGAGCGGCCGCGCCAGGTCGCACAACGCGGCGAAATTGTCCGCGCTGCGCCGCTCGTCGTCATCGTTGCCGGCCACCAGCACATAGCGCGCGCCGAACTCGGCGCCGACCTCCAGCACCGCGGCGAACTCGCCGACGCGGGTGTCCGGACGCAGGCGCAGGATCTCCACGTCCAGCGTGCGCACTCCGCTGTCGCGCAGCCGCGCCAGGGTCCGCCGGCGCAGGCCGGCATCGGCCAGCAGCGGATAGTGGTGCTCTTCCACGGTGGCCGGCACCAGGCGCAGGCCGACATGACTGTAGCCGGCGCGGGCGGCAGCCTCGACCATGTCCGGGGGCGACAGCTCGAGCACGGTGAGCGCCGCCAGGGAAAGAATCCTCGATTCCATGCACTACCTCATCGTCAGCGGTTCAGAAACTGGCCGGCGCGCAGGCCCGGCCACTGCGCGCGGCCTCGCGAACCGCCTCGACCAGCGCCAGGGTGCGAGCGGCGTCGGTGGCATCCATCAATGGCGCTTCCTCGCCCCGCGCGACCCGGACGAAGTGCTCTAGCTGGCGTTGCAGGGGGTCGCCTGCCGCCACGGCCTCCACGCTGGCCGCCAGCGGGTCGTGCCAGCCCTGCCGGGCCTCGGCGTAGCGCCAGCGGCGGAGCTGGGGCAGGCTCAGGGCACCCTCGGTGCCGGCCAGCAGGTAGCAGGGTTGCTCGGCCTGGCGCGGATAGACCGGGTTCTCCCCGGCGGCCAGCTCCCAGCTCCAGGGCGCCGCCGCAGCGTCGCAACCGGTCAGGCTGCCCAGCGCGCCATTGGCGAAGCGCAGGAGCAGCGCGACGTTGTCTTCGTTGGGCAGGCCACGGATAGCGTTGCCGGCCAGCGCCTGCACCTCCCGCACTTCCCCGCACAAGTGGCGGAGCAGGTCGAGGTCATGGATCAGGTTGGTCAGCAACATTCCCGCGCCGGGCTCGCGACGCCAGGCCACCTCGAAATAACTGTCGGGCTTCTTCAACTGCCAGAGCGCGGTGACCGACAGCAACCGACCGAGCGCGCCCTCGGCGATCAATTGGCGCGCCCGCACGACCAGCGGATTGTGCCGACGATGGTGACCGACCAGCAGCGGAACGCCAGATCGCCGGGCGACGGCGACCAGCTCGCTCACTTCGTCGAGCTGCACGCCGACCGGTTTTTCCAGCAGCAGCGGCACCCCGGCGGCGAGGCAGTCGAGGGCGGTGGCGACATGCAGGTTGTTCGGATTGGCGACGATCGCCGCTTGCGGCCGGGCTTCTTCCAGTAACCTCCGATGATCGCCGAACCAGGGCACGCCGGCGTCCGCGGCGAACGCCTGGCCCTGGGGATCGGCCACCGCACACAGGCGCGCGCCGGCGATTCGCTGCAAGCGATGGTAATGCTGGCGGCCCATGTTGCCGGCGCCGATGAGGGCGATGCGAAGCGGTGCGTCCAAGACGGTCCCCAATCGTTGTTTTCTTGTTCGTCTCTGGATTCCAGAACGTCGTTCCAGATTTAACGAAGGAGATTATTTGAACGAGGAGTTGGCCCCGCGCAAGAGCGCTTCGAGACGGCAGCGCCGCCAGGACCTCCATGGAAGTGCGGAAAGGCCCGCTGCATGCGGGCTCCGTGGCAGGCAAGAAAGCGTTCGCTATTCGAACGCCGATGTCGGGAAAGGACTGGGGCCGGGCCGGATGGCTCAGCGGAACAGCTCGGACGCCTGGCTGGCGTGGGACAGGTCCTGCGCCGCGGCCAGGAGCAGGGGCGCCAGTTCGTGCATGCGCGCCTCGCCGAAGCGTGCGCTCGGCCCGGCCACGCTGAGCACGCCGAGAGCCCGTCCGTCCTCGGGGTGGCGCACTAGTGCGGCCATCGCCGCCATGCCCGGCGCCGAGCATTCGATCTGCCAGGCATAGCCGTGCTCGCGGGCGCGCTTCAGGTAACGCAGCAGCTCGCTCCTGGAGCGCGGCGCGTTGGGACCGAAGTCCCGCGCCGCCCCTACGCCCTGGCGCTCCACCAGCGCCAGCGCCGCCTTGTCGCTCAGGCTGGCCAGCCAGGCGTGCCCGGATGCGGTGTAGAACAGCGGCGCCTCGCGCCCCATGTCGGGGTCGTAGCGTAGCCCGGAGGTGGCGCCCTGGGACTTGGCGATCCAGGTCTGGCGATCGCCTTCGATCACCCCCAGGCGCACCAGTTCGCCGGTCTCCCGGGCGAGCCCGTCGAGCACCGGCTGGACCAGATCGACCACCCCGCTGGACGCGAGGAAGCGGAAGCCCAGCGCGGCCAGGCGGGTGCTGAGGCGGTAGCGGCTGGTGTCGTGGTCCTGGCGCACGTAGCCGAGCCGGATCAGCTCGGCGAGCATGCGGTGCGCGGCGCTCTTGGGGATATCCAGGCGGTCCGCCAGTTGTTGCAGGGGCAGGCCGCGGGCATCGCTGGCGAGGAGTTCGAGCAAGCCGAGGGCGCGTTCGATGAGGCTACCGGCCATGGAAGGACGTTCCTGAGTCGAGGGAAGGCAGGATTCTAGAATCTGGTTCCGGATTTTCACAGCCTGGCGAAGGTCGAGATTTCACAGGGTTCCGTTCGATCAGCGAACCGATAAACGATTATCGGATTGCCACTCCCCATGGCCCTCCGTAATGTGTCTGCACCCCGGCAGGCCGAGCGCCTCCGCTACAAAAACAACAGGGGAATCCCGACATGCCGCAGCACGCCTTGCCTTCCGCCGCCTGCACCTGAGCCACGCGTCCGACCCTCGTCCCACGCCCTCACTCTCGCCGCGGAACCCGTCCCATGAACAGCCCCAGCCTGCCCGCCGTCGAACGACTCGACGTGCAAGCCTTCATCAATGCCCAGCCGCTTTCGCCGTACCAATGGCGGATCGTCCTGCTGTGCTTCCTGATCGTCTTCCTCGATGGCCTCGACACCGCCGCGATGGGCTTCATCGCGCCGGCGCTGACCCAGGACTGGGGCATCGACCGCGCCAGCCTCGGTCCGGTAATGAGCGCCGCGCTGATCGGCATGGTCTTCGGCGCCCTCGGTTCCGGACCGCTGGCCGACCGCTACGGACGCAAGCTGGTATTGGTCGCGGCGGTCTTCCTCTTCGGCCTGTTCAGCCTGGCCTCGGCCTATAGCACCAACGTCGAGCAACTGCTGGCGCTGCGCTTCCTCACCGGCCTCGGCCTCGGCGCGGCGATGCCCAACGCCACCACCCTGCTTTCCGAATACACCCCCGAGCGCCTCAAGTCGCTGCTGGTGACCAGCATGTTCTGTGGCTTCAACCTGGGCATGGCCTGCGGCGGATTCGTCTCGGCGAAGCTGATCCCGCTGTTCGGCTGGCACAGCCTGCTGCTGCTCGGCGGCCTGCTACCGCTGGTCCTGGCGGTAGTCCTGCTGTTCCGCCTGCCGGAATCGGCGCGCTACCTGGTGGTCCGCAACCGCGGCAGCGAGCGGGTACGCCAGGTGCTGGCCCCCATCGCCCCGGCGCAGGTGGCGCTGGCACGGAGTTTCCACGTCCCCGAGCAGCAGACGGTGCAGGCCCGCAACGTGTTCGCGGTGATCTTTTCCGGTACCTACAGCGCCGGCACCCTGCTGCTCTGGCTGACCTACTTCATGGGCCTGGTGATCGTCTACCTGCTCACCAGCTGGCTGCCGACCCTGATGCGCGATAGCGGGGCGAGCCTGGAGCAGGCGGCGTTCATCGGCGCGCTGTTCCAGTTCGGCGGGGTGCTCAGCGCCGTAGCGGTGGGCTGGGCGATGGATCGCTTCAACCCGCACAAGGTGATCGGCCTGTTCTACCTGCTGGCGGGGGTGTTCGCCTGGTGCGTCGGCCAGAGCCTCGGCCAGGTCACCCTGCTGGCGACCCTGGTGCTGCTGGCCGGCATGTGCATCAACGGCGCGCAGTCGGCGATGCCGTCGCTGGCGGCGCGCTTCTATCCGACCCAGGGGCGGGCCACGGGGGTCTCCTGGATGCTCGGTATCGGCCGCTTCGGCGCCATCCTCGGCGCCTGGATCGGCGCCACCCTGCTGGGCCTTGGCTGGAACTTCGAACAGGTGCTGACCGCCCTGGTGCTGCCGGCTGCACTGGCCACCGCCGCGGTGCTGCTGAAGGGCTTGGTCAGTCACGCGGATGCGGGGTGAAACTGCCCCATCGCGTAGGGCGCATAACCGCTTGCGGTTATCCGCCGCCGGGCTTCGGTGTATCGGCGGATAACGCCGGTGGCGTTATTCGCCCTACCCCAGGGGTGGGCATCGCGTAGGGCGCATAACCGCTCGCGGTTATCCGCCGCCGGGCTTCGGTGTATCGGCGGATAACGCCGGTGGCGTTATCCGCCCCACCCCAGGGTTGGCGGCATCGCGTAGGGCGGCGGCGCATCGCCTCAGAAGGTGAATTCCATGTTCAACGTCGGCGTCGAGGTGCGGCTGCCGGTGCCGCCGTCGACGCCGAACTTGTTGTGCCAATACTCGTAGCCGACGCCGAGCCACAGGTTCGGCTGGCGCTTGTCGCCTGGCAGGGCGGCGACCATCAGGGCGGTGCGGACCAGGGTTTCCGCCGCGGTGTCCTTGTCGTTGTAGTCCTCGCCCTTCTCTCCCACGTAGTTGACGAAGCCCTGGAACTTCGCCGCACGGTTGCCGACCTTGAACGGCCGCATCCAGGTCAGGTTGAGCATGTAGGTGGTGTCGAAGGTGTGGTCGGGATGGCGCGCGCCGGGCACGCCGAAGTGGTTCTTCTCGCGGTAGTAGAGCAGGCTCAGGTCGAGCACGCCGGGACCGTTGAACTTGAGGGTCGGGCCGAACACCAGGGCGCGCTTCTTGGCCGAAGCCAGGTTGTTGTTGCGGCTGGCGTCGAAGCCCAGGGTGAAGGCGTAGTCCTTGACCAGGCCGGTGCCCAGCGGCCGGTCGAACACCCGCGAGGCGTAGAGCTGGTGGCGGTAGACCGCATAGACCTCGCTGCCACCGTGGTCGGTGCCCTTGCGCGGGTCGCGGCTGTCGGAAAGGAACACATCGAGATTGAAGAAATTGCTGCCGTAGCGATAGCCGTCGGCGTGGGTGAAGCTGTAGATGCGCTTGGCGAACTTGTCCGGGTTGTTCGGGTTGGTGAATTGCTGGCCGTAGCGGAAACCGACGCTGTTGCTCATCCATTCCAGCGCCATGCTCTCCCCGGCGCCGACGAGCGCGATAAGGGCGGCGGCGCCCTGCATCATCTTCTTCATGCTGTGTGTCCTGCTGGTTGCTTGTTGTTCTTGTGGCGACTCAGCCCCCGGTTTCGCGCCGGGGTCGCGGGGCAGTATCGGCACTTCGCCGCGCTGACCAAAGAACAGAATATCGAACATACCGATGCCGAAACGGCATCAGCGAACGAGCAAGCTCGGGCAAGCCGTCTGGCATCGGCGCGAGCGCCGCTCAGGCCTCGTTCAGGCGCGCTTCCTCGCGCTCGCGCAGGCGCACTTCCTCGGCGATCTGCCGGGCCAGGGCGTCCACCGCCACCGGCAGGTAGCGGCCGGTGCGCACGTAGAGGCCGAGGTCGCTGTGGATGCCGCCATTGTCTTTCAGCGGCAGGAAGCGCAACTCGCCCTGGGCGATGTCGGCTTCGATCCCCAGGCGGGTCTGGAAGGCGACGCCGAGCCCGCGCCGCGCCAGTTGTCGCGACAGCTCCAGGGAGCTGCTCTCCAGCACCGCCCGGCGCGGTTCGCGCAAACGGCGCTGGAGCGGCGCCAGCAGGTGATGGATGGACAGCTCGCTCTTGGCCATGATCAGGCCATGTTCGACGCAATCGGCGAAGGCGATGGCCTGGTGTCGCGCCAACGGGTGCTGCGGGGAGACGATGGCACCGAGGCGGAAATGGCCGACGCTGACCTGTTGCAGGTCGGCGCTGCGCGGCAGGGCGAAGGCCAGGCCGAGGTCGACCGCGCCGCTGCTCACCGCCTCGGGTATCGCCTGGGAACCGAGCAGGGTGACGCCGACGGTGATGTCCGGGTAGCGTTCGCGCATCGCCTTGAGCACGCAGGGCAGCAGGTCGCTGGTCACCGCCTCGATGGTGGCGATCTCCACATGGCCGGTGCGCAGGCCTTGCAGCGCGTCCAGTTCGGAACGCACGCGCTCCATGTCCTGCAGGACCACGGTGACGTGGCGCGCGAAGATCTCCCCGGCTCCGGTCAGGCGCAGGCCCCCGGGCAGGCGGTCGAACAGCGGCGCGCCGATCTCGTCCTCCAGCTTGAGGATCTGCCGGTTCACCGCCGACGAGGCGACGTTCAGGCGTCGCGCGGCTTCGCGGATCGAATGGCAGCGGCGCACCATGTCGAAGTAGTGGATCGCGGGCGCGTGGATATGCAGCTTGCGGCTCATGGCGGACCGAAGGGATGACGGAGCTGTCGACCTTCCGGGAAACACCGGCGAATGGCAAGGGGAAGCGCCGCCTCGGCGGATAACGCCTGCGACGCCATTCGCCCTACCGATAGCCCCGCCCGGCGGCCTACCGGGACGCCTGCTGCGACTCCACGCCAAGCTCGTCCCACACCGATTCGGCCAGGTGGAAGGTCGCGTTGGCCGCGGGAATGCCGCAGTAGATGGCGCTCTGCATGATCACTTCCTTGATCTCGTCGCGGCTCACCCCGTTGTTCTTCGCCGCGCGCAGATGCAGCTTGAGTTCCTCGTTGCGGTTCATGCCGATCAGCATGGCGATGGTGACCAGGCTGCGGGTGTGTCGCGGCAGCCCCGGACGGGTCCAGATGTCGCCCCAGGCGTGGCGGGTGATCATCTCCTGGAACTCTTCGTTGAACGGCGTCAGGTTGGCCAGGCTGCGCTCGACATGGGCGTCGCCGAGCACCGCGCGGCGCACTTGCATGCCGGCTTCGTAGCGTTGTTTCTCGTCCATCGGCGGCTCCTCAGGCGGACAGCAGGAAATCGACCAGGCGGCGGCTGAAGGCGTCGCCCGCTTCGACGTTGGACAGGTGCGCGGCGGCGAACTCGACCAACTGCGCGTCGGCGATGCGCGCCTGCATGAAGCGGGCGTTGTCCGGAGTGGTCACGGCATCGTGGCTGCCGGCGACGATCAGCGTCGGCGCCTGGACCAGCCCGAGCTGCTCGCGGAAATCGGCGTCGCGTACCGCAGCGCAGTTGGCCGCGTAGCCCTGCGGCGAGGTGGCCGCGAGCATCGCGACGATGCGCTCGACCTGCGCCGGTTCGCGCTCGGCGAAGCCCGCGGTGAACCAGCGCGCCACCGAGGCGTCGCGCAGGTCGCGCATGGCCTGCTCGCCGCCTTTCAGGACGGTATCGATGCGGGTGTTCCAGACCTCGTCGCTGGCAATCTTCGCCGCGGTGTTGCACAGCACCAGCCGGCCGAGCCGCTCGCCGGCGTGGATGCCCAGCCACTGGCCGATCAGGCCGCCCATGGACAGCCCGCAGAAATGCACGCGCGGCAGCTCGAGGGCATCGAGCAGGGCAAGCACGTCGGCGCCGAGCTGGCCGATGGCGTACGGTCCGGGGGTGACCAGCGAGGCGCCGTGGCCGCGGGTGTCGTAGCGCAGCACGCGGAAATGGGCGGTGAGTGCGGGGATCTGCGTGTCCCACATGCCCAGGTCGGTGCCCAGCGAGTTTGACAACAGCAGGACCGGCGCGCCGGCCGGTCCTTCCAGGGAGTAGTTCAGGTCGCCGTCGGCGAGGCGTACGGTTGGCACGAAGGGTTCTCCAGTCAGGCGGGATGGGGTTCGAAGCCCAGGGCATGGTGTTCGGCGAGCGCGCGCTCGACCCAGGCGCGGGCCTGGCCGAGGTAATGGGCGGGATCGAGCAGGCGGTCCAGTTCGTCGCCGGACAGCTCGGCGCTCACTCGCGCCTCTTCGCCGAGCACCGCGCGCAACTCGCGGCGCTGCTCGACGGCGCGGCGGCAGCACTGTTCCACCAGGTGGTGCGCGGCTTCGCGGCCGATACGGCGGGCCAGGGCGATGCTCACCGCCTCGGCGAGCACCAGGCCGTGGGTCAGGCCGAGGTTGTGGCGCATCCGCTCGGCGTCCACCTCCAGGCCTTCGAGCAGGCCGATCGCCTGTTGCAACGCGCCGGAAACCAGGCAACAGAGTTCCGGCAGGGTTTCCCACTCGGCGTGCCAGAGACCGAGGCTGCGCTCGTGTTCCTGCGGCATCGCCGCGAACAGGGTCGAGACCAGCCCCGGCGCACGGGTGGCGGCGGCGATCAGCACCGCGCTGCTCACCGGGTTGCGCTTGTGTGGCATGGTCGAGGAACCGCCGCGCCCGGCGCCGGCCGGCTCGAAGACCTCGCCGGCCTCGGTCTGCATCAGCAGGCTGACATCGCGCCCGAACTTGCCGAGGCTACCGGCCACCAGGCCGAGCACGCTGGCGAACTCCACCAGGCGGTCACGCTGGGTGTGCCAGGGTTGTTCGGGCAAAGCCAGGCCCAGCTCCTCGGCCAGCGCCGCGGCCACCGGCAGGGCCTGCTCGCCGAGCGCGGCGAGCGTCCCAGAGGCGCCGCCGAATTGCAGCACCAGCAGGCGCGGGCGCAACTCGCGCAGGCGCTGGCGGTGCCGGGTCAAGGCGCCGAGCAGGCCGGCGAGCTTCATGCCCAGGGTCACCGGGGTGGCGTGCTGCAACCAGGTGCGCCCGGCCAGCGGCGTGTCGGCATGCCGTTCGGCCTGGTCCGCCAGGACCTCGGCAAGACGTTGCAGATCCTGCTCGAGCAAGGCCAGCGCGCGGCGCAGTTGCAGCACCAGGCCGCTGTCCATGGCGTCCTGGCTGGTGGCGCCGAGATGCACGTAGCGCTCGGCCTCGGCGTCGCCAGCCGCCACCTGGCGGCCCAGCGCCTTGACCAGCGGGATCGCCGAGTTGCCGGCAGTGGCGACCGCGTCGGCCAGCGCCAGCGGGTCGTACAGTTCGGCGCGGCAGGCCGCCTCGATCGGCGCCACCGCCGTCGCGGGAACCACCCCGGTGCGCGCCTCGGCGCGGGCCAGGGCGGCCTCGAAGTCGAGCATGCCTTGCAGGCGGCCGCGGTCGGAGAACACCGCGCGCATCGGCGCCGCCGTGAAATAGGCATCGAACAACTGGTTGGCGGGTACGTCGCTCATCGGTTTTCCTTTTCCCGGCCCGTCAGGGCTCGTCGTTCAGGTAGCTGACCTTGCGCAGGTCCGGCAGGCTCACGCAGACCAGCAGCGCCAGCAGGCACATGGCTGAAACATACCAGTAGAAGACGTTCTCCATCCCTACCGACTTCAGCCCCAGGGCGACGTACTCGGCCGAGCCGCCGAAGATCGCGTTGCCCACCGCGTAGGACACTCCGACGCCGAGGGCGCGCACCTCCGGCGGGAACATCTCGGCCTTGATCAGGCCGCTGATGGAGGTGTACAGGCTGACGATGGCCAGCGCCAGGATGATCAGGAAGAAGGCCATGTAGGGACTGCTCACGGTCTTCAGCGCGAGCAGGATCGGCAAGGTGCAGAGTGTGCCCAGGGTGCCGAACCAGAGCATCGAGGTCTTGCGCCCGATGCGATCGGAAAGCATGCCGAACAGCGGTTGCATCAGCATGTACGCGAACAGGGCGAAGGTCATCACCGCGCTGGCGGTCTTGGCGCTCATCCCGGCGGTGTTGACCAGGTACTTCTGCATGTAGGTGGTGAAGGTGTAGAAGATCAGCGAGCCGCCGGCGGTGAAACCGAGCACGGTGAAGAAGGCCCGCTTGTGCTTGAACAGCTCGGCGAAGGTGCCGGATTCCTTGCGCTCCAGGGTCGACTTCGAAGCGGTCTCGTTCAGCGAGCGCCGCAACCAGAGGGCGATCACCGCGGTGATCGCGCCGATCACGAAGGGAATCCGCCAGCCCCAGGCACGCAGTTCGTCTTCGCTCAGCAACTGCTGCAGGATCACCACCACCAGCACCGCCAGCAACTGTCCGCCGATCAGGGTGACGTACTGGAACGAGGCGAAGAAGCCGCGCTGGCCCTTGAGCGCCACCTCGCTCATGTAGGTCGCGCTGGTGCCGTACTCGCCGCCCACCGACAGGCCCTGGAACATCCGCGCCAGCAACAGCAGCGCCGGCGCCAGGGTGCCGATGCTGGCGTAGGTGGGCATGCAGGCGATCGCCAGGGAGCCGGCGCACATCATCACCACCGAGATCAGCATGGCGGTCTTGCGCCCGTGCTTGTCGGCGATGCGGCCGAACATCCAGCCGCCGATGGGGCGCATGAGGAAGCCGGCGGCGAAGACCCCGGCGGTGTTCAGCAACTGCACCGTGGGGTTGTCGGAGGGGAAGAAGGCCGGTGCGAAGTAGATCGCGCAGAAGGCGTAGACGTAGAAGTCGAACCATTCCACGAGGTTGCCGGAGGAGGCGCCGACGATGGCGAAGATGCGCTTGCGGCGTTCTTCGTTGCTGTACTGGTGAACAGGGGCAGTCATGCTGTTGTTCTCTCGACAGGGTCCGTTTCATCCTGACCGTGCGACGGAGCGTCCTGTTCCGCTGCACACGCGCCGCGCCGCCGCCGAACCATGGGCAGCGCCGCGCGACGCGCGCTCTTGATACCGGGCGGGCGACCCGGTTGTGCCAGTCAGACCCGCTCGATGGCCAGCGCCAGGCCTTGGCCGACGCCCACGCACATGGTCGCCAGGCCGCGCCGGCCGCCGCTCTTCTCAAGTTGATGGAGCGCGGTGAGGACCAGCCGCGCACCGCTCATCCCCAGCGGATGGCCGAGGGCGATGGCACCGCCGTTCGGGTTGACCTTCTCACTGTCGTCGGCCACGCCCAGTTCGCGCAGGCAGGCCAGGCCCTGGCTGGCGAAGGCTTCGTTGAGTTCGATCACGTCGAAGGCGTCGATCGCCAGGTCCAGGCGCCGCAGCAGCTTGCGCACCGCCGGCACCGGGCCGATGCCCATGATCCGCGGGGCGACGCCGGCGCTGGCCATGCCCAGCACCCGCGCGCGCGGAGTCAGGCCGTGCTTCTCCACTGCCTCGGCGGAGGCCAGGACCAGCGCGGCGGCGCCGTCGTTGACCCCGGACGCGTTGCCGGCGGTGACGGTCTTCTCCGGCCCGTTGACCGGCTTGAGCCGGGCCAGCGCCTCCAGGGTGGTGTCGGGACGCGGATGCTCGTCGTACTCGACCAGGGTGTCGCCCTTGCGCCCGCGAATCGTCACCGGGACGATTTCCTCGGCGAAGAAACCGGCCGCCTGCGCCCTGCCGGCGCGCTGCTGGCTGCGCAGGGCGAAGGCATCCTGGTCGGCACGCGACACGCGATAGTCGTCGGCGACGTTGTCGGCGGTCTGCGGCATCGGGTCGATGCCGTACTGCTCCTTCATCAGCGGATTGACGAAGCGCCAGCCGATGGTGGTGTCCTCGATCTTCTGGCCGCGCCCGAAGGCGCTATCGGCCTTGCCCATCACGTACGGCGCGCGCGACATCGACTCGACGCCGCCGGCGATGGCCAGCTCCATCTCGCCGCAGGCGATGGCGCGGAACGCCGTGCCGATGGCGTCCATCCCCGAGGCGCAGAGGCGGTTGAGGGTGACGCCGGGCACGCTCTCCGGCAAACCGGCCAGCAGCAGCGCCATGCGCGCCACGTTACGGTTGTCCTCGCCGGCCTGGTTGGCGCAGCCGAGGAACACCTCGTCCAGCGCCGACCAGTCGACCCCCGGGTTGCGCTCGACCAGGGCCTTCAGCGGCACCGCCGCGAGGTCGTCGGCGCGCACCGCGGAAAGACTGCCGCCGAAACGGCCGATCGGCGTGCGCACGGCATCGCAGATGAATACCTCGCGGCTCATTCGTCGCTCCCCTTCTGTCCATGGGCGGCCGCGGTGCGCGCCTCGAGGTCGCGCAGCGCGGCGAGTTCGACCTCGCTCGGCGCGGGCGTCTCGGCGACCCGCTCGGCGAAGCGGATCGCCCAGCCGGTGGCCTCGACCACCTGCTCGCGGGTCACGCCCGGATGCAGCGAAGTGACCACGAACTCGTTGCTGCCGGCTTCCGGCTCCATGATGCACAGGTCGGTGATGATCGCCACCGGCCCCTTGCCCGGCAGGCCGAGGCGCTGGCGCGAGTCGCCGCCCTCGCCATGGCCGACCGAGGTGACGAAGGCCAGCTTGTCGACGAAGGTGCGGTGCGACTGCTTGAGGATGATCAGCACTTCCTTGGCGCTGCCGGCGATTTCCGGCGCGCCGCCGGCTCCCGGCAGGCGCACCTTGGGCTGGCGGTAGTCGCCGATCACGGTGGTGTTGATGTTGCCGAAGCGGTCGACCTGGGCCGCGCCGAGGAAGCCGACGTCGATCCGTCCGCCCTGCAGCCAGTAGCGGAAGATCTCGCCGGTGGGGACCACGGTATCGGCGGTCTCGGCCAACTCGCCGTCGCCGATGGACAGTGGCAGGACGCTGGGCTTGGCGCCGATCGGGCCGGACTCGTAGATCAGCACGACGTCCGGCGAGGAAGTCAGGCGCGCCAGGTTGGCGGCCTTCGACGGCAGGCCGATGCCGACGAAGCACACCGCGCCGTTGTGCAGGCGGCGGGCGGCGGCCACGGTCATCATCTCGTTGGTGCTGTAGCTGCTCATCGCTTGCCCTCCGCGAGCTTGGCCTGGAAGGCGCCGAAATCCTCGGTCCCCCGGATGTATTCGTCGATCCACGCGGTGAAGCTTTCGCGGTCGCGGGCGATCGGGTCCCAGTCCTGGTAGAAGCGGTTGTCGCGCTCGTAGTAGCCGTGGGCATAGGACGGATGCGCGCCGCCGGGCACCAGGCACACGGCGCTGAGCGCCCAGCTCGGCAGGACGCAGGCGTTCATCGGGGCGTCCAGTTCGTCGACGATCTCCTCGACGGTGACGATGCAGCGCTTCGCCGCCAGGGCCGCTTCCTTCTGCACGCCGAGGATGCCCCAGAGCAGCACGTTGCCCTTGCGGTCGGCCTTCTGCGCGTGGATCACGCTGACGTCCGGGCGCACCGAGGGCACCGCCGCCAGCACTTCGCCGGTGAACGGGCAGGTGACGCTGCGGATCAGCGGGTTGACCTTCGGCAGGTCGGAGCCGGCGTAGGCGCGCAGCACCGCGAAGGGCAGCCCGGAGGCGCCGGCGACATAGGCGTTGGCGAGGTCGGCGTGGCTGTGTTCCTCGATCTCCAGCGGTTGCGGCCAGCCCTTCTCCACCGCGTCGCGCAGGCGGTGCAGCGAACCGACACCGGGGTTGCCGCCCCAGGAGAACACCAGCTTCTTCGCGCAGCCTGCACCGATCAGCAGGTCGTAGACCAGGTCGGGAGTCATGCGGATCAGCGTCAGGTCTTTCCTGCCCTGGCGGATCAGCTCGTGGCCGGCGGCCGTCGGGATCAGGTGAGTGAAGCCTTCGAGGGCGACGCTGTCGCCATCGTGGACGAAGCGTCGCACCGCTTCGCGCAGGGAGAGGATTTCAGCCATCGGTCGGGTCTCGTCTTGTTGTGCGCTGCCTGGACGGCACGTGACGAGAACCTTACGCCGGGGTCCGAGGGCTCACAATCCGATAATCGATTAACAGTTCGATAATCGAACAGAACGTTAGCAAGCATCCGATCGACCGAAGCCGTCGCCTCATTCGTCGCTGTGGATCACCACCAGCAATTCCGCCTGGGTCTCCCCCAGGGAGCGGATGCGGTGCGGCTTCTGTGCGTTGAAATGCAGGGCGTCGCCGCGCTCGAGGATGATCCGCTGGTTCATGAAGTCGACCTCGACCTGGCCCTCATGGACGAAGATGAACTCTTCACCGAGGTGCTCCTTGAACGTCGAGTGACTGAAATCGCGCGGCGGGTGGACGATGAACGGCAACAACGCACGGGCGCCGATCTGCTGCGCGAGGGAGGCGTAGGCCGGGCCGTCGTCGCCGCTGGACAGCGACTTGCGCTGGTCGCGACGAACGATGCTGTAGCCGTCGACACCGTCGCTTTCCTCGGAGAACAGCTCCTCCACCTGCACGTTCAACGCCTTCGCCAGCTTCAGCGCGGCGGCAATGGACGGCGTGTTCAGCCCGCGCTCGACCTTGGACAGGTAGCTCTTGGTCAGGCCGGTCTTCTCGGCCAGGGTCTCCAGCGTGACCCCGAGTTTTTTTCTCAGCAATTTCAAGCGCATGGACATTGAGGACAGCCTTCTCCCGATGGCGATGAAACTTTTCTCTTGCTAATGACACTTTGTGTCATATAACTTGATCCGTGTCATTTACAGCCGGGTCGTTGCGTGGCGCGCAACTGCCTGGCGTTTCCCCCGACTCGCTCCGTCAAAGGAACCTCGCATGGCTACGACACTGGAATTACCCAAGGATCAACTGATCCAGCACGCGCTGAAGCAGATGAAAAGCAGCCTCGGCGATAATACGTGGACTGACCGGCAAAAGCTGGCCCTGACCTGCCGGATTCTCTTCGAGGCCGGCCACGACTCCGGGCTCGCCGGGCAGATCACCTCGCGCGGCCCGGAGGCGGGGACCTACTACACTCAGCAACTGGGCCTGGGCTTCGACGAGATCAGCGCCGGCAACCTGCTGCTGGTCGACGAAGACCTCAACGTCCTCCACGGGCACGGCATGGCGAATCCGGCCAATCGCTTCCACAGCTGGGTCTATCGCGCCCGCCCGGACGTCAACTGCATCATCCATACCCACCCGCTGCACATCGCCGCGCTGTCGACCCTGGAAGTACCGCTGCAGGTCTCGCACATGGACCTTTGCCCGCTATACGACGACTGCGCCTTCCTCAAGGACTGGCCGGGCGTGCCGGTAGGCAACGAGGAAGGCGAGATCATCTCCGCCGCCCTCGGCGACAAGCGCGCCATCCTGCTCTCCCACCACGGCCTGCTGGCCACCGGTGCGAGCATCGAGGAGGCCTGCGTGATCGCGGTGCTGCTCGAGCGCGCGGCGAAGATGCAGTTGCTGGCGATGGCCGCCGGAGAGATCAAGCCGATCCCGCCGGCCCTGGCGCGCGAGGCCCACGACTGGATCTCCACCCCGAAGCGCCACGGCGCCGCATTCAACTACTACGCCCGGCGCTGCCTGCCGCGCAACAGCGACTGCCTGAGCTGAACGACCTTTCCCACCAGGTCCGTCCTGGCATTTCCCACTCAATGTCACGGGTACATCCAATGTCCGCATCCATCCACGGCATCATCGGCTACACCATCACCCCCTTCGCCGCCGACGGCGGTCTCGACCTGCCGGCCCTCGGCCGCTCCATCGAGCGCCTGATCGACGGCGGCGTGCACGCCATCGCCCCGCTCGGCAGCACCGGCGAAGGCGCCTACCTGAGCGATCCGGAATGGGACGAGGTGGTCGACTTCACCCTGAAGACCGTCGCCCATCGCGTGCCGACCATCGTCAGCGTCTCCGACCTGACCACCGCCAAGACCGTGCGCCGCGCGCAGTTCGCCGAATCCCTCGGCGCCGAGGCGGTGATGGTCCTGCCGATCTCCTACTGGAAGCTCAACGAGGCGGAAGTGTTCCAGCACTACCGCGCGGTGGGCGAAGCCATCGGCGTGCCGGTGATGCTCTACAACAACCCGGGCACCAGCGGCATCGACATGTCGGTGGAACTGATCCTGCGCATCGTCCGCGAAGTGGACAACGTGACCATGGTCAAGGAGAGCACCGGCGACATCCAGCGCATGCACAAGCTGCGCCTGCTCGGCGAAGGCCGGGTGCCCTTCTACAACGGCTGCAACCCGCTGGCGCTGGAGGCCTTCGTGGCCGGCGCGAAAGGCTGGTGCAGCGCCGCGCCGAACCTGATCCCGACGCTCAACGGCCAGCTCTACCAGGCGGTGCTCGACGGCGACCTGGAGAAGGCCCGCACGCTGTTCTACCGGCAGTTGCCGCTGCTCGACTTCATCCTCCGCCGGGGCCTGCCGACCACCATCAAGGCCGGCCTGGGCCTCTCCGGCCTGGAGGTGGGGGCGCCGCGCCTTCCGGTGCAGGCGCTGGATACCGAGGGCTGTCGGTATCTGCAGGGGTTGTTGGAAGAGCTGCGCTGATCACCCCGTCAGCGCTTTGACCCGACGGGCCCGGACGACTTGGGGCCCGTCGTTTTTTTTGCCGACGCGCAGCGCGTTCAGCGCGCCGCCCAGGCATTGAAACGCTGTTCCAGCTCCTCGCCGTGGTCCACCCAGAACTCGGCATCCACCGCCCGCGCGCCTTCGAGGTTGGCCGGCGCGGTCGGCAGCGCCTCCTGCACCGTCTTCGGCAGCAACGCCAGGGTGCCCTTGTGTACCGGCCCGTAGGGGATCTGCTCGGAGAACACCTTCTGCGTCTGCGGCTGGCTGGCGAAGGCGATGAATTTCTCCGCCAGCGCCTTGTTCGGCGTGCCCTTCACCACCGCCCAGTACTCCGGATCGTAGAGACTGCCGGGCCAGACGATGGCCAGTTTCACCCCCTCCTTCTGCGCAGCGGCGATGCGCCCGTTGTAGGCCGCGCTCATCACCACGTCGCCGGCCGCCAGCCATTGCGGCGGCTGGGCGCCGGCCTCCCACCACTGGATGTTCGGCTTGAGCTGGTCGAGCTTGGCGAAGGCGCGGCCGACCCCCTCCGGGGTGGCGAGTACCTTGTAGAGGTCCTCCGCCTTCACCCCGTCGGCCAGCAACGCCACTTCCAGTGTGTACTTGGCGCCCTTGCGCAGGCCACGCTTGCCGGGGAACTCGCGGACGTTCCAGAAATCCGCCCAGGACTGCGGCGCCCTGGCCAGCTTCGTCGAGTCGTAGGCCATCACCATCGACCAGACGTAGGTGGCCACCCCGCACTCGCTGAAAGTGCCGGGGACGAACTGCGCGGGGTCGCCGAAGCGCGCCGGGTCGAGGCGTTCGAACAACCCCTCGTCGCAGCCGCGGAGCAGTTCGGGGCTCTCCACCTCGACCACGTCCCAGCTGACCTTGCCGACGTCGACCATGGCCTTCACCTTGGCCATTTCGCCGTTGTATTCGCCGGCGACCACCTGCCCGCCGCCGCTTCGCTCGAAGGGTTTGAAATAGGCCTGTTCCTGGGCGGCCTTGGTCGCGCCGCCGAAGGAGATCACCGTCAGGCTCTGGCTCTGCGCCTGGGCCGCCGCGGCGAACGCCAGGCCGAACAGGGACAACCGGGAAAACACGTGTGCGTACTGGTGCAAGGACTTGTACATGGAACACTCCCACAGCCGATTGGCATTGTTGTGATGTTGCTGAGGCAGTTGCCGGCCAGAGGCCGAAACGGTTCCGCGCGCGGTCGCCAGGCGCCGCGTCGTCGTTATGGGGGGACGCTCCGTGTCGCCGGCGACCCGGCCGAGGCCGGGCCACCGGGGCGCGTCAGAGCACGCCGATCTCGCGCGCGGTGCGATCCACCGCGATACGGGTCTTGTCGATCAGTTCGTCGATCTCGGCACGCCCGGCCACCAGCGCCGGGGCCATGATCATGCGGCCGAGGGTGGAGCGGATGATCACGCCCTCCTCGAAGCCGATGGTGCGGCAGCGCCAGGCCAGGTCGTTCTCGTTGGCGAAGCGCTTGCGGGTCGCCTTGTCCTCGGCGAACTGCAGCGCGGCGACGAAGCCGGCGCCCTGGACCTCGCCGACCAGCGGATGGTCGCCGAAGACCTCGCGCAGGCAGCGTTGCAGGTAGGGACCGGTCTCCTCCCTGACCCGCGTGACCACGCCCTCGTCGCGCAGCGCCTTGAGGTTGGCGATGGCCACCGCCGCCGCCACCGGGTGGCCGGAATAGGTCAGGCCGTGGGCGAACACCCCGCCCTGCTCCACCAGCACCTCGGCGATGCGCTTGCCGAGAACCAGGCCGCCCATGGGGATGTAGCCGGACGTCAGGCCCTTGGCGATGGACAGGGTGTCCGGCTGGAAGCCGAAGTGTTCGTGGGCGAACCATTCGCCGGTGCGGCCGAAGCCGCCGATCACTTCGTCGGCGCACAGCAGCACGTCGTACTGCCGGCAGATGCGCTGGATCTCCGGCCAATAGCTTTGCGGCGGGAAGATCATGCCGCCGGCGCCCTGGAAGGGCTCGGCGACGAAGGCGGCGACGTTCTCCGCGCCCAGTTCGAGGATCTTCTCCTCCAGTTGCAGCGCCGCGCGGCGACCGAACTCGGCCGGGCTCAGCTCGCCGCCGTTGGCGTACCAGTAGGGTTCGTCGATGTGGGCGAAGTCCGGCAGCATGCCGCCCATCTCGTGCATGAACTTCATCCCGCCGAGCGCGGTGCTGCCCAGGGTCGAGCCGTGGTAGCCGTTCCACCGGCCGATCATGATCTTCTTCTGCGGCTTGCCGAGGATCTGCCAGTAGCGCCGCACGGTACGGATCAGCACCTCGTTGGCCTCGGAGCCGGAGTTGGTGTAGATCGCGTGGCTGTAGTGGTCCGGCAGCAGGCTGAAGAGCATCTCGGAAAGCTCCACCACCGCCGGGTGGGTGGTGTGGAAGAACATGTTGTAGTACGGCAGTTGTTCCAGCTGGCGGCTGGCGGCGGCGGCGAGGTCCTGGCGGCCGTAGCCGAGGTTGGTGCACCAGAGGCCGGACATGCCGTCCAGGTAGCGCTTGCCGTCGTTGTCCCAGAGCTGCAGGCCATCGCCGCGGACCATCACCCGCGGGCCTTCGCGGTTCAGCGCCTTCTGGTCGAGGAAGGCGTGGATGTGGTGCGCGGCGTCCAGTTGCTGGTAGTCGCGGGTGTCGCGCTGCGGGTTGAGCTGAGCGGTCATCGTCTGTGTTCTCCTTGTTCCCTTGGCGCGTCAGGCCGAAGGGGATTGCAGGGGATCGAGGGCGACGGACTTGCCCTGGGCAGTCTCACCGGCCGTCTCGAGCGGTTCGGGTACGAAGAGAGGCTTGCGCATCACGCCCTTGATCCACACCACCGCCACCAGCGAGACCACGCCCAGCACCACGCCGGCGCTGGCGAAGATCCGTCCGGTCATTTCCGGGGTCGGCGAGACGTGGACCACCGCGTAGATCATCCCGGCGATGCCGAACAGTTGCGGCAGCGGGTAGAACGGCGTGCGGAACGGACGGGCGATGTGCGGATAGCGACGGCGCAGGGCCAGCACGTCGACGTGGGCGATGATGTAGGCCAGCAGCCAGGCCAGCGCGGCGGCGAGCAGCAGCAGGTTGATCGAGTCCGGGTCCTGGCCGAGGATCAGGATCGGCAGGCCGGTGATCGCGGCGACGAACAGCACCGCCACCCAGGGCGTGCGCGCCCGCCGGCTGAGCTGCTTGAATTGCGGGAAGGCCTGGCCGTTCTGCGCCATCCCGTAGAGCATCCGCGGGATCGCCGCCAGCGACGAGTTGAGGGTGCTGCAGGTGGCGGTGATCGCGGCGATCACCAGGAACAGCTGGCCGTACTCGCCGAACACGCGGTTGGCGAAGAGGAAGTGTGGCAGCGGGTCGCCGGCCAGTTCCGCCTGCGGGATGCACAGCAGCGCACCGAAGCAGTAGAGGGCGATGGTCAGGAAGATGATGCTCAGGCCGAGGATCATCGAACGCGGGATGTTGCGCTCCGGACGCCGCGTCTCCTCCACCAGCGGGCAGACGAACTCGGCACCGACGAAGCCCCACACGGCCATCGCGGTGAGCGCCAGGGCGCTTACCCCTAGCGGGTTCCAGCCGCTCGCCAGGGCGGTCTGCGCGGAAGCGTGGTCACTGCTCACCGCACCCAGGCCGAGCACCAGCAGGACGATCATCATCAGCAGCGCCAGGGCGCTCTGCAGGCGCGCGAAGATGTCGATGCCGAGCAGGTTGAGCAGGGTGAACAGGCCGAGCACGCCGTAGGCCACCAGCATCGGCGGCAGCGCGCCGGGGTAGACCTTGCCGATGATCAGGTCGAGCAGCAGCAGTTCCGCCGAGAGGGCGAACATCGCCACCACCACGTAGCCGGAAAAGGTCGCCAGGATCGCCGGGAAATGCCCGATGGCCACCTCGGTGTAGCTGCTAAGGCTACCGGCGCGGGGAATCATCAGGGCCAGTTCGGAAAAGGAAAAGGCGTAGCTCAGCGCCAGCAGGTAGGCCACTCCCAGCGGCACGATGAAGCCCAGGCCGGCCGTCCCGGCACCTTGCAGCATCAGTACCATCACGCCCTGGGAAACCACCAGGCCGATGGCCACCGCCAGCAGCGGTCCCAGCCCGAGCACGCGGCGCAGGGCCGGCTCACGCACGTTCGGCGTGTCGTTCATTCGATCGTCCTCTTGTTGTCGTTATCGGCATCGAGTCGTGTCGCGTCCGTCGCGTCTTCAGCGCAACTGGAACCAGGTCGTCTTCAACTGGGTGTACTTGTCGAAGGAATGCAGCGACAGGTCGCGACCGAAGCCGGACTGCTTACCGCCGCCGAAAGGCACCGCGACGTCCAGCGCGTCCACGGTATTCACCGACACCGTTCCGGCATTCAAGCGCCGCGCCACCCGGTGCGCACGGTGCAGGTCGTCGCTCCACAGCGAGGCGGCGAGGCCGTAGCGGCTGTCGTTGGCCAGGCGGATGGCCTCGTCCTCGGAGTCGAAGGCGCTGATCGCCAGCACCGGACCGAAGATTTCCTCGCGGGCCAGCTGCATGTCCGGGCGTACGTCGCCGAACAGGGTCGGTTCGATGAAGTTGTCCGAACCGTTGATCGTCAACTGGCGGCCACCGCCGAGCAGGGTCGCGCCCTCGCCTTGCGCCCGCTCGATGGCGGCGAGAATCCCGGCGGTCTGCCGGCGGTCGACGATGGCGCCGGCGCGGCTGGCCGGGTCCAGCGGATCGCCCGGCTGCCAGTCGCGGGCCTTGGCCAGCAGGCGCTCGACGAACTCGTCGTGGATCGAACGCTCCACCAGCAAGCGCGAGTTCGCCGAACAGACCTCGCCCTGGTTGAAGAAAATGCCGAAGGCGGCCTTTTCCGCCGCCAGGTCGAGATCGCGGCAATCGGCGAACACCAGGTTCGGACTCTTGCCGCCGCACTCCAGCCAGACCTGCTTGAGGTTGGATTGCGCGGAATACTGCATGAAGTACTTGCCGACCTCGGTGGAGCCGGTGAACACCAGTGCGTCCACCTCCGGGTGCAGGCCGAGGGCCTTGCCGGCCTGCTCGCCGAGGCCCGGCACCACGTTCAGCACGCCTTCCGGCACCCCCGCCTCCAGGGCCAGCTCGGCCAGGCGCAGGGCGGAGAACGGCGACTGCTCGGCCGGCTTGAGCACCACCGAGTTGCCGGCGGCCAGGGCCGGGGCGAGCTTCCAGGCGGCCATGTCGAGCGGGAAGTTCCACGGCACCACCGCGCCGATCACCCCCAGCGGCACGCGGGTAATGGTGGCCAGGGCCTGCTGGGCGGTCGGCGCGACCTGGTCGTAGAGCTTGTCGAGGCTTTCCGCATACCAGGCGAAGACGTGGGCGGCGCCGGGCACATCGATGTTCCAGGCGTCCATCACCGGCTTGCCCATGTTCAGCGAGTCGAGCAGCGCCAGCTCTTCGCGATGGGCCAGCATCAGCTCGGCCAGGCGCAGCAGCACGCGCTTGCGCTCGACCGGGGCGAGACGCGTCCAGGGGCCTTCGTCGAAGGCGCGGCGGGCGGCGGCCACTGCCGCGTCGACGTCGGCCGCATCGCAGGCCGCGACCCGCGCCAGCAGGCGATTGCTCGCCGGATCGAGGGCGTCGAAGGTAGCGCCGCTGGCGGCCGGACGCTGGCGGCCGCCGATCAGGGCCTGGTCGATGAAGCGCTGTGTCGCGGCGCGCCGTTGCCAATCGCTGAGTTCGAACACCCCACCTTCTCCTTGTTATCTCGCCGGTCTGCGCCGGTCGTGGTTCTGCACGCATGGCCCGGACCGCCGGGAGGCGGACCGCTGTCCATGGGGTCGATGGGGAAGGATGGTCGCGCAAGCCGCGGCGAAGGAAAATTATTAAAAATGTCCTCGGGACATAAGAAAAAGCTGGCCAGGCGTGCCCCGGCAAAGTGCGTCGTGCTGGGTTATCGTGCAGGCGGGCAATCGTCGTCGCGGCCAGCGCCGCGACGCTCGGCGGCGGCCTGCAACTTGCTTGCAGCGCGGCGGACACAACAATCGAGGCGCGCACGCCCGGCCCGGGGAGGATGATGCGCCGATGAGGTCTTGCAGTGGCGTCCTATACCTTGCGGCAACTCAAGTATTTCGTGACCACCGTGGAATGCGGCAGCGTGGCCGAGGCCTCGCGCAAGCTGTACATCGCCCAGCCGTCGATCTCCACGGCGGTGAAGGGTCTGGAGGAAAGCTTCGGCGTGCAGCTGTTCATCCGCCACCACGCCCAGGGCGTGTCGCTGACCCCCGCCGGCGCGCGCTTCTACCGCAAGGCCCAGGAGCTGCTGCGGATGGCCCACGAGTTCGAGCAGAACGCCCTGGCCGACAACGACGTGATCGCCGGGCAGATCGACATCGGCTGCTTCGAGACGGTCGCCCCGCTCTACCTGCCGGGCCTGATCGCCGGCTTTCGCCAGGCCTATCCGGGGGTGGAGATCCGCATCCGCGACGGCGAGCAGCAGGAACTGGTGCAAGGCCTCACCTCGGGGCGCTTCGACCTGGCCTTCCTCTACGAGCACGACCTCGACTCGACCATCGAGACCGAGCCGCTGATGCCGCCGCAACGACCCCACGCGCTGCTCCCCGAAGGCCACCGCTTCGCCGGGCAGGCGCAAGTGTCGCTGCGCGACCTGTGCCTGGAACCGATGATCCTGCTCGACGTGCAGCCCAGCCGCACCTATTTCGTCAGCCTGTTCGAGGAACTCGGCCTGACGCCGAACATCGCCTTCAGCTCGCCGTCCATCGAGATGGTGCGCGGCATGGTCGGCCAGGGCTTCGGCTTCTCCCTGCTGGTCACCCGCCCGCATTCGGAATGCACCTACGACGGCAAGAAGGTGGTCATGGTCGACCTCGCCGAGCCGGTGTCCACCTCCGGGCTCGCCGCCGCCTGGCTGAAACGCGCGCAACTGACCAAGCCGGCACGATTGTTCGTCGACTACTGCCGGGAGCAACTGGGCAAGCTTGCCGAGCGCCGGCACTGACCCTCAGCTTTCCGACATTCCAAGAGGAACTTTCTTTCTGACAAAGACGAATCCGATGACTGTGGCAAAAAGCCTCCGTTGCTAGGGTGGCCGGCGCTCCGGACCACCCCGGTCCGGCGCACCATCCGCTCCATCCGCTGAGTTCCGTTAGCCTATCGGCGGCTCAGGCTGCCGAAGCGGGATTCCATCCGGTCAGTGCAACTCCGCCTTCCCCAAGGCGTTTCCAGGCCGTCATGCTCCGCCACGCGCTAGGACATGACGGCCCTTTTTACCCCTCCCGCGCCGCCTCAGGCACAATCCCCCGACGCCACCGGCCAGGGGAACGCGGATGCTGATCGACGAAGAAATCACCCTCAAGAAGCTGGAAACCTTCCTCGCCTTCATGCGCACCGGCAACCTGGCGCGCGCGGCGGCGGAACTGGGCACCAGCAACGTCAGCGTGCACCGCGCCATCCACTCGCTGGAAAGCGCCCTGCGCTGCCCGCTGTTCAAGCACGAGGGACGCAACCTGACCCCGCTGGAAAGCGCCTACGTGCTCGAGGAGCGCGCGCAGAAGCTGGTCCAGGAGGTACTCGACACGGTGCGCCTGACCCGCGAGGCGGCCGGCTTCTCCGCCGAGCGCTTCAAGCTCGGCGCGCTCTATTCGCTGACGGTGAAGACCGTGCCGCAACTGATCATGGGCCTCAAGCTGCGACGCAGCGCGCTGAACATCGACCTGATCCTCGGCTCCAACGTCGACCTGTTCTACCAGCTGAAGAACATGGAGCTGGACGCCATCCTGGTGTCGCTCAACGACAGCGTCAGCGATCCCGACTGCGAGCAGTTGCCGCTGTTCTCCGATGACATCTTCCTCGCCGTGCCGGTGGACTCGCCCTACGCCAGGCTCGCCGAGATCGATCTCAGCACCCTGCGCGACACGCCCTTCGTCACGCTCACCCAGGGCTTCGCCACCCATCAGGACGGCACCCGGGTGTTCCAGCAGGCCGGCTTCGAACCGCAGATCGCCATGCAGGTGAACGACATCTTCACCCTCCTCAGCATGGTCAGCTCGGGGGTCGGCCATGCGCTGCTGCCCAAACGCATCGAGGCGGTCTACGAGAACCGCGTGCGGCTGATCCCGCTGCAACCGCGCTATCGCCTGCAGCAGCACATCGGCGTGGTGTTCCTCAAGGCCAAGGAGCGCGACCCGAACCTGCTGGCGTTGCTCGCGGAGTGCCGGATGTACAGCCTGCGCCTGGAGCAGGAGGCGGCGGGATAGCGGACGGAAGTCCACATTGCCGCTGGCCCGCTGACCTCTCCCCAACCCTCGCCCTTCAGGGAGAGGGAGCCCGGACCAGCCCGCTCACCCAACCAGGCCGCGCACGCTGAAATACAGCAGCGACGGCCCCAGCAGGCAACCGATGGCGGTATAGAACGCCGCGGTCAGGCAACCGTAGGGCACCAGCTTCGGGTCGGTGGCGGCGAGGCCGCCGGCAACGCCGCTGGAGGTGCCCATGAGACCACCGAAGATCACCGCCGTACGTGGATTGTTCAGGCCGATGTAGGGCGCGACGAAAGGCGTCAGGACCATCACCAGGATCGCCTTCACCAACCCGGCGGCGATGCTCAGCGCCATCACCTCGGAACTGGCCCCCAGGGCGGCGCCGGTCACCGGTCCGACGATGTAGGTGACCGCGCCGGCGCCGATGGTGGTCAGGCTGACCGCATCGGTGTAGCCGAAGGCCATGGCCACCGCGACCCCGGCGACGAACGACGAACCGACCCCGAGGAACAGCGACACCACCCCGGAAACCCCTGCCCGACGCAGTTCCTCGACATTCACCCCGAAGGCCGTGGCGACGATGGCGAAGTCGCGCAGCATGGCGCCGCCCAGCAGGCCGATACCGGACATCAGGGGCACGTCCACCAATCCTTTCTGCCCGCCGGTGGCGACGCCGCCGACGTAGGACAGCACCAGGCCGAGGAAGATCGCGATCGCCGAGCCGTGCAGGCGCCCGCGGGTGAGGCGCGCCGACAACCAGTAGGACACCGCCATGGTCACGCCGATGATGGCGAAGCCGCTGATCAGGCCGTAGCCATTGATGACTTTGTTCAGGGACTCGAACATGGCGCTCACCCCTGCACGCTGGTGCGCGGTTTCAATGGCGGGGCGCCTTCGGCTTTCTTCCGGCCGAAGCGGTCGAGCAGCGGAACCAGGGCGAAGGCCACGGCGACCGCGGCGATGCCGGCGAGGATAGCGGCCGGCCCGCCGCTCAGCGCGCCGAGGACATTCTGCTGGGCGGCCATGGCGACCACGATGGGAATGTAGACCGCGCTCCAGAACTCCACGCCCTGCTCGGTTTTCGCCGAGAGCAGGCCACGCTTGCCCAGGTAGCTGCCGACGAAGATCAGCAGCAGCATGGCGATGCCGACGCCACCGACGTTGGCCGGCACGCCGAGCAGCACGCCAAGGATCTCGCCGATGAACAGCCCGGCGAGGGTACACAGAGACAGCAGTGCGACACCGTAGATAATCATTATTGTTGTCCTCGGTTGCGGATCGATGTTGTTGTTTTTATGCCTCGAACGAACGCTTATCGGGTTCTCTTTTCCTCCTCGCGCAACAGCGCGTCCAGGGTATCCGCCCGGGAGCCTTCGAAGGCCGGCGTGGCGCAGCCGAACAGAGGCCGCGCCAGCCCGCTGAGGATCCGTCCCGGCGGCAGCTCGAGATGCAGGCGGGCACCGCGCTCGTAGGCGCTGCGCAATGTCGCCAGCCACTCGACGCGGCGCGCCATGTTGCCGGCGAGATCGTCGGCCAGCGCGGCCGGTTCGGCGACCAGGCGCGCCCGGCTGCTGCTCAGGTAGGGCACGCGCGGCCGATGCAGGTGGATGCCGGCGAAGGCTTCGGCCAGGCGCGCGGCCGGTTCGTCGAGCAGCGCACAGTGCGACGGTACGCTCACCGCCAGGCGCTTCGCCGCGCTGGCGCCGGCGGCACGCGCGCGTTCGGCGAGGGCGGCCAGCGCCGCTTCGCTGCCGGCCACCACCAGTTGCCGCTCGGCGTTGACGTTGGCCAGGTAGAGCGGCGGGTGCTCGCGCCGCACCATCAGGATCAGCGCATCCAGTTGCGCCTGGTCGAGACCGAGGATGGCGCTCATCCCGTAGCCCTCGGGCCAGGCGGCCTGCATCAGTTCGCCGCGCAGCGCCACCAGACGCAGCGCGTCGTCGAAGTCCAGCGCGCCGGCCACCACCGCCGCCGGATAGGCGCCGATGGACAGCCCGGCGACCAGCCCCGGCCGATGCCCGCGCGTCTCCAGCAGGCGGCTGGCGGCGACCCCGGCGATCAGCAGGCACAACTGCACCGCGCGGGTGCCGCGCAAGGCCTCGGCGCTCTCCAGTTCGGCCGGCGCCTGGCCGAGACAGTCCGCCGCCTGCTCCAGGCAGGCGCGCACCGGCGGTTCGTCGGGCAAGGCCGCGAGCATGCCGGGACGTTGGGCGCCCTGGCCGGGATAGGCGAACAGCACGCTCATGCCTCGACCTCCGCGACCCGCCAGGGGTCTTCCAGCAACAGCGGCGCCTCGCTGCCTTTCGCCAGCACCCTGGGCCGACCCTCGGCCCATTCGCGCAGGGCCACGCCACCCGCCGGGGTCTGCAGTTGCAGGTCGATCCGGCAGGGACACTGCTCGAAGCGTTGCAGCAGGCGTAGCGCGTCATCGCGCGGGAACGGGCGCGGGGTGCGCAGCAGCAGGTCGAGGTCACTGTCCGGATGCAACACGGCGACCCCGCTGGCCAGCTCGAAACCGGCGCCGCCGGTCACGCCCCAGGCCAGTCCCAGCGCGTTCAGCGGCGCACGCAGGTCGCGCAAGGCACGCCAGGCCGGCAGATCGCGCAGCATCGCCGGCTCGCGCTGGCCCAGCGCTTCCGGGCACAAGCGCCGGGTGATTGCCGCCAACGGCATCCAGCCGGCCCAGCGCTGCTCCCGCGCCAGGCCGCGCACGCCGATGGCCACCCGCGCAGGATCTGCCGGCGCACGGCGCACCACCACCGGCCAGCCGGCCTTCAGTGCCGCGCAGACCCAGGCCGGAGCATTCTCCGGCAGATGCGCCGGCGCCATGCCCAGGAGCAGGTCGTGGGGCTCCGGCGCTGCCCAGCGGCGCATCGGATCAGGAGCGAGCCGTCGCCGGCTGGAGCCCCGCTGTGAGCTGTTCGCGATGACCACGGCTCGCTCCTGAATTCACCACTGCTCGCGCAGCAGCCGGCGCACCCGCGCCGACGCCTCGCGGTTGGCCGCGCCGAGGCGGCCGCCGAGGTCGCGCGGGCCGCCGAGGATATCGGCCAGGGCCTCGCCCAGGCAGGTGCGGACCCGCACCAGGTCCGCCGTCGACGGCACCTCGACGGTCTCCACCGGAAGGGTCCTCCAGAGCAGGCCGAGCGACGCGTAGCTGTCGATGTCGTAGGCCATCGGCGGCACCTTCGCCGCCAACGCCTCCAGTTCCTCGACGCTGCGCAGGGTGATCCGCGCGGCGGCGGCCTTGCCCATGGCGTGGACCATCACCCCCGGATCGTGCAAGGCGATCAGGCGGTTGGCCTGGTAGCCGTGGGCGAGGAACGCACCGGACATCGCCTTGCCCACCAGCAGGCCGATCAGCGGATGCCCGGCGAGTCGGGCGCGGGCGTAGGCATCCACCGCCCCGGCCAGCGCCTGGTGGATACCCAGGGCCTCCTCGCGGCGGCCGTAGGCCTGGCTCGGCACGTCGACGATGGCCAGCAGCGCGCGCTTGCGCGGCGCCTCGCGGTCGGCCTCCAGCGCCTCGTCGACGGCGGCGGCCAGGCCCCAGCCCTCGAGCAGCCCGACCTCGCCCTGGCGAGCGCGCGGGAACGGATTGTCGGGATCGGGCACGACGGCTAGGAAACGCACCGGGTAGCCGTCCAGCTCGGCATCGGCGACGCGCAACGAAGCAGGATCGCCGGGACGCGGCGCGAGGCTACCGGCCAGCGCCTGGAACCAGGCCAGGCCACGGGAAGTGAACGGTTGGCTCATGTTGCATCTCCTTGGCCCAGCCCCTGGTACAGCCGGCGCACGCCGGCGGCATCCGGTTGCTCGGCGGTATCGAGGTCGCCCAGCCGCCGCAGGTAATCCTCGGCGCGGCGGCAGCGCGGCCGTGCCGGCAGGCCCTTGGCGAAATACGCGAGTACCGAGGTGCGTACCTCATCGAGGTCGTCGGCCAGGTAGGCGTCGGCGAGACCGCTGGCGAAGCGCTGCTCGCCGCCGGTGAGGCTCCAGATGAACGGCCGGTCGCGCGAGTCGTATTCAGCGATGCCGGCCTCCTGTTCGATCACCTGCGGACCGTTCAATCCGAGGCGCGCCTCGCGGGTCACCAGCACGTAGCTGCACAGCCCGGCGGCGATGGACATACCGCCGAAGCAGCCGACCGGCCCGGCGATCACCGCCACCACCGGCTGGTAGCGCTGCAGATCGACGATGGCCGCCTGGATCTCGGCGATCGCCGCCAGTCCGAGGTTGGCTTCCTGCAGGCGCACGCCACCGGTTTCCAGCAACAGCAGGGCCCGGGTCGGAACGCCGTTGCGGTTGTCCTCGGCGGCCAGCTCCAGCGCGCCGGCGATCTTCGCTCCGCTGACTTCGCCAAGGCTGCCGCCCTGGAAGGCCCCTTCGATGGCGGCGAGCACCGCCGGCTGGCCGTCGAGCAGGCCACGGGCGACCACTACCCCATCGTCGGCCTGGGGCACGATGCCCTGTCGTTCCAGCCAGGGTGACTGCACGCCGGCGAAGGGATCGAGCAACTCGCGGAAGCTGCCCGCGTCGAGCAGGGCACGGGCGCGTTGGCGCGCTCCCAGTTCGGTGAAGCTGCGCAGCGCCAGCAGGCGGGCGACGTCAGTCATGGCCAGCCTCCTCCAGTGCCTGCTCCAGGCGCAGGCGGACCACCCCGGGAGTGGCGCCGAAATCGTGGATGCGGATCGACGCGGCCGGCGCCGTGGACGCCGCGAAGACCCGCGCGAAGAGTTGTTGCCAGCGCGGGCCGCTGCCGTTCACCGAGGTCACCACCTGGATGCTCAGCGCGCCTCCGGCGGCCGGCTCGAGCAGCACCTCCAGGTCGCCGGAGCCGACGCAGCCGGCCAGGGCGCGACCGCGCGCCGGAGCGCCGGCGGGAAATTCGAAGGTCAGGGTTTCCATCTCAGAGACTCCCAGCCCACCCACCGGACACGGCGGGCAGGCGATCGAGGAAAAGACAGGCGGCCAGCAGGTCGGCGGCGCCGCCGGGCGAAGCGTTCAGCGCCAGCAGGCGGCGGTCCAGCTCGCACAGGCGGCGACGCCCGGCGAGACTGGCGCTGCCGCCGGCGGCGAGCACCGCGCGGGCGCCATCCTGCATCGCGGCGAGGCCGACGCGGCCGGCGCGGTGCAGCACGCAGGTATCGTCGAGGACGCTCATGATCGCCAGCAGCGCATCGAGCCTGGCGTTCTGCTCGCCAGCGCCGCCTTCGCGGCTGCGCCATAGCTGCGGCAGGCCGTGGCGCACTGCGCGGGGGAAGCCGAGACGCGCCTCCTCGCGGGCGCCGCCGACGCCGTAGCGCAGACGGACGCGCTCGCCGTGGCTGTCGCCGATGGCGGCCGCCGGATCGTCGAGCAGGGCGATGCGTCCTGCGCGCGCGGCCACTTCGCCGGCCTGCGTGCAGCGCGGTTCGAGAGCGGCGGCCGCGACCAGCAGGCCGAGCGCCCAGATCGCTCCGCGATGGGTGTTCACGCCTTCGGTGGTACGCAGCATCGCCGCCTCGCCGTCGCGCCCCAGTTGGCCAAGGACGCCGCGCAGGCGCGCATCGATGCGCCCATGCCGCTGGGCGGCGTCGGCCATTTCCTTGAAACACGGCCACAGGCTCAGCGCCGAGGCCTGCATCAGGCCCAGGTGCAGGTCGGCATGCGCGCCATTGCCGCGGCAGTCCACCAGGGCCGGCTTGGGCGACAGTTCGGCTTCGTCGATGAGGGCGTCCACCGCCAGGTCGGCCAGGCATTCGCCGAGGTCGGCGCGCAGCGTCGCCGCGAGGTTCGCGATGGCGTTCATCACCAGCTCCTGAAACGCGCCGGCGGCTGGTACAGCCCGCCGGACCACTCGACCAGCTCGGCGATGCTCTTCGCCGCCAGCAGCTCGCGCGAGGCGTCGGTGCGGCGGATGCCGAGGTCCTCGGGCAGCGCGATCAGCCCTTCGCGGCGCATCCGCAGGGTCTCGCGCGGATCGTGGCGCAGGCCGATCGGACTGATCCCCGCCACCGCGGCGATCATCGCCTGGCGTTCCTCCAGCGAGCGCGCCTTGTACAGGTAGGCGATGCCTTCCTCGGTGAGCACATGGGTGACGTCGTCGCCATAGATCATCACCGGCGCCAGCGGCATGCCGGTCTGGCGCGCCACCTCCAGCGCGTCGAGACGCTCGACGAAGGTCGGCTTGCCGCCGTCCTGGAAGGTCTCGACCATCTGCACCACCAGCTTCCTGCCGCGCTCCAGCAAGGCCTCGGGTTCGCCCCGCATGTCCAGCCAGGCCGGCGTCGAGTGGCGCCGGCCGCGCGGGTCGTGGCCCATGTTCGGGGCGCCGCCGAAGCCGGCCAGGCGTCCGCGGGTGACGGTGGAGGAATGGCCGTCGCCGTCGACCTGGAGGGTAGCGCCGATGAACAGGTCGACGGCGTATTGTCCTGCCAGTTGGCAGAACATCCGATTGGAACGCAGCGAGCCGTCGCGACCGGTGAAGAACACGTCGGGACGCTGGGCGATGTAGCCCTCCATGCCCAGCTCGGTGCCGAAGCAGTGCACGCTCTCGACCCAGCCGCTCTCGATGGCGGGGATCAGGGTCGGGTGCGGGTTGAGGGTCCAGTGCCGGCAGATCTTGCCCTTCAGGCCGAGGGACTCGCCGTAGGTCGGCAGGATCAGCTCGATGGCCGCGGTGTTGAAGCCGATGCCGTGGTTCAGCGACTGCACGTTGTGCCGCTGGTAGATGCCGCGGATCGCCATCATCGCCATCAGCACGTGGACCGGCTTGATGTGGCGCGGGTCGCGGGTGAACAGCGGCTCGATGTAGAACGGCTGGTCGGCCTCGACCACGAAGTCCACCCAGGACGCCGGGATGTCCACTCGCGGCAGGTCGCGCGGGTCGTCGACGATACGGTTGACCTGGACGATGACGATGCCGTCGCTGAACGCGGTGGGCTCCACCAGCGCCGGGGTGTCTTCGGTGCTCGGCCCGGTGTACACGTTGCCTTCGCGGTCGGCGACGAAACCGGCGACCAGTGCGACGTTGGGGATCAGGTCGACCACCAGCCGCGCGTACAGCTCGATGTAGGTGTGGATCGCGCCGATCTCCAGCAGGCCGTCTTCGAGCAACTGGCCGATGCGCAGGCTCTGCGGGCCGGAGAAGGAGAAGTCGAGCTTGCGCGCGATGCCCAGTTCGAACAGGTCGAGATGCTCCGGGCGGCCGACGCTGGGCATGATCATGTGCAGGTCGTGCAGCTTGCCGGGATCGACCCGCGCCAGCGAACGGGAGAGGAAGTCCGCCTGCTTCTGGTTGTTGCCTTCCAGCACCACCCGATCGCCCGGCGCGATCAGCGCCTCCAGCGCGGCGACCAGGCGTTCGCGCGGCAGCACCGCGCCGTCGGCCAAGCCGCGCACGCGCTCGAGGCGCCGCTGCTTTTCCTGGCGGCGCCGCGACCACTGCGGCGGGGGAGAGATCGGTGTCGTCATGTCGGCTCCAGGTTTCACGCTGTCGTGAGGAGCCACGTTAGGCAGGCCGCCAGGCCTGTTCAATCAAGCCGGGCGACGAACCGTTACGCCAAGGTTAACGATCTGGAGGATCAGGCGCGGCGACGGGCCTGGCTGTCGATCAGGTACTGCAAGCGGAACAGGTGACGGTAGCCGGCCTCCCAGGCGCCGTGGCCGGACTTCACGTTGATGTGCCCGGCCTCGGGCAGGATCACCGTCTCCGCGCCCCAGGCGCGGGCCAGGTGCATGGCGCGCTGCGGGCTGCAGGCCTGGTCGTTGTCGGAACCCACCAGCACGCTGGGGAACGGCAACGGCTCGCGGCTGATCGGCGCGAAGTTGCGCAGCGCCTCGGCGCAGCTCTCGCGCTCGACGTCGGCCGGCGCCACCAGCAGGGCGCCGCGTACCTGGTCGCGCACCCGGCGCTCGGCCTGGGCCGCCCACAGCGCCACTGTCACACAACCCAGGCTGTGCGCGATCAGCACCACCGGCCCGGGCTGGCGGCGGATCTCGGCGTCCAGCTCGGCGATCCAGTCGGCGCGCAGCGGGGTGATCCAGTCCTGTTGCTCGACCCGTGAGGCATTGGGCAGCGCGCGCTGCCAGTGACTTTGCCAATGGGCGTCTTCCGAGCCGTACCAACCGGGCACCAACACATAACGGACGCGTTCGCTGTGCATGGAGATCCCTCCAGAAAAATTCATCACCAGGGAAGTGTAAGGGCGCAGTCTTTTTTCTCTAAGGAATAAAAAGCAATTTTAATATTCTATGAATTCATATGAGCCAATCGAGTTGATCCAGCGCAAGCCGAAGCCACTTTTCCGCGGCAACGCCTGGGCGACGCATGCCATCGGCGGTATACCTGAGCGCAGGCATCAGGTATCGGGACAGGATCATGGCCAAGAAATTTCCCCTCCATCCCAGCCACCCGGAGCGCATCTGCTGGGGTTGCGACCGCTATTGCTCGGCGGAATCTATGGGCTGCGGCAACGGCGCCAGCCGCACCCAGCATCCCAGCGAACTGTTCGGCGAGGACTGGGCCGGTGAATGGGAAGTCGAAGGAACGGAGGACGCCAAGGAGCAGGAGGCGCCGGCACGCCAGGCCTGAGCGCCCAGGCGTGGGGCGTGCAAGCGACGGGCACGATGCGCGACGCATTCGGAAGCCCGGCCTCGGCGGACACACCCGAGGAGCGTCCATCCGGAATAAAAAAGACCGCTCTCCCCTGCCCGGATCGGAGCGGTCGAAACCGTTGCCCGCCCGGCCTGCGCCGGACGGCGTGGATTCGCTTCAGCGTGCGGTGATCACTGCCAGCCTGGTGATCCCGGCGCGCTCGATGGAAGCCATGGCCTTCGCCACCTGGCCGTAGTTCACCCCTTCGTCGGCCTGCAACTGCACGCGGACCTCGGCGTCCTTCGCCTTGGCCGCGGCCAGGTTGCTCTCCAGCAGCTCCGGCTGGATCTCGTCCTTGTTGACGAACAGCTTGCCGGCGCCATCGATGCTCACCACCAGGGGATCCTTCTGCTCCGGCGGGGCCACCGATTCGGTCTTCGGCAGGTTGATCGGGATCGAGTTGGTCAGCAGCGGCGCGGTGACGATGAACACCACCAGCAGCACCAGCATCACGTCGACCAGCGGGGTGACGTTGATTTCGGAAAGGACTTCGTCGCTGTCCTGGGTCGAGAAGGCCATGTCAGGACGCCTCCTTCACGTTGCGCGAGGGGTTGCCGGCCTGGCGCGCGGCGGAGGGATGGACGATGACGCGGAACGCGCTCTTCTGCGCCAGGCTGTAGAAGTCGTGGGCGAAGTCGTCGAGGTCGGCGGCGGTCAGCTTCAGGCGCCGCAGGAAGTAGTTGTAGACCAGCACCGCCGGCACCGCGACGGCGATTCCCACGCCGGTGGCGATCAGCGCGCTGCCGATCGGCCCGGCCACGGTCTCCAGGCTCGCCGAGCCGGCCGCGCTGATCCCCTTGAGCGCCTCCATGATGCCCCAGACGGTGCCGAACAGACCGATGAAGGGCGAGGTCGAGCCGATCGAGGCGAGCACCGCCAGGCCCGACTCCAGGGAACGCCGCTCGCGCTGGATCTGCTGGCGCAGGGCGCGTTCGAGACGGTCCTGGTGGTTGATCGACTGGGCCAGGTCGGGCTGGCCGTTGTCCTGCACCTGGATCGCGGCGAAGCCGGCCTGGGCCACGCGGGCGCCGGCGCCCTGCTTGTCCTGCGCCTGCTCGCCGGCGGAGTCGAGGCTGGTGGCGCTCCAGAACTGCTTCTGGAACTGGCGGTCCTGGCGCTTCTGCCGGGCGAACTGCACGCCCTTGACCAGGGCCAGGCCCCAGGTGACCACGGAAAAGCCGACCAGCAGCCAGATGACGGCGCCTTCGACGGATTCGAGCGGGGTGGTTAACAGACTCATGACGGATGCTCCTCGTGACGCTGCAGATTCAGTTCAACTTGAAATCGATCGGTACGCTGACCCAGCCGTCCTCGGCCTTGTCGCCGCGCTTGGCGGGAACGAAGGACCAGCGCTTGACCGCTTTCACCGCGGCCTGGTCGAGGGCTTCGCGTCCGCTCGACTTCTGCACCTGGATCTCGCTCGGACTGCCGCTGGCGAGGACATGCACCCGCAACAGCACGGTGCCCTCCCAGCCGCGGCGCATGGCCAGGGCGGGGTATTCCGGCGCCGGGTTGTGCAGGTAGCCGGCGTTCGCCGACGGCGGCGTCAACGGCGCCGGAGCAGCGACCGGCGCCGGCGGGGCGGGTGGCGCGGCGGGTTGCGGCGGCGCGGGCGGAGCCGGCTCGACGGCCTTCGGCGCCGGCTTCGGCCGGGGTTGCGGCTTGGGCTTGGGTTTCGGCTTGGGCACCGGCTTCGGCGGCGGCGGCTTCACCGCGTTCTCGTCGACCACCGGCGGTGGCGGTTCCTCGACCACCGGCGGCAACGGCTCGGGCGGCGGCGGTTCCACCACCGGCGGCGCCGGGGCGGTGAACTCGATGGTCATCGGCGGCACCTGTGGCGGCACCTCGGGCAGCGCCGGGGTTCTCTGCTGGCTCAGCCAATGGATCACCGCTCCGTGCAGGGTCAGGGCGAACAGGACCAGCAGGATCGTCTCGCGCCGGCTGAGCACCCGACCCTGTGCCGGGTTGTGGCGAACCAGGTGCAACGCCTGGCGAACCGGCCGACCGAGCGCCACCAGGTCGCCGCCGGGCGTCTCGCGCCAGGGCTGCGTGCGGGCATCGACGGGCTGGGGTGTTGCCATGAAAAGCTCCTTGCACTGACGAACTCGATGGCCGCTCAGGTCCGTGCTGGAGTCCTAGCGGCGCAGGGAGTTGCATGATTGGCAAGGAGGCTTAGCGCCTGAAGTAATTATTTTTGTTATGGAAATAACTTCTGGAGCTATGGGTTTCGCCCCTGTCGCCACAGGCCGCGTGGTTGGCGGGCTACAGCGATCCGACGAAAAACCCATGCCTTGCGGGCATGAAAAATATTCCTGAAAGGCTGGTGTTTTCGCCGTTGGAAGCGGCGGAGAACGCTGCGCGGACAACCCGCGAAAACGAAAAACCCCGGCCTGGGCCGGGGTTCTGGTGGACTCAGCGGGGAATCACTCCACCGCCTTGACCATGTCTTCGATGACTTTCTTGGCGTCGCCGAACACCATCATGGTCTTGTCCAGGTAGAACAGCTCGTTGTCCAGGCCGGCGTAGCCGCTGGCCATGGAGCGCTTGTTGACGATCACGGTCTTGGCCTTGTAGGCCTCGAGGATCGGCATGCCGGCGATGGGCGACTTCGGATCGTTCTTCGCCGCCGGGTTGACCACGTCGTTGGCACCGAGCACCAGGACCACGTCGGTCTGGCCGAACTCGGAGTTGATGTCCTCCATCTCAAACACCTGCTCGTAGGGCACCTCGGCCTCGGCCAGCAGCACGTTCATGTGCCCCGGCATGCGCCCGGCGACCGGGTGGATGGCGAACTTCACGGTGACCCCGCGATGGGTCAGCTTCTCCGCCAGTTCCATCAGCGCGTGCTGGGCGCGGGCCACCGCCAGGCCGTAGCCGGGGACGATGATCACGCTGTCGGCGTTGGTCAGCAGGAACGAGGCATCGTCGGCCGAACCGGACTTCACCGGACGCTGCTCCTTGGAGCCCGCCGGGCCGCCGGCGTCGGCTTCGGCGCCGAAGCCGCCGAGGATGACGTTGAAGAACGAGCGGTTCATCGCCTTGCACATGATGTAGGAGAGGATCGCGCCCGAAGAGCCGACCAGCGAGCCGGCGATGATCAGCATCGAGTTGTTCAGCGAGAAGCCGATCCCCGCCGCGGCCCAGCCGGAATAGGAGTTGAGCATCGACACCACCACCGGCATGTCGGCGCCGCCGATGGGGATGATGATCAGCACGCCGAGGACGAAGGCCAGCGCCAGCATCACGGCGAAGGCGGTGAGGTTGCCGGTGAACATGAACACCAGGCCCAGGCCGAGGGTCGCCAGGCCGAGCACCAGGTTCAGCAGGTGCTGCCCGGAGAACTGCACCGGGGTGCCCTGGAACAGGCGGAACTTGTACTTGCCGGAGAGCTTGCCGAAGGCGATCACCGAACCGGAGAAGGTGATGGCGCCGATGGCCGCGCCGAGGAACAGCTCCAGGCGGTTGCCGGTGGGAATGGTGTCGCCCAGGTGCGCGACGATCCCCAGCGACTGCGGCTCGACCACCGCGGCGATGGCGATGAACACCGCGGCCAGGCCGATCATGCTGTGCATGAAGGCGACCAGCTCGGGCATCTTGGTCATCTCGACGCGCTTGGCCATGATCGAGCCGGCGGTGCCGCCGACCAGCAGGCCGACGACGATGTAGCCGACGCCGGTGGTGGCGATCTCCGCGCCCAGCTTGAACACCAGGCCGACGGTGGTGGCCACGGCGATGGCCATGCCGACCATGCCGAAGAGGTTGCCGCGGCGCGAGGTGGTCGGGTGCGACAGGCCTTTCAGGGCCTGGATGAAGCAGACCGAGGCGATGAGGTACAGGAGGGTGACCAGGTTCATGCTCATCAGTGGCCCCCCGCCTTCGGCGCTTTCTTCTTGAACATTTCCAGCATGCGCCGGGTGACCAGGAAGCCACCGAACACATTGACCGCGGCCAGGGCCACGGCGAGGGTGCCCATGGCCTTGCCCAGCGGGGTCACGGTCAGGGCGGCGGCGAGCATGGCGCCGACGATGACGATCGCGGAAATCGCGTTGGTCACCGCCATCAGCGGGGTGTGCAAGGCAGGGGTGACGTTCCATACCACGTGGTAGCCGACGTACACGGCCAGCACGAAGATGATCAGGTTGTAGATCCCGTCAGAAATGATATCCATCGTTTTCACCGGTCTTCAGGGCGCAGGCGCGAGGCGTGCGCATTTATCGTTATCGAAGCTTCCCGACGCAGCGGCTCAGCCGTTCTTGCGCACCGCCTGCCCGTCGCGGCACATCAGGCAGGCGGCGACGATGTCGTCCTCGAGGTTCACGCTGAAGCCTTCGGCGTTCAGGGTGAGCTTGAGGAAGTCGAGGATGTTGCGCGCGTATAGCGCCGAGGCGTCCGCCGGTACCAGCGCGGCCAGGTTGCTGTGGCCGACGATGGTCACGCCGTGCCGGACCACGACCTGGTCGGCCTCGGTCAGCGGGCAGTTGCCGCCCTGGGCGGCGGCCAGGTCGATGACCACCGAGCCCGGCTTCATCTCCGCCACGGTCGCCTCGTGCAGCAGCGTCGGCGCCTTGCGGCCGGGGATCAGCGCGGTAGTGATGACGATGTCCGACTGCTTGGCGCGCTCGTGCACGGCCTTGGCCTGGCGCTCCATCCACGAGGCCGGCATCGGCCGCGCATAGCCGCCGACGCCTTCGGCGCACTCGCGCTCTTCGTCGGTCTCGTAGGGCACGTCGACGAACTTGGCGCCGAGCGACTCGATCTGCTCCTTCACCGCCGGACGCACGTCGGAAGCCTCGATCACCGCACCCAGGCGCTTGGCCGTGGCGATCGCCTGCAGGCCGGCGACGCCGGCGCCGAGGATCAGCACGCGGGCGGCCTTCACGGTGCCGGCGGCGGTCATCAGCATCGGCATGAAGCGCGGATAGTGGTTGGCGGCGAGCATCACCGCCTTGTAGCCGGCGATGTTGGCCTGCGAGGAGAGCACGTCCAGGCTCTGCGCCCGCGAGGTACGCGGCGCGGCCTCGAGGGCGAAGGCGGTGATGCCGCGCTCGGCCATGCGGGCGATGTTCTCGTTGTCGAAGGGGTTGAGCATGCCGACCAGCACGGCGCCGCTTTTCATCTGGGCCAGCTCGGCGGCGCTGGGCGCGACCACCTTCAGCACCAGGTCGGCGCCGAAGGCCTCGGCGGCGCTGCCGATCGTCGCGCCGGCGGCTTCATAGGCACTGTCCGGCTGGCTGGCGTTGACGCCGGCGCCGCTCTGGACGATCACCTGGTGGCCTTGGCCGATCAGCTTCTTGACGGTTTCCGGGGTGGCGGAAACCCGCGTCTCACCGGCATGGGTCTCGAGGGGGACACCGATCTGCACTCACGAATCTCCTGCGTGATTGTCGAGTAGTCCGGGGCACTGCGGATGGCGCACCGGCTGCGGAGGTCTAGCTCACATACCGCGATTCGCGAACGAACCTTGGCGCGGCATTGTGCAATCGAGCCGAAAAGCCTTCAACAAGTTCTGAAGGCATACGACAGAGAAACTACAAGTCATAAACCGACCAACAATTCCCGCCCATCGCCGCCGGGCGCGTCCTGACTGGCGTGCAGCCTATCCGGGGAAGCCCGCGCGAGAATATGACATCCCTGCCGTGAATGACCGGCTATCAGGTCAAGCCGCTACGGCTTCAACGGGAAAATATCCTGCCAGCGCCGCGGAATGCCGGGGTAATTAATGTTTTTAATACGCTGTATCAGCAATCCCTGATGCCTGGCCAAAGTAGCAAAGCAAAACTTTGACTACAAAGTCAGGATCGCCTTTCCATGGGCGCTGCAGGCCAGCTCGTTAGACCAAAGGCGAATTGCCCTATGGGCAGGATAGACGCGGAGAAATGGCAGAACTGCGACAGCATGTCGCAGTTCTGCTAGCTATTCGCCGGAACGGAAGGGGCTCGCCAGAGCGGTGCGCAGCGACCGGCGTCGGTCGGCAACGGAGGAGCCGGCGCACGCTGGGGGATGCCGGTTCAGAACGGACGGCTGCCCGCCAGGCTGATGCGCTTCAGGCGCCGCCGCTCGCTGGCCGGGAAGGCGTTGCGCGCATGCAGCACGGCCTGGTTGTCCCACCAGACGATGTCGCCCACCGACCAGGCGTGGCTGTAGCTCAGTTCCGGGCGCGCCAGATGTTCGCGCAGGCGACCGATCAGCGCCTGGCCCCGCGCGGGGTCGTAGCCGGGAATCTCCACCTCGGTGTGGGCGCTGAGGAACAGTACGCGCCGGCCGCTTTCCGGGTGGGTGCGTACCAGTGGGTGCTCGCTGCCCTGGATCGGTTCGATGTCCGGCGTGCGGTAGGTGGCGAAACCGCCGCCGTAGCCGCCCTCGCGCAGGCGGATGAAGGGGTTGTAGTTGATCAGGCGCAGGCCATCGATCTCGCGCCGGGTCGCCTCGTCGAGGCTCTCGTAGGCGCGCGCCAGGTTGGTGAAGCGCGTCTCGCCGCCACTGGACGGCACCTCCAGCGCGTAGAGCAACGAGCCGGAGGACGGCACCGGCGTCCATTGGTGGTCGATGTGTGCCGGCAGGGCGAAGTTGCCCAGTTCGCCGTCGCCGGTGTTGGCCACCTTGACGATGTCCGGCACCTTGCCGTCGCCACCCGAGGACAGCACCGGGATGTCCGCCGGCGGCTGGAACACCGAGCCGAACAGGGTGGCGAAGCGCAAGTACTGCTCATCGTCGAGGTGCTGCTGGCGGAACACCAGGACGTGGTGCTCGCGCAGCGCCTGCTTGAGCGCCAGGACCTGCTCCGGCGCCAGCGGGCGACGCGCGTCGAGGCCACGGACTTCGGCGCCCAGCGGCGCCTCCAGGGGGGTGATGCGGAATGCCTCGGCGACCTCGGGTTCGGGTTGCCGGGCGGTGGCGGATTGGCTCATGTAAGGGGTCCTCGCGGGTTCGTTCTGCCTGTGGTCGCCCTCCCCGGCGAGGAGAGGGCCGGGTCCGTCATGCCTTCCGGATCGTCCGGCTGCGTTGTCCGTCGATGCCTACCGGCACGTCGCCGCCAAGGGTCACCCGGCGCACCACGCGCGGCTGGTCGCCGTAGTCGTCGATCGCGTAGTGCTGGGTCGCGCGGTTGTCCCAGATCGCCACGTCGCCGGCCTGCCAGCGCCAGCGCACGGTGTTCTCCAGGCGCGTGACGTGTCCCTGCAGCACCGCGAAGAGGTGCGCCGAGTCATGCTGCGAAAGACCCTTCAGGCGTTTCACGAAGTGGCCAAGGAGCAGCGTCCGCTCGCCGCTTTGCGGATGCACGCGGACCACCGGGTGCTCGGTCTCGTAGACGGTCGAGGTGAACACCTTGCGGTAGTTCTCCAACTGCTCCAGCGAGGCGCTGGGCTTGACCCCGGCGTAGTCGTACTCGTTGCTGTGCACCGCCCAGAGCCGGTCGGCCAGCTCGCGCAGCTCCGCCGGCAGGTCGGCGTAGGCGCTCGCCGTGTTGGCCCAGACGGTGTCGCCGCCGGACTCCGGGGCCACCACGCTGCGCAGGATCGAGGCCTTCGGGTAGGCCTCGACGAAGGTCACGTCGGTATGCCAGGAGTTGGCCCGGCGGCCTTCGGCGCCATCCAGCTCGAGGAGGAAGCGGGTGCCTTCGCGGGACGGCACTGTGGGGTGGGCGACCGGTTCGCCGAGCAAGTGGGCGAAGGCCTCCTGGGTCTGGTCGTCGAGATGGCTCTGGTCCCGGAAGAAGATCACCTTGTGGCGTACCAGGGCGGCCTGGATCGCCTCGACGGTGGCGGCGTCCAGTTCGCCGGACAGGGTCACGCCGCGAATCTCCGCGCCGATCCGTCCGGCGACCGGCCGGACGTCGAGCCGTACCGGCGTGGCGAGGGCTTGTGCTGCATTGCTCATGTCATGTTCCTCATGCGTGGGGTACTGCGTGGGTGAAGGCTCAGAAGTCGTAGCGCAGCGATACGCCGAGCGTGCGCGGCTGTCCCACCGATGCGGTGTAGGAGCCGTTGATGCTGGCGAAGGCGCTCAGGTAGTAGTCCTTGTCGAAGGCGTTCTTCAGCCATACCGAGGTGTCCAGTTGGCCGTCGCCGAGATCGCTGCGCAGGCCGGCGGCGAGGTTCACCAGGGCGTAGCCGTCGATCTTCGAAAGGTCGGAGTTGTCCAGCGTGCCCTCGGCCGCGGAGCGGTAGGCGTAGCTGGCGCTGACGTAGGGTTGGAAGCGGTCGTCGAGGCGCCACTGGTATTCGCCATTGAGGTTGGCGATCCATTTCGAGGCGCCGACCACGCGCTGCCCGCTGAGGTCGCAACTGCTCGGCGCGCCGGGCCGGGTGCTGACTTCCGCAGGGCACGGGGCATCCTTGAACGACAGGTAGGTGACGTCGTTGTAAGAGCCGTTGAAGTTCAGGGTCAGGCCGCGCAACGGCAGCGCGGTGGCCTCGAATTCCAGGCCGCGCGAGCGCACGCTGCCGGCGTTGGCCAGCACCTGCACCAACTGCGTCGAGCCCGGCGCCTGGTACAGGGTGGTGGCCTGGTAGCCGTGGATGCCGGTCCAGAACAGGTTGGCGTTGAGCAGCAGGCGCCGGTCGAAGAGCGTGCTCTTCAGGCCCAGCTCGGCGTCGTTGGCGCGCTCCGGTCCGACCAGCAGCGAATCGGCGCCGGCGCTCGGCGCGCTGCCCACCGCCAGGTTGACCCCGCCGGACTTCTCGCCGTGGGACAGGCTGGCGTAGCCGAGCAGGTCGTCGCTGAACTGGTAGCTGAGGCTGAGCAACGCCGAAGGGGCGAAGTTGTACTGGCTGAGATCGCCGGAATCGTAGGCGCCGAGCTGGCCGTTGCGCACCGCCGCGCCGACCCCGCCGACCGCCGCGCCGCCCAGCGGAGCGAAGCGCTCGACCTTGGCGTTCTTCTCCTCGTAGGTACCGCGCAGGCCGGCGGTGAAGTCCAGGCGTTCGCTGAGGTGCCAGGTGCCCTGGGCGAACAGCGCGAAGCTGTCGGTCTCGATCTTGCCGTTGGCCTTCGAGTAGGTGTCGTTCAGCGCGCCGAGATTGGCGCCGAGCAGGTACAGGTCGGCCAACGGTCCGTAGGAGGTGAAGGTCTTGTTGCCGAGGTTCTGCCTGAACGCGTAGGCGCCCACCACGTAGTCGAAGGCACCGCCGGTGGGCGAGGCCAGGCGGATCTCCTGGGAGAACTGCCGGTCGTGCACTTCCACCCCGGTGTCGTTGATCGCCGAGACGTTCAGTTGCTCGTCGTTGGCCGGGGAGAAGTGCCAGTAGCGGTAGGCGCTGATGGAGGTCAGGCGGTAGCCGCCGGCGAGGTTCCAGTTGGCCTCCAGAGAGCTGCCGCCCTGGTGCACGCTGACGTGCTGGCGGCCGTTGATGTTGACCTTCTTGCGCTGCGGATCGCGCAACGGCGAAGCGCCGACCAGCGCGGCGCGCTGCCAGAAACGCTCGGCGGCGCCGTAGACCACCATGCTGCCGTTGCTCGAATCCTCCTCGTTGTAGTCGGCGATCCAGCGCAGGCTGAAGTCCTCGTTCGGCTCGAACAGCAATTGCCCACGCGCGCCCTGGCGCTCGCCGCCGTTGAGATAGTTGTCGTCGTGGATGTTCTTGATGTAGCCGTCGTCGCGGGTGCGATAGGCCGAGAGGCGTCCGGCGAGGGTTTCGCCGAGCGGCCCGGAAACCGTGCCGCGGCCCTGGAAGTAGCCGTCCTGCCCGCCGGAGACCTCGACGGTGCGTTCGGTAGTGAAGGTCGGCGCGCGGGTGCTGATGTTCAGCACCCCGGCGGTGGTGTTCTTGCCGAACAGAGTGCCCTGCGGACCGCGCAGCAGCTCCAGTTGCTCGATGTCCAGCAGGTCGAACACGGCCATTCCCGGCCGCCCCAGGTAGACGTTGTCGAGGTAGATCCCGGCGCTGCCTTCCAGGCCGTCGCTGGCGGGGTTGTTGCCGATGCCGCGCACGGCGACGCTCGACTGCCGCGCATGGATGTAGGCGACATTGACGCTGGGCAGCACCTGCTGCAGGTCCTGCACCCGGGAGATGCGCTGGGCCTCGAGAGTCTCGCCGCCGAGCACGGTGATCGGCGTCGGTACCTTCTGCGAATCCTCCTCGCGGCGACGCGCGGTGACGGTAACCTTGCCCAGGGCCGTATCGGCCTTGGCCGGTGCGCTGCCGGCCAGCGGCGGCGCCTCCTCGGCGGGCGCGGGAGCATCGGCGGCACTGGCCGGCAACGCACCGCCGAGGGCGAGCAGCAGGGCCAGGGCGTAGTCGGAGCCGCCGGGCGGCGTTCGGCGGAGCGGCAAGCGGTAGTGATACTTCATCGTGAATGTCCTCGGTTCCGGCACAGCCGGACGCAGGCAGCAGGCGGCCATGCCGCGCAAGGCAGCGATCTGGCGAAAGGTTCGAAGGGGGGCCGGCGGACGGCTCAGCCCCGGGCGACTGTCAGGGACGACAGCCGCCGGCGACGCGGAAGGGCATTCGGAACGGCGGAGGTGGCGCGGCAAAGGCACGGTGGACCATGTTCAGCTCCTGGGGTCTATCTATGCTTATTACTAAATCGCATATTTTTCTAATTTGTTCTTTGTTGACGGAATAAGAGCTTGCATTTAAAACCAGCACATCCCGAACGGCAAATGCCTTTGTCCAATATTTCCAATGCCGGTAAAGCATCATGGATCTGCGCCAACTGCGTTACTTCATCGCCCTCGCCGAACACCGCAGTTTCGTCCGCGCGGCGGACGCCATGGGCATCACCCAGCCGGCCTTCAGCCGCAGCATCCAGGGCCTGGAGCAGGAGCTTGGCTGCCAGTTGGTGGACCGTGGCAGCAAGGACCTGCGCCCGACGCCGGAAGGCCAGGTGGTGCTGCAACACGCGCTGAGCCTGGTGCAGGGGTCGGCCAACCTGATCCACGAGATCGCCCAGTTGAACAAGCTGGATGCCGGCGAGCTGCGCTTCGGCAGCGGGCCGGCGCCGGCCCAGCAACTGGTGCCGGACGCGGTGGCCGACTTCATCAACCGCCACCCGCGGGTGCAGATCAGCCTGGACGTGGACAACTGGGAAAAGCTCAGCCGCTCCCTGCTCCGCGAAGAGATCGAATTCTTCGTCGCCGACATCCGCGACTTCGAGGCCGACCCGAACTTCCAGACGCGCCCGCTGACCCCGCGCCGCGGCCAGTTCTTCTGCCGTCCGCAACATCCGCTGCTGGGCAAGGACAGCCTGTCCACCAACGACCTGTTCAACTACCCGCTGGCCTCGACCCTGATTCCCCCGGGCATCCGCAAGCTGCTGGCGAACCTCAGCGGCAAGATCGACTTCGCCGCCAACATCCGCTGCGAGAACATGCACGCGCTGATCCGCATCGTTCGCCAGACCGACGCCATCGGCATCGCCAGCGACGAGACCCTGCGCCCCTACCTGCAGCGCGGCGAACTGCAACCGCTACAGTGGCGCAACCTGCCGCAGAACCTGGATAGCCTCAGCGCCCGCTGCGGCATCATCAGCCGCAGCGGCTACCGGCTTTCGGCGGCGGCCAAGGCGATGATCGAGACGCTGGTGGAACTGGACCAGGCGCAACACGCGGCGGCCTGAGCCGCCGCGCGGTTTCCCTTCCTCTACTGGAGTTTCGGCAACCCCAGCGCGCCGCGCAGCTCCTCGCGCACCGCGGCAAAGTCGGCGGCCACCGCCGGATCGGCCAGCAGGCTCGCCACCAGCGCCGCGGCGGCGGTCTGCCCGCCTTCCAGGTCGCTGGGGAAGTGCACGCCGGCCAGCACCCGGCTCTGCGCATGCTCCTCGGCGCGGGCGAAGAACGCATCGTGATGCTCCGGCACCAGCATGCTCAGCAGCGAGGCCTTGAAGTAGCTGTCCATGGTGTGGCCGCTGGGATAGGACTCCCCCTCCGGCGGCGGCAGCACCGGCTTCACCTTCGATGTCACTTCGTAGGGACGCGGGCGGGCGAAGTGCTTCTTCGCCGGCATCAGCACCTCGACCAGGTTTTCCTGGGCGCGGTTGAAGAAGCTCCGGGTCAGCGGCAGGCGTTCCTTGTCGAACGACGCGCCCAGCAGGTCGCCGGCGAAGGGGAAGACGTTGTCCTCCCACTGGTCGTGGGCGCGTACCCGGCGTACCTGTTCGGGCGTGCGCAGGCGTTGCGCCTCCAGCACCGCGCCGAGATCGGCGACGGCCGCAGCCGAGTCCGCCGCCGGCGGCGGCGGGAGGTAGTCGGCCAGGCGCGGTGGGTGGGCCAGCGGATAGGGCGCGGCGGCGGTCTCCCCGAGACAAGACAGCGGTGCGAGCAGCGAAAGGCAGAGCAAGAGCGAAGGGCATAGGGTCTTGTTGTTCATGAAGCGTATTCCCTGAGGCGAGGTTGCATCGGGAGCCGAGGCTCCCACCCACGGCCGTTGCGGATGACGGCCGACGCCACACTCTCCGTCGGTGACTTCCGAAATGCTTGACCCGGCCTGCCGTTGCACATGCCAGCCCCTGCCAATGGCAGGCCCCGGCAAAAGCCGAGGCAGGGAAACACAAGCGGCCTGCGGAGCGACTTCCGAGACTGCGCCCACCTGGCACTCAGGTGGGAGAAAACAATAAATGCAAAATCTCAGACGCGCTGTATTCGCCGGCCTGGTCGCCGGCACGCTTTCCGAAGGGGCGGCCGCGACGGCCGGGGATGGGGGCTTCGTCGAGGACAGCGAACTGCAGTTCCTCGCCCGCACCTACTACTTCAACCGCGACTACCGCGACAGCCCGAACAACGCCGGGCGCAACCGCTTCAAGCCCAGGAGCGAGCGCAACGGCTACCGCGAGGAAACCACCCAGGGCCTGCGCCTCCAGTTCGCCTCCGGCTACACGCCGGGCAGCCTCGGCTTCGGCCTCGACGCCCATGCCATGCTCGGCCTGCAACTGGACAGCGGCGGCGGCCGCACCGGCACCGGCAACCTGCCGGTCGGCGCCGACGGCCATCCCGACCATCGCTACGGCAAGGTCGGCGGCGCCCTCAGGCTACGCCACGGCGAAACCCGCCTGAAGTACGGCCAGACCACCACCAGCGCGCCGGTGTTCGCCGCCAGCAGCAACCGCACGCTGGCCGGCATGGCCTACGGCCTGCTGCTGGAGGACCGCTCGTTCGACGGGCTGCTGCTCGAGGGCGGGCGCTTCACCGCCGCCTCCGGCCCCGGCGAATCCAAGGTCCGTGGCGACATCAGCACCGTCTACGGACGCCTCGGCGCCTATCCGGTGCGCCTCGACGCGGTCGGCTTCCTCGGCGGTCAATGGCAGGCCACGGAGCGGCTGCAACTGTCGCTCTACGCCTCGCGCTTCGACGACATCTGGCAGCAGGCCTATTTCGGCGCCAGCCATCGCCAGCCGCTGGGCGGGGAGCGCGCGCTGCGGGTCGACCTCGACACCTACCGCACCCGCGACAGCGGCCAGAGCCGCTTCGGCCGCATCGACACCCTGGCCAGCTCCCTGGCCCTGGGCTACGAACAGGGGCCGCAGCGCATCACCCTGGCCTACCAGCGTGTCCATGGCGAGCAGCCGTTCGACTACATGGCCTTCGGCGACGGGCGCTCCAGCGCGTCCATGGTACTGGCCAACTCGGTGGGCTACTCCGACTTCAACGGACCGGGCGAGCGTTCCTGGCAATTACGCTATGACCTGGACCTCGGCGCGCTCGGCCTGCCTGGGCTCAGCCTGCATGCGTTGCATGCCCGCGGCCGTGCCGGGGCCAGCGCCAGCAGTGCCGCCAAGAGCATCTACGCCGGACTCTACGGGCGTGACGGGCGGCACCGGGAAAGCGACCTCGGCTTCGCCTATCGGGTCAAGGCGGGCCCCCTCGCCGGCCTCGCGCTGCGCGCCTCGCAGGCCTGGCACCGGGGCAACGCGAGCTATCTCGACGGCGACATCGACGAAACCCGGCTGGTCGTCGATTACTCCCGCTCGATCTGGTGACGCCCCGGGCCGCCCCGCGAGGCGGCCCGGATCGTCCTCACGCGCGCGGCAGCAACTGGATGAACAAAGGCGTGGAGAGCAGCACCAGCAGCGTGGTGATCAGCACCATGCCTGCCACTTCGTTCACCGGGCCGTCGTAACGCTTGGCCAACAGGTAGGTGAGCACCGCGGTCGGCATCCCGCACTGGATGGCGAAGGTGCCCGCCGCCACCGCCTCCATGCCCAGGCCGGCAGCGATCCCATAGCCGACCGCGAAACCGCCCCAGACCCGCACCAGAGACAGCAGCAACGGCCGCCAGGTCTCGTGCAGGCGCAGACCGGCCAGCGACAGGCCGAGCATCACCAGCATCAGCGGCACGGTAATCCCGCCCAGCAGGCGGGTCACATCGCGCAACGGCGGCGGCAGGCTCCAGCCCAGGGCGATCAGGCCCAGCGCCACGGCCAGGGCATAGATCATCGGGTTGCGCAGGATGCTCGCCGGGGTGATATCGCCCGAAGCGAACCAGACGCCGAGCGTCGCGTGACCCACCTGGATCAGGGTGGAGAACGCCACCGCATACACCAGCGCCTCCTCGCCGAAGGCCAGGTAGGCGATGGGGATGCCCATGTTCCCGGAGTTCGGCAGCATGATCGACGGCAGGTAGCGCCGCACCGGCATCCGCAGCAGGCGCAGGGAGACCAGGCCCAGCAGGGCGAACGCCAGCACCGCCAGCGCGGTGGCGAGGAACACCCCGGCCACCATGCCAATGGACAGGCCGGGGCGGTCCAGCGACGACAGCAGCAGGCAGGGAAAGCCGACGTTGGCCACCAGGAACACCAGCGCGCGGGTATCCACCGGCCCGGCGGAACGGCTCCAGGCGAAACCGATGCCGGTGCAGATCAGGATCGGCAGCACCACCGCGACGAACTGTGCGATCACAACCCCACCTTGAAGCCCAGTTCCAGCTCCGCTCGCAGGCGGCCGTGGCCGTCGAAGTTGAGCCGGCGCATCTCGCGCAGTTCGTTGGCGCAGAAGGCAGTGCGCCCGTGCAACACCGCGGTGTTGTCGAGCACCAGGATTTCCCCCGGCTCGAGCTTGATCCGCAGTTGGCAGGCCGGATCCTCGAGCGCCGCCACCAGTTCGGCGAAGGCCTCCACCGCCACAGGGTGCTCGACCACCTCGGCCGCCCCGTCGTTCTGCCGGAACTTGATGCCCAGCGCCTCGCCGTTCAGGCGGAACACCGGCTGGGTGCTGCTCTGGTGCTTGCGCACGATGGTCAGGGCGTCGCCGCGCAGCAGGCCGAGATGCTTGGTCGGCATGCGCCGGCGCAGGCGCTCGAAGGCCAGTCCGGCGCTGGCCAGCAGAGTCTCCCCGCCCTCCCGGGCGTTGCGCACGCATTGCAGGCTGCACAATTGCTCCGGGGTGTCGAGGAAAGCGCCGTCGGTGTGCAGCTTGTGCTCCAGCGGCGTGGAGCCGAGGTAGCCGCTGACATACCGCGCATTGCTGATCGGCACGATGCCGTCGGCGTCGGCGCGCGGGTGGGGGGCGGCGCGGCCGAACAACTCCTTGAGCGCGAGAAGTTCCTGCCTGTCTTCGCCCTGTTCGCTGCGCAACAGCAGGAAACCAAACTCGTTGAGGGTCCGGATGATCGCCGATTGTTCCTGGCGGGATAACTTCACCAGCGTTCTCACCGAAACTTTCACGCGTTCGAGATCGAGTGTCGCGTCGAACAATTTGCTATCGAGATTCATATGACCGCTCTCCTCCGAAAGAAAATCAGGAATGCCGCCGACGCGCAGGGCGAGGCCCGGCGCTGGCGCCGCGCTGTCGTAGTGATGGGCAGGCTAGATGCGGGACGCGGCGGTTCGCCGCGAGATACTTGGAGTTGTTTCCGGGGAGGGTCGGGAGAATTGTCGGAAGGGAAAACTGGAAGAATTGGCAGTGCCGATTTTGTATCTGAATATATGGGGCGATTAACGAACGAAATGATCGCGGAATAACCTGCGGATTACCCGCGTGAAACTTTCATGACGCGATATACGCAGAATCCCCGACCAACGGCTGGATACTTCGCTCGATCCAGTCATTGGTTGGGTCGGTGCAAGAATTTCGAAACATATTACAAATTGCTACGAAACGGCGCCGCCTCGGCCGTCCCCGGCTCGGCGTCACTCCGCCGCCTGCGCCACGGCCTTGGCCTTCGCCAGCTTGCCGGCCGCCTCCAGCAGTTCCGGCGCGGCCCACTGCTCGGCGCTGAATTCGCGACGGATCAGGCCGAAACGCTTGGCCGCCTGGATCGAAGCATCCAGCCGGCCAAGGAAATCGGCGTCCAGGCGCGGCGACAGGGCGTCGCCCAGCTTGCGGCCACGGTACTCGCTCTGCAGGATCACCACCGGGTAGCTGGCCTGCTTCGACACCAGTTCGATGTAGGCGTCGCGGTTCTCCTCGCGGGCCAGCCAGTCCTGGGCCTGCAACTGCACCTTGAGCAGCCGCTCGGTGATGTCCGGATGGGCATCGACGAACGCTCCGGAGCCGACCAGCAGCGCCTGCAGGGTGCCGGCGCCGTTCAGGTCGCGGGTGCTCAGCGGAATTTCCGCGAGCCCGCGGTCGCGCAGGGCGAACAGCCCGGCCAGGCCCCAGGTGGCATCGATCTGCCTGGCTGCGAGGGCGGACAGGGCGGCGCTGAAGTCGAGGTTGATCACCTTCAGGTCCTTCTCGCTGAGACCGACGCTGGCCAGGGCATTGTCGAACGACAACTGGCTGGCGGTGCCTCGAAAGATGCCTACGCGCTTGCCCTTGAGATCCTCCAGGGTCTTGATCCCGGACCCCGGCTGCACGCCGAGATAGTGGTTGACCCCTCGCGCGGTAGCGGCCAGCAGACGGCTGTCCAGGCCTCCGGACTTGCCGATGATCGCCGCCAGGTCGCCGAGGTAGGCGAAGTCCACCTGGCCATTGGCGAACGCTTCGTTGACCACCGGACCGGCGCCCTTGAAGAAGCTCCATTTCACCGCGATGCCGTCGTTGGCGAACTCCTTCTCCAGCAACTGCCGGGTGTAGAGCACGTCGACCACGCCGCCACCCGAGTGCGAGCTGCCGGCGCTGACGTCCGGCACCGCGATGCGGATTTCCTTCGGCGGAGCGGCGCTCGCCAGCGGCACGTAGGCACCGAGCAGGCCGGCGAGGACAGGCACGGCGAACAGACCGAGCAGGGAAGACGTAAGCGCTTTCATGGGGCGGCTCCTTGGAACGGGAAGAGAGGGATTCCCGCCGGGAGCGGGTGAGCGGCTAGCTATGCACAGCGGCGCCTCGAAAATAAATAATAAAAATTCATTTTTTTATAACCATAAGCAGTATGACAGGCCGCACGGGCCTCTCCGCGTCATATGCAGCCAGAGCATGGAAAATATTCTCCAAATGCATTTGCCGCTGCCTGGCGCCTTTCTTTAAATGACCCTTCTTAGCGAAAAAACGCATTGATGTGGCGATTTATATTCCCATGAAGAATATCGATAAAACCCTTTCGCCCGCCTGGAGCCGGCCCCTGCCGCGCCTGGCGCCGCCGCCCTCCGCGGCTTTCGCCCGGCGCCTGGGGGACAGCCTGCTGCCCTGGTTGCTGCCGCTCGGGCTGGCGCTGCTGTGGTGGGTCGCCAGCCATCGCCACTGGATGTCGGCCCAGGTGCTGCCGACTCCCGAGCTGGTCTGGCAGAGCGCCCGCGAGTTGCTCGCCGGCGAACTCTGGAGCGAATTGGCGATCAGCCTGCGGCGCCTGGCCTGGGGCCTGCTCGCCGGGGTCGCCAGCGGCGCCGCGCTAGGCGCCTGGCTGGGCTTCAGTCCGCGTGCCGAGCGCCTGGTCTTCCCCACCTTCAGCGCCCTCGCGCAGATCCCCACGCTGGCCTGGATCCCGCTGTTCATGCTGTTCTTCGGCATCGGCGAACTGCTCAAGCTGGTGGTGCTGGTGAAAGCGGTCGTGGTGCCGGTGACCATCCATACCCTGGTCGGCGTGCGCGACGCCCAGCCCAAGCTGCGCGAAGCCGCCGCGGTGCTGCGCCTGCCGCCACGCCTGCTGGTCTGGCGGCTGATCCTGCCGGCGGCGCTGCCGGCCTTCCTCACCGGGCTGCGCCTGGCCCTGGCGCAGGGTTGGACCTCGCTGCTGGCGGTCGAGCTGCTGGCTTCCAGCGAGGGCATCGGCTACCTGATGGTGCAGGGCCGGCAACTGTTCATGCTCGACATCGTGTTCGTCTGCATCCTCGTCATCGGCCTGGTCGGGGTGGGCATGGACCGCGCCATCCAGTGGCTCGACCGCCGCCTGCTGCACTGGCCGCAAGCCGCCACCGGCGAATTCCGCCGGCGCCCGCCGGGACGCGGCTGGCAGCGCCTGCAGGTCTGGCTGCCGCCGCTGGCGCTGCTGCTCCTGTGGCAGTCGGCGAGCAGCGCCGAATGGGTCGATCCGGCGATCCTCGCCAGCCCTCTGGAAGTGGCGCGGGCGACCTGGAGCGGAGCGCTCGACGGCAGCCTGCCGGGCGCCCTGTTCGACAGCCTGAAGCGCACGCTCGGCGGCCTCCTGCTGGGCGGCGGCCTGGGTTTCCTCGGCGGCCTGCTGCTCGGCCTGTGGCGCCCGGCGGAACGCTTCTTCGGCCCCACTTTCGCGGCACTGCGGCAGGTGGCGATCTTCGCCTGGGTGCCGCTGCTCACCGCCTGGTTCGGCCTGGGCGAACCGGCCAAGCTGACGTTCGTCGCAATCGCCGCCTTCTTCCCGCTGCTGCTGGCCACCCAGCGCGGCATCGCCAGCCTGCCGCCGAGCCTCGGCGAGGCGGCCCGGGTGCTGCGCCTGGGTCCCTGGCGACGGCTGCTCCGGCTGGTCCTGCCGGGTGCCGCCCCGTCGGTGTTCGCCGGCCTGCGCCTGGCGCTGATCTACGCCTGGCTGGGAACCATCGGCGCCGAGTACTTCATGCCCTCCGACGGCGGCATCGGCAGCCTGATGATCGGCGCCCAGCAACTGTTCCGCATGGACCTGATCGGTGCCGGCATGCTCCTGGTCGGCCTCACCGGCGCCCTGCTCAATGCTCTCGGCCAACGCATCGAAGCGCGCGCCACGCGCTGGAGACACGCATGAACGCATTCACCGCACCCGCCACGGGCACCCCGCTGGTCAGCTTCCGCCAGGTGCGCAAGCACTTCGCCGTGGACGGCCGGCGACTGGAAGCGATCCAGCAGTTCGACCTGGAGATCGGCGAGGGCGAGTTCATCGCCATCGTCGGCGCCAGCGGCTGCGGCAAGTCGACCCTGCTGCGCCTGCTGATCGGCCTGGACCGCGACTACGACGGCGAGATCCGCGTCGACGGCCGGCCAATCGCCGGCATCGGCGGCGAACGCGGCATCGTGTTCCAGGAGCACCGCCTGTTCCCCTGGCTGACGGTGCAGCAGAACGTCGCCCTCGGCCTGGTCAACGAAGCCCTTGGCGAAACCGACAAGGCGGCGCGGATCGACGAATACATCCGCCTGGTCGGCCTGCACGGCTTCGAGCGTGCCTACCCGCACCAGTTGTCGGGCGGCATGGCCCAGCGCGTGGCGATCGCCCGCGGCCTGGTGGCCAGCCCGCGCCTGCTGCTGCTCGACGAGCCGTTCAGCGCCCTCGACGCACTGACCCGCCAGCAGTTGCAGGAAGAGTTGCTGGCGATCCGTCGGCGCACCCGCATCACCACCCTGCTGGTCACCCACGACGTCGAGGAGGCGCTCTACCTGGCCGACCGGGTGGTGGTGATGGAGCCGCGCCCGGGGCGGATCAGGCGGGTGGTCGAGGTGGACCTGGCGCACCCGCGCGAGCGCGGTGGCTTCGACTTCCTGCGCCAGCGCGAAGCGCTGCTGCACGAACTGACCGCCGACGGCGAGTACGTCGCGCCGCCGCCGCGACGGGTGGAAAACCTGCCCTTCGAATTCCTCGCTTGCTGAAAAGCCCCTTGCCCTGGCCCTTTCCCCCTGCGGGAAGGGCGGGGGCGAGGGCCCCACCCTCTCCTCCCATCCAGACGAGACCCGCGCATGAGCAAACGCCCCAACTTCCTGGTGATCGTCGCCGACGACCTGGGCTTCTCCGATATCGGCGCCTTCGGCGGCGAGATCGCCACGCCGAACCTCGACGCCCTGGCCATCGCCGGCCTGCGCCTGACCGACTTCCACACCGCCTCGACCTGCTCGCCGACCCGCTCGATGCTGCTCACCGGCACCGACCACCACATCGCCGGGATCGGCACCATGGCCGAGGCGCTGACCCCGGAACTGGCAGGCAAGCCGGGTTACGAAGGGCATCTCAACGAGCGCGTGGTGGCGCTGCCGGAGCTGCTCCGCGAGGCCGGCTACCAGACCCTCATGGCCGGCAAGTGGCACCTCGGTCTGAAGCCGGAACAGACGCCCCATGCACGCGGTTTCGAGCGTTCCTTCTCGCTGCTGCCGGGCGCCGCCAACCACTACGGCTTCGAGCCTCCCTACGACGAAAGCACTCCGCGCATCCTCAAGGGCACGCCGGCGCTCTACGTGGAAGACGAGCGCTACCTCGACACGCTGCCGGAGGGTTTCTATTCCTCCGATGCCTTCGGCGACAAGCTGCTGCACTACCTCAAGGAGCGCGACCAGAGCCGGCCGTTCTTCGCCTACCTGCCGTTCTCCGCGCCGCACTGGCCGCTGCAAGCGCCGCGGGAGATCGTCGAGAAGTACCGCGGCCGCTATGACGCCGGCCCAGAGGCGCTGCGCCAGGAACGCCTGGCCCGGCTCAAGGAGCTGGGCCTGGTGGAAGCGGACGTCGAAGCCCATCCGGTGCTCGCCCTGAGCCGCGAGTGGGAGGCCCTGGACGACGAGGAACGGGCTAAGTCGGCGCGGGCGATGGAGGTCTACGCGGCGATGGTCGAGCGCATGGACTGGAACATCGGCAGGGTCGTGGACTACCTGCGCCGGCAGGGCGAGCTGGACAACACCTTCGTCCTGTTCATGTCCGACAACGGCGCCGAAGGCGCCCTGCTGGAGGCGTTCCCGAAATTCGGCCCGGACCTGCTGGGCTTTCTCGACCGGCACTACGACAACAGCCTGGAAAACATCGGCCGCGCCAATTCCTACGTCTGGTATGGCCCGCGCTGGGCCCAGGCGGCCACCGCGCCGTCGCGCCTGTACAAGGCGTTCACCACCCAGGGCGGCATTCGCGTGCCAGCGCTGGTGCGCTACCCGCGGCTAAGCCGGCAGGGCGCGATCAGCCATGCCTTCGCCACGGTGATGGACGTCACCCCGACCCTCCTCGACCTCGCCGGTGTCCGCCACCCAGGCAAGCGCTGGCGCGGCCGCGAGATCGCCGAACCGCGCGGCAGGTCGTGGCTGGGCTGGCTTTCCGGCGAGACCGAGGCGGCCCACGACGAGAACACCGTGACCGGCTGGGAGCTGTTCGGCATGCGTGCGATCCGCCAGGGCGACTGGAAGGCGGTGTACCTGCCGGCCCCGGTGGGCCCGGCCACCTGGCAGCTCTACGACCTGGCCCGCGACCCGGGCGAGATCCACGACCTCGCTGACAGCCAGCCGGGCAAGCTGGCGGAGCTGATCGAGCATTGGAAGCGCTACGTCAGCGAGACCGGTGTCGTAGAGGGGGCTTCGCCTTTCCTGGTGCGATAAGCGGAACCTCTCCCCTCGCCCTCTCCCTTCAGGAGGGAACGTCTGGCCATAAGGTCGGGGAGAGGGGCTACTTCGCCGGGCGGAACGAGGCGCCCCGGGTCAGGCCGAGAAACCGCCATCGATGGTCAGGCTGGCCCCGGTGATGTAGGCCGCTTCCGGCCCGGCCAGGTAGGCGACGAAGCTGGCGATTTCCTCGCTGCGGGCGTAGCGCGGCAGCGCCATCAGGCCCTTGAGGGTCTCGGCGAAGTCGCCGTCGTCCGGGTTCATGTCGGTATCCACCGGACCCGGCTGCACGTTGTTCACCGTGATCCCGCGCGGGCCGAGGTCGCGGGCCAGGCCCTTGGTCAGGCCGACCAGCGCCGACTTGCTCATCGCGTAGGTGGCGCCGCCGGCGAACGGCATGCGTTCGGCATTGGTGCTGCCGATGCTGATCACCCGCCCGCCGTCGCCCATGTGCTTGACCGCCGCCTGGGTGGCGACGAAGACGCTGCGCACGTTGATCGCCAGGGTCCGCTCGAAGTCGGCCAGCGGCAGCTCTTCCACCGAACCGAGGGCGAGGACAGCGGCGTTGTTGACCAGGATGTCGATGCGTCCGAAGCGAGCCGCCGCTTCGTCGACGGCGGCGACGAGCGCCGCCGCGTCGGCGCTATCGGCATGCAGGGCCAGGATGCTGGCTCCGGCGCCTTCGAGTTCGGCCGCCAGGGCCCGGGACTTGTCCGCCGAGCTGACGTAGGTGAAGGCGACGCTGGCGCCTTCGGCGGCCAGCCGGCGAACGATGGCGGCGCCGATGCCGCGGGAACCGCCCTGGACGAAGGCGACTTTGCCGGCGAGGGATGCAGAGGATACGGACATGGAAATCTCCATCGGAGTGGATAGACAGGCCCCGAGTTTCCGCCGTCCATTGCAGACCTGGTAGCGGGTAATCGCTATATTCAGCCGATACCAATGGTTTATGCGGGCCCTTTCCCATGGAAACCCTCAGCAATATCCAGTGCTTCGTCCGCAGCGCCGAGGCCGGCAGCTTCGCCGAGGCCGCCAGGCGCCTGGGCCTGACGCCGGCCGGGGTGGGCAAGAACGTCGCCCGCCTGGAAAGCAACCTCGGCGTGCGCCTGTTCCAGCGCAGCACCCGGCGCCTGACCCTGACCGAAGCCGGGGAGCGTTTCCTGCAAGAGGTCGGCGGCAGCCTGGAGGGCATCCAGACCGCTCTCGCCAACGTCTCCAGCGTCGGCAACCAACCCAGCGGCACGTTGAAGGTCAGCATGGGGCTGGCCTTCGGCCGCGACTACATCCTGCCGCTGCTCGGCGAGTTCCTCGAACGCTATCCCGACATCGTGCCCGACTGGCATTTCGACAATCGCCAGGTCGACCTCATCGGCGAAGGCTTCGACGCCGCCATCGGCGGCGGTTTCGAACTGCCTCCCGGGGTGGTGGCGCGCAACCTGACGCCGGGCCACCTGATCCTCCTCGCCTCGCCCGCCTACCTCCGCGACAAGCCGCCGATCCGCCATCCAGGCGACCTGGGCGGCTTCGACGGGATCCGCATCCGCTCGCCGCAGACCGGCCGCGTGCGCTCCTGGCCGCTGCGCCGGCGCAACGGCGAGGAGGCGCCGATCGAGCTGCGCGAACGCATGACCATGAGCGACCCGGAAGCCACCTGCGAGGTCGCCGCCATGGGCCTGGGCATCACCCTGGTATGCATGCAGCACGCCTATGCCTACCTGGAGTCCGGCGCCCTGGTGCGGGTCCTGCCGGACTGGTACGTCGACGCCGGCAACACCAGCCTCTACTACGCGGCGAACAAGCTGCTACCGGCCAAGACCCGGGTCTTCGTCGACTTCGTCGTCGACTACTTCCGCCGCCAGGACCTGGCCCGGCGCTTCTCCGCCTTCCCAACCGGCTAGCGCCAGCCATCCGTCGCTTCGGCAACCGGGAAAAGGCCCTGGCACCGGCCTCGCCGGAAAAACGGCAGTTTGACATTACCGATTGGGACTCTAGTTTTAGAAAACGCCGCCGACGAGCTTGGAAGGTGTCTTCCGCACGGTCCCGGGACCACCTGGAAGCCCTGCTCCGATCCGGCACATGGAGTGCAGCATGCGCGAGTCCCTCGGTGTTTCGTTACCATCCCGGCCCCTGCTGCTGAAGCTGGGCCTGCTTTCCCTACCCTGGGCGTTGTGCGCCGGGCTGCATGCCGTCGGCCTCGGCGTCTGGCTGGCCCTGGCGCTCGGTTGGTTCGCCAGCCTGGCCATGCTCTTCCTCCTCCTGCGCGACCCTCGGCAAGCGGTAGCGAATGCCAGCCCGCAGGCGGATGCCGCTTCGCCGGCCTGGAGCGCGGCGCAACGGGCGCTCGCCGACGAAACCGCGCAACTGGACGGCCACGCCCGGCAGATCGACGAACTGCTGCATTCGGCGATCCGCCAGCTCAGCGACAGCTTCCACGGCCTCGCCGAACGCATCGATACCCAGCGCGGCCTGTCCCATTCACTGATCGAGCGCTACGACGGGCGCGGCCAGGTCGACGAAGGCATCAACTTCCAGGACTTCGTCAGGACCACCCAGCAGACCCTCAGCCTGTTCGTCGAGGCTACCCTGGAAACCAGCCGGACCTCGCAGCAACTGGTGGAACGCATGGACCAGGTGCGCCTGAAGATCACCGAGATCCTGCAGTCGACCCAGGACATGGACGCCATCGCCAAGCAGACCAACCTGCTCGCCCTCAACGCCGCCATCGAGGCCGCCCGAGCCGGCGAGAGCGGCCGCGGCTTCGCCGTGGTCGCCGATGAGGTGCGCGCGCTGTCGACCCGCTCCACGGAGTTTTCCGCCGCCATCCGCAAGCACGTCGACGTGGTCCACCACGAGATCCAGGACGCCGAGAGCGCGATCTCGCAACTGGCCGACAAGGACATGTCCTTCGCCCTCGATTCCAAGCAGAAGATCCAGGGCATGCTCGATGACCTGGAGGCGATGAACCGGCACACCCTGAAGGTCATCCACGAACTGGACCGGCTCTCGCTGGAAGTCGGCCAGGGCGTCGATGCGGCGGTCACCGCCCTGCAATTCCAGGACATGGGCAGCCAGTTGCTCGGCCAGATGCGCAAGCACCATGCGCGTCTTGGCGCCTTCGCCCTCGGCCTCGGCGCGCTGGAGGCGCGGCCGCGCCAGGAATGGCCCGAACGGGTCGCACGGGAGGTCGAGGAACTGCGCCGGCCCTTGCCCAGCCCGGTGAGCCAGAACAGCGTCAACGTGGGCGAAGTGGAATTGTTCTGAGGGGTATCGATAGCCAATCCGTCTAACCGGATAACTATCCGACGAGAAACCGGCGCCAATAATTGAAATCCACCGGACATTGTCTTTACTGGAACTAGCAAAGGGCCATCAGAGCCCTCCGTCACAGCCACCTGGCACACACCACCTTCGCCGCCGAACTTGGCGCTGCGGTAGGGACACCGTGAGGACGCAAGACCATGGGCAAACCGATTCTGATCGTCGACGACTCGGCGTCTATCCGCCAGATGCTGAGCTTCACCCTGAAGTCCGCCGGCTACGAGGTAGACGAGGCCGCGGACGGCAAGGAAGGCCTCGGCAAGGCCCAGAGCAAGAGCTACAGCCTGGTGTTCACCGACCAGAACATGCCGAACATGGACGGCCTATCGCTGATCCGCAGCCTGCGTAACCTGGCCGGCTACCGCAGCGTGCCGATCCTCATGCTGACCACCGAATCGAGCGACGCGATGAAGCAGCAGGGACGCAGCGCCGGCGCCACCGGCTGGCTGGTGAAGCCGTTCGACCCGCCGAAACTGCTCGAAGTGACGCGCAAGGTCCTGCCCTGATTCCCGTTCCCCCGCGGGGGAGGTCCCATGCCCCAGGATATGAGCCAGTTTCTCCAGGTGTTCTTCGAGGAAACCGAGGAACACCTGGCCACCCTCGAACTCCTCCTGATCGGTCTCGACCTGGACCGGCCGGACAGCGAGACGCTGCACGGCATCTTCCGCGCCGCGCATTCGATCAAGGGTTCCAGCGGAATGTTCGGTTTCGACGACATCACCGCCGTCACCCACGAACTGGAGACCCTGCTCGACCGCATCCGCTGCGGCCAGATGGGCCTGCGGCCGGACATGATCAGCTCCTTCCTCGAAGCCCGCGACGTACTGCAGCGCCTGCTCGACGCCCATCGCAGCGGTCGTCCCGACCCCGGGGTGCCGTTGCTGGAGACGGTCGAGCGGCTGCGCGGCTGGCTGCGGGCGCCGGAGCAGGAAGCGGCGGAGGAAGGCTTCGGCCTGTTCGACGACGCGCCCACCAGTCCCGCCAGGGAAACCGCGGACGACGATGCCTTCGGCTTCTTCGACGAAGGCCCGGGCGCTCCGGAACGAGCGGCCGCGCCGGAAGCGTTCGGGCTCTTCGACGAGGCGCCCGGCGCACCGGCCGCGAGCGAAGCGTTCGGCCTCTTCGATGACGCGCCGGGCTCCCCGCCTACGGAGGAACGCGCCTTCGGCCTGTTCGACGGCGCCCCCGGCAGCCCCGCCGCGCCCAGCGCGCCCGCGCAAGCCGTCGCCGCGCCGGCCAGGGGCGCAGTCGCGCCGGTGCGTGGCGACGGCGAGTCCGGCTCGATCCGGGTCAGCGTGGAAAAGATCGACAGCCTGATCAACCTGGTCGGCGAACTGGTGATCACCCAGGCCATGCTCGGCCAGCTCGGCGAGCAGCTCGATCCGAGCCACCACGAGCGCTTGCAGCACGCCCTGGCCCAGCTCGAACACAACACCCGCGACCTGCAGGAATCGGTGATGTCGATCCGCATGCTGCCGATCAACTTCATCTTCAGCCGCTTCCCCAGGCTGGTGCGCGACACCGCCACGCGCCTGGGCAAGCAGGTCGAGCTGCACCTGCACGGCGAGCACACCGAACTGGACAAGAGCGTGATCGAGAAACTCAGCGATCCGCTCACCCACATCGTCCGCAACAGCATCGACCACGGCATCGAAACACCCGCCGAACGCCTCGCCGCCGGCAAGCCGGCGAGCGGCACGGTGAAGCTCGCCGCCAGCCACCAGGGCGGCAGCGTGGTGGTGGAGGTTTCCGACGACGGTCGCGGCCTGTCGCGTCCGCGCATCCTCGCCAAGGCCCGCGAGCGCAACCTGCCGGTGCATGACGGGATGAGCGACGCCGAGGTCTGGCAACTGGTGTTCATGCCCGGCTTCTCCACCGCCGAGACGGTTACCGAGCTGTCCGGACGCGGCGTCGGCATGGACGTGGTGAAGCGCAACATCGGTGCCATGGGCGGGCGCATCGACATCGACTCGGCGCCCGGCATGGGCACTCGCATCGGCATCCGCCTGCCGCTGACCCTGGCGATCCTCGACGGCCTGATCGTCGCCGTCGAAGCGGTCAACTACGTGATTCCGCTGACCTACATCGTCGAGTCGTTGCAGGCGCGCAGCGACGACGTGCGCGGCCTCGGCGGCGAAGACAACGCGATGATCCGCGTACGCGGCGAGTACCTGCCACTGTTCAGCCTGCACGAGCTGTTGCGCATCGGCGGCGAAGCGCCGGCGCCGGAGCAGGGCATCGTGGTGATCCTCGAGTCCGAGGGGCGCAGCTTCGCCCTGCAGGTGGACGAACTGGTCGGCCAGCAGCAAGTGGTGATCAAGAGCCTGGAACAGAATTTCCGCCGCGTGGAGGGTATCGCCGGCGCCACCATCATGGGCGACGGCAGCGTCGCCCTGATTCTCGACGTCGATGCGCTGCCACGCCTGGCGGCGCGGGAGGACACCGCCGATGAACGGCACTGAGGCAAGCCAGGCGAACGGCCCGGCGCAGGAATACCTGACCTTCACCCTGGGCCGCGAGGAGTACGCCATCGACATCCTCCGCGTGCAGGAGATCCGCGGCTACGACCAGGTCACCGCGATCGCCAACGCGCCGCCCTTCATCAAGGGCGTGATCAACCTGCGCGGGGCGATCGTGCCGATCGTCGACCTGCGCATCAAGTTCCACCTCGCCGAGGTCACCTACGACCCGTTCACCGTGGTGATCATCCTCAACATCGGCCGGCGCATCGTCGGCGTGGTGGTGGACTCGGTATCCGACGTGATCGCCCTGGGCGGCGACGCGATCAGGCCGCCGCCGGAGTTCGGCGCCAGCTTCGACACCGAATACCTGCTCGGCCTGGCCACCGCGGGCGAGCGCATGTTGATCCTGGTGGACATCGAAAGACTGATGACCAGCCGCGAAATGGCGCTGGTCGACGAAGCCGCGGCCTGAGCGGCGCCAACGAGGGATAGGCAGGGGATATCGAAATGGGTCTGTTCAATGCACATGCGGTGGCGCAGCAACGCGCCGACCGGATCGCCACGCTCCTCCAGTCGTTCGCCGACGGCCAGCTCGACACCGCCGTCGGCGAGGCCCCGGCGCCCGGCTACGAGCGTCTCTACGACAGCCTGCGGGCGCTGCAGCGGCAACTGCGCGAACAACGCGCCGAACTCCAGCAGGTGGAAAGCCTGGAGGCGGGGCTGGCGGAGATGAGCCGCCAGCACGAAGCCGGCTGGATCGACCAGACGATTCCCGCCGAACGCCTGGAAGGTCGCGCGGCGCGCATCGCCAAGGGCGTCAACGAACTGGTGGCCGCGCACATCGCGGTGAAGATGAAGGTGGTCAGCGTGGTCACCGCCTACGGCCAGGGCAACTTCGAGCCGCTGATGGACCGCCTGCCGGGCAAGAAGGCGCAGATCACCGAAGCCATCGACGGCGTTCGCGAGCGCCTGCGCGGGGCCGCCGAGGCGACCTCGGCGCAACTGGCCACGGCGGCCTACAACGCGCGGATCAAGAGCGCGCTGGACAACGTCTCGGCCAACGTGATGATCGCCGACAACGACCTCAACATCATCTACATGAACCGCACCGTCAGCGAGATGCTCGGCCGCGCCGAAGCGGATATCCGCAAGCAACTGCCGAACTTCGACGCCGGCCGCCTGATGGGCGCCAACATCGACGTGTTCCACAAGAACCCGGCGCACCAGCGGCACCTGCTGGCCAACCTCACCGGCGTGCACAAGGCCGAGCTCAACCTCGGCGGCCGGCGCTTCTCCCTCGACGTGGTGCCAGTGTTCAACGACGCCAACGAACGCCTCGGCTCCGCCGTGCAATGGACCGACCGCACCGAGGAACACCGCGCCGAGCAGGAAGTCTCGCAACTGGTGCAGGCGGCGGCCGCCGGCGACTTCAGCAAGCGCGTCGAGGAGGCCGGCAAGGAAGGCTTCTTCCTCAGGCTGGCGAAGGACCTGAACAGCCTGGTGGATACCGCCGACCGCGGCTTGCGCGACGTCTCGCGGATGCTCGGGGCGCTGGCCCAGGGCGACCTCACCCAGCGCATCGAGGCCGACTACCAGGGCACCTTCGGCCAGCTCAAGGACTTCTCCAACGAGACCGCGCTGAGCCTGTCGCGGATGCTCGGGCAGATTCGCGAGGCCGCCGACACCATCAACACCGCCGCCAGCGAGATCGCCAGCGGCAACGCCGAACTGTCGGCGCGCACCGAGCAGCAGGCGTCGAGCCTGGAGGAAACCGCCTCGAGCATGGAAGAACTGACCAGCACGGTGAAGCTCAACGCCGAGAATGCCCGCCAGGCCAACTCGCTGGCGGCCAATGCCTCGGAAGTGGCGACCCAGGGCGGCACCGTGGTGCAGAAGGTGGTCAGCACCATGTCCTCGATCAACGAGTCGGCGCGCAAGATCGCCGACATCATCGGGGTGATCGACGGCATCGCCTTCCAGACCAACATCCTCGCCCTCAACGCCGCGGTCGAGGCAGCCCGCGCCGGCGAGCAGGGCCGCGGCTTCGCGGTGGTCGCCGGGGAAGTGCGCACCCTCGCCCAGCGTTCCGCCGCCGCGGCCAAGGAGATCAAGACGCTGATCTCCGACTCGGTGGACAAGGTGGAGAACGGCAACACCCTGGTGGCCCAGGCCGGACAGACCATGAGCGACATCGTGGTAGCGATCCGCCGGGTCACCGACATCATGTCGGAGATCGCCGCCGCCTCCGCCGAGCAGAGCACCGGCATCGAAGAGGTGAACAGCGCGGTCTCGCAGATGGACGACATGACCCAGCAGAACGCCGCGCTGGTGGAGGAAGCCGCGGCCGCCGCCGAGGCCATGCAGGAGCAGGCGGGCCTGCTCAACCAGTCGGTGGCGGTGTTCAGGCTGGACACTCCGCCGAGCGTGGTCCAGCTCGCCAGCGCGCGGCCGTCCGCGCCACGCCCCAGCGCGCCGGCGCCGCTGGCCCGCAGCGGCATGGCGCGGGCCAGCAAGGCGCGCAAGGAAGACGGCTGGGAAGAGTTCTGAGACCACGCCGCGCCTCCGCCAGGCGGAGGACGGCAAGCCCTTAGGGTCGACCAGGGAAACCCGACGCCAATGCCCACCTCCACGCCTTCGCCGGTGTTCGGCAACCAGGAGTTCCACTACACCCGCGAGGACTTCCAGCAAGTACGCGAGCGGCTCTACCGGCTGACCGGCATCAGCCTGGCCGAGAGCAAGGCGCAACTGGTCTATAGCCGCCTCTCGCGGCGCCTGCGCCTGCTGCGGCTCGGCAGCTTCGCCGAATATTTCACCCACCTCGACCGCGAGCCGGGCGAGCAGCAGTTGTTCGTCAACGCGCTGACCACCAACCTCACCGCATTCTTCCGCGAACGCCACCACTTCCCCCTGCTCGCCGACCTCGCCCGCCGCCAGTTGCAGCGGCATCGCCCGCTGCGCATCTGGTCGGCGGCGGCGAGCACCGGCGAGGAACCCTATTCGATCGCCATTACCCTGGTGGAGGCGCTGGGCAGCTTCGATCCGCCGGTGAAGATCGTCGCCTCGGATATCGACACCGGGGTGCTCGACTGCGCCCGCCTGGGCGTCTATCCGCTGGAACGCCTGGAGCAGATGCCGGCGCCGCTGAAGAAACGCTTCTTCCTCCGTGGCACCGGGCCCAACGCCGGCAAGGCGCGGGTGGTGGAGGAACTGCGGCAACTGGTGGAGTTCCGCCAGATCAACCTGCTGGAAGCGGACTGGTCGATCGCCGGGGAACTCGACGCGATCTTCTGCCGCAACGTGATGATCTACTTCGACAAGCCGACCCAGACCCGCCTGCTGGAACGCATGGTGGCCCTGCTGCGGCCGGAGGGCCTGTTCTTCGCCGGGCATTCGGAGAACTTCGTCCACGCCAGCCACCTGGTGCGGCCCGTCGGCCAGACCGTCTACAGCCCGGCCTGATCGCGATGAATCTCCAGGCCCGGGAAGGCGCGCCGCTGAACCGCTACTACGATCCGTACTTCGCCTGCGATGCGGTGAAGCTGTTGCCCGGCGAGTACTTCGCCAGCGGCGAAGACCTGGTGATCGTCACCGTGCTCGGCTCCTGCGTCTCGGTGTGCCTGCGCGACCCGCTCAACGGCATCGCCGGGATGAACCACTTCATGCTCCCCGAGCGCGGCCTCGGCGGCGACCCGGCCTCGCCGTCGGCGCGCTACGGCAGCCACGCCATGGAACTGCTGATCAACCGCATGCTGGCCCTCGGCGCCAGCCGCGAGCGCCTGCAGGCCAAGGTCTTCGGCGGCGGCTCGGTACTGCGCCAGATCAGCGCCGCCATCGGCCAGCGCAACGTCGAGTTCACCCTCGACTACCTGGCCACCGAGCGTATCCCGCTGCTCGCCAGCGACGTGCTGGAGGCCTTCCCGCGCAAGATCTACTTCTTCCCGCGCAATGGCCGGGTCCTGGTGAAGTCCCTGGTGGAGCTGAAGAACGACACCGTGCTGCAGCGTGAACGCGACTACCGCCGCCGTATCGATCGCAACGCGGACGGCGGCCCCATCGACCTGTTCTGACTCTCCGGGAGAGCCCGCCATGCCCATCAGTGTCCTGGTCGTCGACGATTCCGCCCTGATCCGCAGCCTGCTCAAGGAGATCATCCAGGCCGACCCGGAGCTACGCCTGGTCGGCTGTGCGCCGGACGCCTTCGTCGCCCGCGACCTGATCAAGCAGCACGCGCCGGACGTGATCAGCCTCGACGTGGAAATGCCGCGGATGGACGGCCTGACCTTCCTCGACAAGCTGATGAAGGCGCGGCCGACCCCGGTGCTGATGATCTCCTCGCTCACCGAGCGCGGCTCCGAAGCCACCCTGCGCGCGCTGGAACTGGGCGCGGTGGACTTCATCGCCAAGCCCCGGCTGGGCATCGCCGAAGGCATGCAGGCCTATGCCGAGGAAATCCGCGCCAAGCTCAAGACCGTCGCCCGCGCCCGCCTGCGCCGCCGTGCGGCGGACGCGCCGGCGCCGCCGGAAAGCGCAGCGCCGCTGCTCAGCACCGAGAAGATCATCGCCCTCGGCGCCTCCACCGGCGGCACCGAGGCGCTCAAGGAAGTGCTGCTCGGCCTGCCGGCGCACAGTCCCGGGGTGGTCATCACCCAGCACATGCCTCCCGGCTTCACCCGCAGCTTCGCCGAGCGCCTGGATCGCCTGACCCGGCTCAGCGTCAGCGAAGCGCGCGACGGCGACCGCATACTGCCCGGCCACGCCCTGGTCGCGCCGGGCGACCACCACATGGAGGTGCAGCGCTCCGGCGCCAACTACGTGGTGCGTTTGAACCGCCAGGCGCAGGTCAACGGCCACCGCCCGGCAGTGGACGTGATGTTCGAGTCGCTGGCTCGCTGCGCCGGGCGCAACCTGCTCGCCGGCCTGCTCACCGGCATGGGCAAGGACGGCGCGCGCGGGCTCCTGGCGATCCGCCAGGCCGGCGGCTACACCCTGGCCCAGGACGAGGCTACCTGCGTGGTCTACGGCATGCCCCGCGAAGCGGTGGAACTGGGCGCCGCGGAAGACGTGCTGCCGCTCGAACGGATCGCCGCCGCGCTGCTCCAGCAAGCCGCCCGGCGCGGCAGCGGCAACCGCCTCTGAGCGGGATCCTGGCCGGCCCGCTGCGCTTTTTCGCCGCCCCCCGCAACCTCCCCCGCCGAGACCCCGCCGACGACAGGCCCGAACCACGGGCCTTTGCCTGCTCGCCATCATTGTGACGTCAAATTAATGGCGAAATAAAACCAAATTACGTTGCCTGAAATAATGCACATCTGCACAATTGGCCCTTTCGCCAAAAGTTCGACACACGCTTTCGATCCATGATTTCGGCCGCGGGCCGGGCGAGAAACTGATAGGGATAGCCATGGCGGCGAACTGGGGGTTGCGCGGCAAATCGGTGGTGGCGCTGTTGCTGGCCTGTGCCCTGGCACTGGTCCCGGCGGTGCTGCTGGGCTGGCGCGCGATGGACGACATCCGTACGCACTTCGGCCTGGCCTACGCGAAGAACTTCACCCTGCTGCACCGGCAGAAGATCCTCGCCCCGGTCTCCCGCGAACTGGCGTTGTCGCGCCGTTTCGCCGAATCGGTGGTGACCCGCGACTGGCTGCTGAAGGAAGACGACCCGGCGCGCCGCGCGCTGTTCTTCCGCGAGGCCGAGGGCTACCGCGGCGACTTCCGCGACCACGCCTACTTCATCATCGCCAGCGGCTCCCAGCACTACTACTTCAACGACGGCAGCCAACCCTACAGCGAACGGCCGCGCTACACCCTGGAGGCCGGCGACCCGGAAGACGCCTGGTACTTCAATACCCTGCGCAACAGCGCCGCCTACAACATCAACGTCAATGTCGACAGCAAGTTGAACCTGACCAAGGTCTGGTTCAACCTGGTGATCCGCGACCAGGGCCGGCCCATCGGCCTGGCCGGCAGCGGCCTGGACCTGAGCGGCTTCCTCGACGACTTCATCATCGCCCGCGAGCCGGGCGTGACGCCGATGATCGTCGGCGACGACGGCGCCATCCAGGCCCACCCGGACCGCCGCCTGATCGCCTACAGCTCCGCCGCCGGCGGCGCCAGCGAACGCCACCGGGTGTTCGACCTACTCGACCAGCCGGAACAGCGCGACGCCCTGCGCGAGGCCATGCGCCTGGCCCGCGCCAAGGCCGGCTCGGTGCACTGCCTGTGGGCCGGCCTCGACGGCCGCCAGCAACTCTTCGCCGTGGCCTACATTCCCCAACTGCGCTGGTACGTGCTCACCGCCGTCGACCTGCACGCCGCCCAGGTCCTCGACAACCGCTGGCTATGGCCGCTGGCGGGCACGTTCCTGCTGTTGCTGGTGGCCCTGCTGCTGGGCTTCGCCTATGCCGTCGAGCGCCTGCTGTTGCGCCCCCTGCGCAGCCTCAAGCGCTCGGCCAAGGCGATCGCCGCCGGACGCTACGACACGCCGCTGCCGCTGGCGCGCCAGGACGAGATCGGCTCGCTGTCGAAGGCCTTCGCCAGCATGGCCGACCAGGTCCGCCGGCACACCGCCGAGCTGGAAGACAAGGTCCAGGAGCGCACCCAGGCGCTGGAGGAAGCCAACCGCGAGATGGCCGCCGCGCAGAAGAAGATCGGCGACAGCCTCGACTATGCCAGCCTGATCCAGCGCGCGATCCTCCCCGACCGCCAGCTCAGCGCCACCCTCGGCGAGCATCACTTCATCCTGTGGAAACCGCGCGACGTGGTCGGCGGCGACTTCTACGTGTACCGCGAGCAGGCCGACGGCTACCTGATCGGCGTGGTCGACTGCGCCGGTCACGGCGTGCCCGGCGCGCTGATGACCATGCTCGCCCGCGCCGCCATCGACCACGCCATCGAGGCGGTGGGCAGCCGCGACCCGGCGGCGATCCTCGGCGAGACCGACCAGGCGATGCGCAGCATGCTCAGCCAGGAGCAGATCCCCCAGGCGCTGGCCACCAACATGGATGCCGGGCTGGTCTGGGTCGACCGCCGGCGCCGCCAGCTGGCCTTCGCCGGGGCGAAGATCTCGCTGTACGCCAGCGACGGCGAGGAGGTCCAGGAACTCAAGGGCGCGCGCCGGGCGATCGGCGACAAGCGCCGTGGCGACTACCGCAACATCGAGGTACCGCTGGCGCCGGGCTGGACCTTCTACCTGAGCACCGACGGTTTCCTCGACCAGGCCGGCGGCGAACACGGCTTCGGCTTCGGCAGCCGGCGCTTCGCCGACATGCTCCGCGACCACGCACGGCAGCCGCTCCCCGAGCAGGCCGAGGCCTTCGTGGCGACGCTCGCCGAGTACCAGGGCGAGCACCCGCAACGCGACGACATCACCATCCTGTCCTTCCGATTCGACTAGGGGCACCCATGGAAACGCTAGACCTGCTGGCCATGCGTGAAAGCTACACCCGCCAACGCATCCTGCTCTGCTTCAACGGACCGATCTCGCGCAGCCTGATCGAGGAGATAGGCCACGCGCTGCGCAACTACCTGCACGCCGAACAGGCCAAGCCGAGCGAAGCGATGGACGTCTTCGCGGTGTACATCGAGATGACCCAGAACATCCGCCACTACGCCAATCTCAAGGGCTACGGCGAACACGAGGCGGCGGCCACGGTAGCCATCGCCCGCAACGAGGACGGCCACTACGTGGTGTCCGCCGGCAACCTGGTGGAGCGCGACGACGGCCAGAGCCTGGTGCGCAGCATCCAGGCCATCGCCAACCTCGACAAGGCCGCCCTCAAGGCCGCCTACAAGGAGCAGCTACGCCGCCCGCGCGACAGCGGCTGCGCCAGCGGAGCCGGTCTCGGCCTGCTGGACATCGCCCGCAAGTCCAGCGAACCACTGGCCGCATCGCTGAAGGAACAGCCCGACGGGCGCGCCTTCTTCAGCCTGCGCGCCGTGATCTGACCCCGTGTTTTAGGAAGAACACCATCATGAGTGACCTGCACATACCCGGCACCCAGTCCACGCCCGCCATCCAGGGCGACTGGCAGGCCGGACGCCTGTCCATGCAAGGCGATTCCTACCCGGAAAACTCCTATGAACTGTTCGGCCAGGTGATCGACTGGGTCGAGCGCTTCCTCGCCGACGGGCAGCGGCCGCTGGAACTGGACCTGCGCCTGCTGTACCTGAACACCAGTTCGATCAAGGCCATGATGGACATCCTCGACCTGCTCGAAGAGGCCCACCAGGGCGGTCGCCCGGTCAGCCTGCGCTGGCACTACGACCGGCGCAACGAACGGGTCGCCGAGCTGGCCGAGGAGTTCCGCGAGGATTGCAGCTTCCCCTTCGCCATCCAGGCCCACGACGAGTAGCCGACGATGAGCCGCGAACGCGAACTGGACGCCTGGATCGACGGCCTGCTGGCCGATCCGCAGTTCCACGGGCATCCGCTGCACCAGGCGCTGGCCCGCCTGCGCCAGCAATCGCTGGAGCAACTGGTGCGGCTGGAGCGCATCGCCCGGATCTCCGACGGTTTCCAGTCGATGGCGCGGGAGCAGAACCTGTCGCTGTCCGAGCGCTACCACAAGCAACTGCGGCGCCTGGAAAAGGTGGCGCGGATCTCCGACCGCTACCAGCAGATGATGCGCGACCTCAACCTGGCGCTGAAGGAAGCCTCGATCCGCGACCCGCTGACCGGCCTGCCCAACCGACGCATGCTGCTGGAGCGCCTCAGGGAGGAGAACGAACGCTCCCAGCGCCACGGCCAGAGCTACGTGCTGGCGATGCTCGACGTGGACTTCTTCAAGCAGGTCAACGATACCTGGGGCCACGACAGCGGCGACCGGGTGCTGGTGGAAATCGCCCGGGCCATGGAGTCCGAGCTGCGCGAATACGACCTCTGCGGCCGCTGGGGCGGCGAGGAATTCCTCCTGCTGCTGCCGCAGACCCGCCTGCAGGATGCCGGCCCGGTACTCGAGCGGGTGCGCGACAGCGTACGGACCCTGGCGGTACGCGTCGGCACCGAGGCGCTGAGCGTCACCGCCAGCGTCGGCGTCACCGAACACCGCATCGGCGAAACCTATTCGCAGACCGTCAATCGCGCCGACGCCGCACTGCTCGACGCCAAGCGCAGCGGCCGCGACAAATGCGTGTTCGCCGCGCTCCCGCCGCTTCCTGCCCCTTCCCGCCCGGCTCCAGCGCGCTGAGCCTCCTCAGGCGTCCAGCCGCTGCGGCCGCACCTGGCCTCGGCTGAGGTCCACCAGCAGCGCCTGAAGCGCCTCGAAGCGCGCCACCGGCAACTCCAGGGTCAGGACGACGCCGTCGGCGCCGTAGTCTTCCGCCGCCACGCTGGCGCCCAGCGCCAGGCTGCGCGCCTTGAGCAGCGCGTGGTCGGCGAAGGCACAGGCGAAGCGCGCCCGGCAGCGCTCGACCAGCTCGCTGCGCGGCGCCTGCTGCAGGCACTTGGCTGCGCCGCCGCCATAGGCGCGGGCGAGGCCGCCGGTGCCGAGCTTGATGCCACCGAACCAGCGGCTGACCAGCACCGCCACGCAGTCCATGTCCTGTCCCTCGATGGCCGCCAGGATCGGCCGCCCGGCGCTGCCGCCGGGTTCGCCGTCGTCGCTGAAGCGGTACTGCGCGCCGCACTTCCAGGCCCAGCAGTTGTGTCCGGCGGAAGCGTCGCGGTGGGCGGCGATGAACGCCTGCGCCTCGTCCTCGTCGGCCACCGGCGCGGCGATGGTGTGGAAGCGGCTCTTGCGGATTTCCTCGCGGTATTCGGCGAGGCCTTGCAGGGTGCTCGGCATCGCGTTCAGGCCGCCGGCGGGGTCAGTCCGCAGCCCTTGAGGATGATCCGCACCAGGTTGTCGGCGGCGGCGGCGAAGTCCTGCCTGGACATGCGCTTGCGGCCGGTGACCAGGCCGATCTGGCTGGCGAAGTCGGCGTAGTGCTGGGTGCTGCCCCAGAGCAGGAAGATCAGGTGCACGGGATCCACCGGGTCCATCCGGCCGGCGGCGATCCAGGCCTCGAATACCGCGGCGCGGCCGCGGAACCAGCTGCGGTAGTCCTGGTTGAAATGCGCGGTGAGGCACTCGCCGCCGCTGATGATCTCCATGGCGAAGATCCGCGAGGCCAGCGGGTAGCGGCGGGAGAACTCCATCTTGGCGCGGATGTAGCGGGCCAGCGCCTCGGCCGGATCGTCGTCGACGCCGAGGGTGTTGAAGGTACTGTCCCAGAGTTCGAGGATGTTGCTCAGCACCGCCGTGTAGAGGCCCAGCTTGTTGCCGAAGTAGTAGTGCAGGTTGGCCTTGGGCAGGCCGACGTTCTGCGCGATGGTGTTCATGCTGGTGCCCTTGAAGCCGTGGCGGGCGAACTCCTCCTCGGCCGCGGCGAGGATCGCCTCCTCGTTCTTCTGGCGGATGCGCCCGGCCGGCTTGTCGCGGGCGGCCGGGTCGTGGGCGGGCACTGTCAGGGTCATGCGCAGGTTTCCATCGGCGTGATCCCCGCGTTGATACCCCAGCCCGGCCGCGGGACACAAGCCAGGCGCGGAAAAATTTGCAAACGCCCGTATCAACCCAGCGGCTTGCGCCAGCGCGCCAGGGCGCCGCCCTTCGCGCTGGCCTGCGCCGCTTCGGCAACGCGCTCCTCGGGCAGCAGCAGATTGAGCAGGATGGCGGTGATGCCGCCGCTGGTGATCGCCGAGTCGAACAGGGTCTTCACCACCGCCGGCATCTGGTCGAGCAGGGTCGGCTGCGCGGCCACGCCGAGGCCGACGCCGAACGAGGCGGCGATGATCAGCACGCTGCGGCGGTCCATCGCGGTCTGGCCGAGAATGCGGATGCCGGCGGCGGCGACGCTGCCGAACATCACCAGGGTGGCGCCGCCGAGCACCGGCTTGGGGATCTGCTGGAGGATCGCGCCGACCCAGGGGAACAGGCCGAGCGCCAGCAACACGCCGCCGATATAGATCCCGACGTGCCGGCTGGCCACCCCGGTGAGCTGGATCACCCCGTTGTTCTGCGCGAAGGTGGTGTTCGGGAAGGCGCTGAAGGTGGCTGCCAGCAGGCAACTGACGCCGTCGCCGAGCACCCCGCCGCGCAACCGCTGCAGGTACGCCGGCCCCTCCAGGGGTTGCCGCGAGAGCATGCAGTTGGCGGTCAGGTCGCCGACCGTCTCGATGCTGCTGATCAGGTAGATCAGCGCCACCGGCAGGAAGGCCATCCAGTCGAAGGCGAAGCCGAAGCGGAACGGCTGCGGCAGGCTGACCAGCGGCAGCTCGGGCAGCGCCCGCGGAACGAACAGGCCGGTCGCCCAGGCCGCCAAGGTACCCAGCGCCAGGCCGATGACGATGGCGGCCAGGCGCAGCCAGGGCAGGCGCGAGCGGTTCAGCAGGACGATGCTCAGCAGCACCAGCGCGCCCAGCGCGAGATTGGCCGGTGCGCCGAAGTCCGTGGCCCCGGCTCCGCCGCCGAGGTCGGTGATGCCGACCTTGATCAGGCTGACGCCGATCAGGGTGATGACGATGCCGGTGACCAGCGGCGTGATCACCCGGCGAAGATGGCCGAGGAAACGACTGAGGACGATCTGCACGAAGGCGCCGAAGAAGCACACGCCGAAGATCATCGCGAGGATCTCCTCGGGACCGCCGCCGCGCTGCTTCACCAGCATCCCGGCGGCCAGCACGGCGCCGAGGAAGGCGAAGCTGGTGCCTTGCAGGCAGATCATTCCGGCGCCGATGCCGAACGGCCGGCGCGCCTGGATCAGGGTGCCGGCGCCGGAAACCATCAGCGCCATGCTGATCAGGTACGGCAGGTGCTCGCCGAGGCCGAGCAGCGAGCCGATCACCAGCGGCGGAGTGACGATACCGACGAAGCTGGCCAGCACGTGCTGTAGCGCGGCAAGGAAGGCGGGAAGCGGGCGCGGCCGGTCGTCGAGGCCGTAGATGAGGTCGTTGGGGCGTTGGTCTTCGCTATGCATCGGGCCGTCTCAAGTGGCGCTCCTCGGACAGGAGGAGGATGCACGGCTTCTGCAAAAAGCTGTCCAGGTGATCAGCTTATTCCTGCCGCTCAGGCTGCAGGGCGCGCCCGGCGTGGGTCGAGCGAACAACGGGAGGCAAACGCAAGGACCACGGAGGCGACCGTCGCGCACCGTGCCGATGCACGGCGCGCAATGACGGGGCGCGCTGGCGGGGCCCGGCCGGCAGCCCCGCGCGACGGACTCAGAAGTGGTACTTGACCAGGAAGCTGGCGGTGTTCTGGTCGGTGGTGAAGTACTGCGAGTCCTTCACGCCGTACTTGTCGGACCAGTAGTCGTACTCCAGGCCCACGTACAGGTGCTTCGCCTCGTAGCCGAGGGCCTTGCCCAGGTCGTACTTGACCTGTGGGTTGAAGTGCAGGTTGGCGTGGTAGTCGCTCTGGTTGCGGCGGCTGGTGCTGGCGCTCTTGTTGTTGATCACCCAGTCCATGTAGCCGTCGATGAGGATGTCGGAGTTGCCCACCGGAATGGTGTAGGACCACACCGGGGTGATCTGCCAGGCGCCGGCGCGCACGCGGTTGCCGTCGGGCTTGCGGTAGTAGAAGTTGAGCTGGAAGTAGTCGAAGCCGGGGATCGCCAGGTCGAAGCCCGGGCCGAGCAGGTAGGCCTCGGTATCGCCTTCGCCGAACTCGTAGGTGCCGGCCAGCAGCACGTCCTTAACCGGGCCGAAGGAGAGGTCCGCTCCGGTGAGCTTGCCGAAGCTCAGGCGCGGAGTGATCTCGCCGTAGTAGGTGTTCTTGCCGTTGCTGGCGTCTTCCTTGCCGTTGTAGTTGATCTGGTCGAAGAAGATGAACAGGTCGCCCCAGGTCCAGCCGCTGGCATGTTCCAGGGTGAAGGTCTGCTGGATCGGCGGGTTGATCTTGAAGTTCTTGCCGTAGAGGTAGGTCAGGCTCTCGTTGTGCCAGAGCAGCGGCCCCGAGTCGGTCTCGTGGGTCGGCGTCATGTCATGGTCTTCGGCGACAGCCTGGCCTGCGGCCAGCAGCCCCCCGGCTAGCATCACGGTGGCGAGTGTGCGGCTCATTGAAACGCTCCTGGAGTGAATAGCTTTTTTTCTAGTGGGCGAACCTGTCCGAGCGGTCAGGCCTCGCCATGGATAGCAAGAACGAAGCCAAGACGGCGCGGGCGCTTCGCCGGGTTTCCAACGGCGAAGGGAACGCCTGTTTTTTCAGTGTTCTGGACAAAGGCGGCGAAATGCCTCCAACCTCTCTACGACGGCAAAAACCTGACCCCAAGGACAGTTTCTGCCTTGCGCTGGTGCATGGTCGGGAGGGGCGTGCTCGACTTTGGGATGGCAGCGCGAAGAAAACTGGATACACAAAAGCGTTTTGTGACAAAAAGAATCAGTAGGATTTTGTACACAAAACACTGCGTGGTATTTCTACACATCACCGCCCCGGCGTTCGGGCGAGAAGCGGCGCGGATGATGCCAGAGACGGCGGGCGGAATTCATCCCCGAATGGGGTTTTTCGTCGGGTTTCAGGACGCCCGGACGTAAATTCGCCAGGGCCTGGGAGACTCCGGTGGCATGACATCCAGAAAGCGCTCTCGATGTCGCGTAGCGGAGCGCGCTCGAGTACGGGTCGCCTGGCAGCCTATGCCTGCCGGGACTTCTTGCTTCGCCATTCGCAGGGCGGATACGCCTTGGGCATTATCCGCCGGACAGGTCTCCCCGCCTCACCCACATGGGTCCCCTCACCACACCGCGATCTGCGAATCGGTGCGCGGCTCGGTGCCGCCACAGAGCACGCCGCTGGCCGGGTCGCGCAGGACGATCTGGCCGCGCCCGTAGCTGGTCGAGTCGTAGGCGATCTCCACCTGGTGCCCACGCTGCGCCAGCTCCGCCGCCAGCGCGCGCGGCGCGGCATGTTCGATGCCGACGCGCAGCCCGCCCAGCCACTGCCAGCGCGGCGCGTCGAGGGCAGCCTGGGGGTTGAGGCCGAAGTCCACCAGGTTCATCACCATCTGCACGTGGCCCTGCGGCTGCATATAGGCGCCCATCACGCCGAACGGGCCGAGCGGCACGCCGTCCTTGCTGAGGAAACCGGGAATGATGGTGTGGAAGGTCTGCTTGCCCGGCTCCAGGCAATTCACGTGGTCCGGATCGAGGCTGAACTCGGCGCCGCGGTTCTGCAAGGCGATGCCGGTGCCGGGCACCACCACGCCGGAGCCGAAGCCGTGGTAGTTGCTCTGGATGAACGAGACCAGGTTGCCCTCCTCGTCGCCACAGGCCAGGTACACCGTGCCGCCCGGCCTCGGCTGGCCGGGGCTGGGATCGAGCGCGCGCTCGCCGATCAGCGCACGGCGGCTGGCGGCGTAGTCCTCGTGCAGCAGTTCCTCGACCGAGACCCGCATCGACTGCGGCTGGCTGATGTAGTGCAGCCCGTCGACGTACGCCAGCTTCATCGCCTCCAGTTGGCGATGCCAGGTCCGCGCGCAGTCGCGCTCGCCGAATTCGAAGCCCTTGAGGATGTTCAGGGTCATCAGGGCGATCAGGCCCTGGCCGCTCGGCGGAATCTCCCAGACGTCATAGCCACGGTAGTTCAGCGAGATCGGTTCGACCCACTTCGCCTGGTAGCCGGCCAGGTCCTCCGCGCGCAGGTAGCCGCCGCTGCGCTCGGCGTGGCCGACGATGGCCCTGGCCAGCTCGCCGCGATAGAAGCTTTCGCACTGGCTGCGCGCCAGCTCGTCCAGGGTGTCGGCCTGGCCCGGCTGGCGGAACACCTCGCCGGCGCGCGGAGCCCGGCCGTCGATGAGGAACTCGTCGAACCAGGCCCGCAGCTCGGGCCGCTGCGGCAACGCCGCACGGAACTTGTCCAGGCCGCTCTGCCACAGGCGGGCGATCACCGGCGAGACCGGAAAGCCATCGCGAGCCAGCTCGATCGCCGGCCGCAGCAGTTGTTCGAACGGCAATTTGCCGAAGCGCCGCGACAGTTCGGCCCAGGCCGCCGGACAGCCCGGCACGGTGACCGGCGTCCAGCCGTACAGCGGCATCCGCTCGTGGCCGGCGGCGCGCACCCGCTCGCGATCGAGCAGGCCCGGCGCGCGCCCGCTGGCGTCCAGGCCGTGCAGGCGGCCGCGGGTCCAGACCAGGGCGAAGGCGTCGCCGCCGATCCCGCAGCCGGTCGGCTCGACCACCGTCAGCGCGGCGGCGGTGGCGATCGCCGCGTCGATGGCGTTGCCGCCACGGCGCAATATCTCCAACCCGACCTGCGCCGCCTGCGGCTGCGAGGTGGCGACCATGCCGCGGCGGGCATGGACCGGCGAACGTTGCGAGGCGTAGGGAAGCGCGTGGGCGGAGAAGTCGAGCATCGGCGTGGGCTCCGGGAAACTTGAGGCGGCAGGTTAGCCCTGCCAGACTCTGCCGACTAGCGACACGACGCCAAGTCATGACGATGAACGGACAGCCTGCGGAACTGCACCGCCCGATTCCCACCCTCGCCCGCCTGCCACGGCCGGTCTACGCGCGCGCCGAAAGCCTGCGCGCCGGCTCCTGGACCTCGCGCCACCGGCACGCCTGGGTGCAGCTTTCCTACGCCATCAGCGGCGTGCTCGGCGTGCATACCGCCGAGGGCAGCTTCTTCGCCCCGCCGCAGCGGGCGATCTGGATTCCGGCGCAACTGGAACACGAGGTGGTCACCTCCACCCGCGCCGAGATGCGCAGCCTGTACATCCGTGGCGACGCCTGCGCCTGGGCGCCGACGCGTTGCCGGGTGCTGGAGGTGACGCCGCTGGCGCGCGAGCTGATCAAGAGTTTCTGCGAGTTGCCGGTGGACTACCCGGAGGGCGGCAGCGCCGAGTCGCGACTGGTGCAGGTGCTGCTGGACCAGCTACGCCTGCTGCCGGAGGTCGCCTTCTCCCTGCCGATGCCGCGCGAGCCGCGCCTGCTGCGGCTGTGCCAGGCACTGATCGACGAACCGACCCAGAGCCTGACCATGGGCGACTGGGCGCAGCGCCTGGGCACCTCGGAAAAGACCCTGTCGCGCCTGTTCCAGCGCGAGACCGGGATGAACTACCGGCTCTGGCGCCAACGCCAGCGCCTGCTCGCCTCGCTCAACGCGCTGGAGGCCGGCGACAGCGTCACCGGCGCCGCCCTGGACAGCGGCTACGACTCGACCTCGGCCTACATCGCCGCCTTCAAGGGACTCTTCGGCTTCACTCCCGGCGAACTGTTCCGCCAGCGCTGAGCCCGGCGAAGGGCCCAGCGCGCGGGGCTCAGAACACGTCGATGGGATAGTCGACGATCACCCGGTATTCGTCGATGTCGTTGTCCACCGCGCTGTAGCCGCCGGTGCCGCGGTGGGTGGCCCAGCGCAGGCGCAGCGAGAGGTCCTTGGCCGGACCGCCCTGGACCACGTACTGCAGGTCGAGGTCGCGTTCCCAGTGCTTGGCGTTCTTGCCGTCGGCGCTGTACCAGCCGCCGTAGCCGGGGCTGTCCGGATCGACCCGGGTCAGGTCCAGCTTGCCGCGCGAGTACGAGGCCGAGGCGCTCAGGCCGGGCAGGCCGAGGGCGACGAAGTCGTAGTCGTATTGCAGCTTCCAGGACTTCTCGTTGGGACCGTTGAAGTCGGAATACTGCTGCGAGTTGTCGAGGAAGATGCTGTCGCCCTGGTTGATGTAGTCGAACGGCGTGTTGCCGTTGACCTTCTGCAGCACCGCGGTGACGGTGTGCTGCCTGTAGCCGACCGCGAAATGCAGGCTGTAGGTGTTGTTGTCGATCCGGCCGAGCAACGAGTCGCCGCTGTCGACGGTCTTGTAGTAGTGCGCGCCGGGGTTCAGCGACCAGTTGTCGTCGATCTCGTAGGTGTAGTCGACGTCGGCGTAGTACTGCTTCCAGACGTTCTGCAGTTCGGCGGCGTACAGGCTGCTGGTGAAGCCCTCGATGCCGCCCCAGGTGCCGCCCAGCCAGCTGAGATGATGGCTGTCGCGGTCGCCCGGCAGTTCGCCGTAGTACGAGCCGAGGCGACGGTGGCCACTCTGGTTGTAGTACTTGGTGAAACTGACCTGGCCAGCCGTGAGGGTCAGGTCCTCGAAACTGTTGTTGGTCAGGCTCACACCGCGGAAGGTCTGCGGCAGCATGCGCGACTCGCCGCCGGCGACCACCGGGTTGCTGAGGAACTGGTCGCCCAGCTTCAGCTCGGTGTCGAAGGCGCGGATCTTCAGCGCCGCCCCGCCACTGGAGAACTCATCGGGTGCCTTGCCGGATTCGTAGCCTTCCTTGCTCGGCGCGGTGATCGGCAGGATGCTGGTGCCGCCGGTACCGCCGCCGCCGTCGAGCTTCAGCCCGAGCATGCCGTAGGCGTCGACGCCGAAGCCGACCACGCCGGGCGTGTAGCCGGACTGAAAGGTGGCGATGAAGCCTTGCGCCCATTCCTTGCTGTCGTGCCCGGAAGCGTGCCGGCGGTCATGGTTGAAGTAGTAGTTGCGGGTCAGCAATTGGAGGCTGGAGCCTTCGATGAAGCCTTCTTTGGCTTCCCCCTCATCGGCCCAGGCGGCGGACGCGGTGCACAGCGCCAGCGCCATCGGCGTCAAGGCGAACAGATTCCTCATTGCGGTTGCTCCTTCTTACAGCGTGGTGAAATCCGGCAAGGCCGGAAAGCGTGTTGTGGTGTCGTTCCCGGCGACGCTTCTGCTGGCGTCGCGCGGGCGATCGCTCCCATGGGGCGCCCAGCCGGGCGCAACCCGAAAAAAAAGGCCGCTGGTATCAGCGGCCTTGAGAAGACGTCGAATAGGAGCAATCAAAGTTCGGCGTCGGGAAGTCTTGCCAGTGTATTTCCGGACACTGGAAACCGGCTGGAACACAGTCGGACTCTTCTATTGAAAGTCTCTTCGACTCATCGGGCTTTAGGCTTTCCACGTCCCGCTCTTGCATGGCGAGATCGATGAAGACAGAACGAATATCGTCGACAGCCAGCGACAATTATCCATTGAGCTGGCGCGATTATATTTTTTTGCCACTATCGGAAAAACCCGATATCCAACGAAAGTCTTTTACATATTCTGCAAGAATTGTCCGAACGGTCAGGAAGGCAAAAAAAACGCCGCATATCATATGCGGCGCAAGGACAGGGTACCCAGGCTCACGCTTCCCGAGTACCCGGGGGAAGCCATGGCGCGGCTGGCGCCATGCGCTAGATCAGGAGTCGCTGCGGGCCCCGGCCTGCGCGGCGGAGGCGGAAAGTTCCTGCTGGTGCTCGATGGCCTGCTGGTTGGCGTCGACCATGCGGTCGGTCATCAGCGAGGACTCTTCGGCGAAACCGGCCTGGGAAAATGCGAGGGAAAACAAACTGAGTATGGCGGCAGCAAGGATCTGGCGATTCATGGCGGGTCTCCGATGACACCCTGTTCACTTGGGACAGGCGCCATATTAGTTAACCGCCATGCTCGGAAAAATAGCCAAACAGACGAGAGAGTATTACCTCAATAACAACAATCCTTCACTGTGCCCAGTAACTTGAACTTTGCATGGTGGTTTCGTCGCGGGCGAATGCCTGGGGAAGTTCCTGTTGCAACAGATCGACCCAGGTGCGGATCTTCGCGTCCAGGTAACGCCGCGAGGGATACAGCGCATAGATGGTCCGCTGGTGCATGGCATGGCCGGGCAACACCCGTAGCAGCTCGCCGTTGCGCAGCGCCGCGGCCGCCACGTAGCTGGGCAGCAGGGCGATGCCGAGGTCGGCCTTGGCCGCCTGGGCCATGACCTCGGCGACATTGACCATGAAGGTGTTCTGCGGGCTGACGGTGCGCTCGCCCTGCTCGTCGGCGAAGATCCAGCCCTCCGGGTAGGCCGGGTCCTGCAGGCGCAGACAGACGTGGCGCTCCAGGTCGTCCACCGAGCGTGGCACGCCGTGCTGCTGCAGGTAGCCGGGACTGGCGCAGAGCACGCTGTGGATGCTGCCCAGGCGCTGGGCGACGAACTCCGAGTCGGGCAACTGGCGCTCGCCGGTGATCAGCACGTCCTGGCCTTCCTCGAGCATGTCCGGGTTGCGCTGGGACAGGGTCAGCTCGATCACCACGTCGGGGAACAGTGCGCCGTAGCGGGCGATCATCGGCACCAGGTGATGCTGGCCCATGCCCATCAGCGACTGCACGCGCAAGCGGCCGCAGGGGCGGATGTGCGCGCCGGCGGCTTCGGCCTCGGCGACCTCGATGTCCTCGAGGATCCCACGGCACCGCTCCAGGTAGCGCTCGCCGGCCTCGGTCAGGGCCAGGCGCCGGGTGGTGCGGTGCAGCAGGCGCGTCTGCAGGTGCGCCTCCAGGTCGGAGATCAGCCGCGATACCTGCGCGGTGGACAGGTCCAGGGCCTGGGCGGCGGAAGTGAAGCTGCCGCTGTCCACCACCCTGGCGAACACGCGCATGCCTTGCAATGTGTCCACTATTACCTCGGTTGCAAAACAGATTCGTAAATTGGTCGGATTTTCCCTGGCGCCGGGCTGCCTATACTGGCCGCCGTCGCCGTAGCAACGCCGGGCATACCCTGCCCGGCGTCGGGGCGGATGGCCCACCCGCCGTCCGCTCTCCTTCCCCCCCGCACAGACTCTGCTACGGCGGCGCCCCCTTCCCCTTCCGTCGCGCTCAGCGTCCCGGTTCCGGAATCCGGTACCAGGCGACGTACAGCGCCGGCAGGAAGATCAGCGTGAGCAGCGTGGCGGCAACGATGCCGCCGATCATCGCATAGGCCATCGGCCCCCAGAACACTTCGCGGGCGATGGGGATCATCCCCAGGCTGGCCGCCGCCGCCGTCAGCAGGATCGGCCGGGTGCGGTGGTGGGTGGCTTCCAGCACGGCCTCCCAGGGCGTCTTGCCGTCCTTCTCGAAGGCATCGATCTGGGTCACCAGGATCACCGAGTTGCGGATGATGATGCCGATCAGCGCGAGAATCCCGAGGATCGCCACGAAGCCCATCGGCGTGCCGGTCGGCAGCAACGCCGCGACCACCCCGATCAGCCCCAGCGGCGCGACGCTGGCCACCAGGAACAGCTTCTGCACGCTCTGCAACTGGATCATCAGGAAGGTCGCCATGAGGAACAGCATCAGAGGCACCACCTTGGCGATCGGGCCCTCGGCCTTGCCGCTCTCCTCCACCGTGCCGCCCACTTCGATCCGGTAGTTCGCCGGCAGGCCGTCGGCGAAGCGCTTGACCTCCGGCGCCAGCCGGGCGACCAGGTCGGTGGGCTGGATCTCGCCGCGCAGCGACGCCTTCACCGTGATCGTCGGCTTGCGGTCGCGGCGCCACACCAGCGGCTGCTCCAGCTCGTAGCTGACCTTGGCGAACGCCTTGAGCGGGATCGAGGTGCCGCTGGGCGTGACGATCTGCAGGCTCTCCAGGGTCTCCAGCGAGCCGCGCTCGCTATCCTCGGCGCGGCCGATGACGTTCACCAGGTAGATGTCGTCGCGCACCTGGGTCACCGCGCTGCCGGTCACCACGCTGTTCATGATCTGCGCCACGTCCTCGGAGGACAGCCCGAGCTGGCGCGCCTTGTCCTGGGCGATGTCGATCTTGAGCATCTTCCCGGGCTCGTTCCAGTCGTAGACGATATCGCCGATGTTCGGGTTGCCGTCGAGCACGCCGGCCAGGCCCATGGCGTACTCGCGGACCTTGTCGATCTGCGGTCCGCTGACCCGGTACTGGATCGGCCGTCCCACCGGCGGCCCCATCTCCAGCGGCTGCACGTAGGTGCTGATGCCGACGTAGTCCTTGCGCAAGCGATCGCGCAGGCGTGCGGCGACGCGCTCGCGGGCCTCCAGGTCCTTGGTGACGATCACCAGTTGGCCATAGAAGTTGTTCTGCAACTGCTGGTCCAGCGGCAGGTAGAAGCGGATCGCGCCTTCGCCGACGTAGGCGCTCCAGTGGTCGATGTCCTCGTCGTCCTTCAGCGTCGCTTCCAGGCGGTCCATCACCGCCCTGGTCTCGTGGATGCTGCTGTTCTGCGGCAGGTTGAGGTCGACCAGCAGTTCCGGACGGTCGGAAGACGGGAAGAACTGGTGCTGGACGAACTTCATCAGGAACAGCGACACGCCGAACAGCAGCGCGGTGAGGAAGATGGTCGTCCAGCGCCGGCGCATCGCCAGGTGCAGCAGGCTGTCGAAACGCTCGGCGATGCGCCCCTTCTTCTGCTCCGACTTGTGCTTGAGAGTCTTCGGCAGGATGTGCACGGCGATCACCGGGGCGAACAGCACCGCGACGATCCACGACAGCAGCAGGGCCACGGCGATCACCGCGAACAGGGTGAAGGTGTACTCGCCGGCGGAGCTGGCGTTGAGCCCGATGGGCACGAAGCCGGCCACCGTCACCAGGGTCCCGGTGAGCATCGGGAAGGCCGTCGAGGTGTAGGCGTAGGTCGCCGAGTCGTGCAGCGAGTCGCCCAGTTCGAGGCGCGTGATCATCATCTCCACGGTGATCATGGCATCGTCCACCAGCAGGCCGAGGGCGATGATCAGCGCGCCGAGGGAAACCCGCTGCATGGTGATGTCGGTGTATTCCATGAACACGAAGACCATCGCCAGCACCAGCGGGATCGAGCAGGCCACCACCAGCCCGGCGCGCAGGCCGAGGCTGACGAAGCTGACGATGAGGACGATCACCACCGCCTCGAACAGCGCCTGGGTGAAACCGCCGACCGCCTTCTTCACCACCTGGGCCTGGTTCGACACCTGGTGCACGCCGACCCCGACCGGCAGTTCGCCGGTGATCTCCTGCATGCGCGCATTGAGCGCCTCGCCGAACTCGAGGATATTGCCACCCTCCTTCATCGCCACCGCCAGGCCGATGGCCGGCTCGCCCTTGTAGCGGAACAGCGAGGTCGGCGGGTCGACGAAATCGCGGCTGATGCTGGCCAGGTCGGACAGCCGGTAGAAACGATCGTTGACCCGCAGGTTGACCGCCTGCAGGTCCTTTTCCGAACGGAAGTTGCCGGAGGTGCGCACCGAGATGCGCTCGGGGCCGGCCTCGACCACGCCCGACGGAGTCACCGCGTTCTGCGCCTGCAGGCTCTGCACGACCTGGCGCTGGTCGAGACCGAGGGCGGCCAGCTTGCGGGTAGAGAAGTTGAGGTAGATGACCTCGTTCTGCGCACCGATCATCTGCACCTTGCCCAGGTCTTTCACCGAGCGGATGTCCAGGCGCACCTTCTCCACGTAGTCGCGCAGCTGGCGGAAGTCCAGGCCGTCGGCGGTGAAGGCGTAGACGCTGCCGAACACGTCGCCGAACTCGTCGTTGAAACCCGGTCCCTGGATGCCCTGGGGGAATTCCCCCTGGATGTCGGAGATCTTCTTGCGCACCTGGTACCAGATATCCGGGATGTCGCCGGCCTTGGTGGTGTCCTTGAGGTAGACGAAGACCGTCGATTCGCCGGGTCGCGTGTAGCTCTTCACGTAATCCAGCGAGTCCAGCTCCTCGAGCTTCTTCTCGATGCGGTCGGTGACCTGCTCCAGGGTGTCGTCCACCGTGGCGCCCGGCCAGCGGGTCTGGATGACCATGGTCTTGATGGCGAACGAGGGATCCTCCTCGCGCCCCAGGTTGAGGTAGGAGAACACGCCCATCACCAGCGATACCGCCATCAGGTACCAGACCAGGGACTGGTGGCGCAGGGCCCAGTCCGACAGGTTGAAACCGCCCTTCATCGCGCATCCTCGTCGAGTTTGATCTTCTGGCCGGGCTTGAGGCTGTTGACTCCGGCGCGGACCACCCGGTCGCCGTCGGCCAGGCCCTGTCCGATCACCACCTGGCGTTCGTCGCGGCTGAGCACCTGTACCTCGCGCAGGGCCACGCTGGACTGTTTCCCATCGACGACCCAGACCTGGGTCTTGCCGTCGCGTTCCAGCAGCACGCTGGCCGGCAGCACGCTGCGCACGCTACCGGCGCTGCTCAGCTGGACCTGGATGGTCGAGCCGAGGCGGAACGCCTCCGGCGTCTGCGCCAGGCTCAGGCGCACGCGACGGGTGCGGGTCGAGGCGTCGGCCTGCGGACCCAGCTCGCGGATGCTGCCGGTGGTCCTGGCCTGCGGGTCGAGCTGGGCGCTGACCAGGAAGCGCGCGTCGGCCGGCAGGCTCTCGGCGACCTCGGTGGGCAGGTCGAAGACTGCCTCGCGCACTTCGGGCCGGGCCAGGGTGACCACCGCCTGGCCGGCGCTGACCACTTGCCCGGCCTCGGCGTGCCAGGTGGTAATGACGCCGTCGAAATCGGTCACCAGGCGCGTGTAGGAAAGCTGGTCCCTGGCCTGCTGCACCGCCGCTTTGGCCTGGTCGAAGCTGGCCTGGCTGGTCTTCAGGCGGGTCCGCGCATCGTCCAGGCGCGCCTGGGCGGTGACGCTGCGGGCGAACAGTTCTTCCTGGCGCCGGGCATTGGCCTGGGCGTCGATCAACTGCGCCTCGGCGCTGGCCAGGTCGCCCTGGCTGGCGCGCAACTGGTTCTGCTGGTCGGTGGGGTCGAGGGTTGCCAGCAGCGCGCCCTTGCCGACGAAGTCACCGACGTCGAACAGGCGCGAGGCGATCCGTCCGTTGGTGCGGAAGCCGAGCACGCTCTCGTAGCGCGCCTGGATGCTCCCGGCGAAGCGACCGAGGTCGTCGTTCTTCAGGGTCTTCACGGTCACCGTCAGCACCGGCCGCGGCGGTGCCGGCGGCGGCTCGTCGCCGCAGCCGGAGAGGAGCAGGGCGAAGCCGAACAGGCCGGCGAGGGAAAACGGCTTCATGGCTGGCCTCCGCCCACGGCGTCGCGGCTGGCGGTGCTCTGGGTCGGCTGCGGCGGCTGGGCCACCTCGACCACCTGGCCCGGATGGAGCAGTTGGCCGCCCACCGTGACCACTGTCTGGCCCGCCTCCAGGCCACCGTCGATGACCACCTTCTCGCTGGCGTAGCGTGCCACCCGCACCGGTTGCAGGCGCGCCTTGCCTTGCTGGTCGAGCAACCAGACCGCCGGCTGCTCGCCGACCTTGGACAGCGCCGACCAGGGCAGCACCACGCTGTGCGCGGCCGGCGCGGCGACGCTGGCGTTGACCACGCTGCCGAGGCTCATTTCCGCCGGCACCGAGTCGAGGCCGACCTTGACCTTCAGCGTACCGCTGCGCTCGTCCACCGTCGGGGTGATCTCGCGGACCTTGCCGCTGGCGGTGACTTCCGGCTTGCCGAGCAGGCTGACGGTGATCCGCTGGCCGTCGACATCGTGGCTGAACAACGACTCGTAGACGTTGAACACCGCGTCGCGCTCGCCGTCGCGGGCCAGGGTGAAGATCGGCACGGTGGCCTGCACCACCTGGCCGACCTCGGCCTGGCGGGCGGTGATGACCCCGGCGTCGGAGGCACGCAGCTCGGTATAGGAAAGCAGGTCGCGGGCGCTGGCCAACTGCGCCTGGGCGGCCTTCAGCGAACTCTGCGCGCTGCGCACCGAGGCCAGCGCCTGGTCGTACTCGCTCTGGCTGGTGTAGCCCTTGGGCAGCAGCGCCTTCTGCCGCTGGTAGTTGAGGTCGGCGAGCTTCGACTGCGCCTGCTGCGCGGCGACCGCCGCCTGGGCGTTCTCCACGTTGCTGCGCTGGTCCTGCGGGTCGAGCCGCGCCAGCACCTGGCCAGCCGCGACGTGGTCGCCGACATCGACCAGGCGCTCGACGATCTTGCCGCCGACACGGAACGACTGGTCGGCCTGTACCCGTGCCTGGATGTCGCCGGTGATCGAGGTGGCCGAGGCGAACTCGGCCATCTTCACCGTCTGCGCCAGCACACGGACGTGTTCCTCGGCGGGCGGCTCGGCGCCGCAACCGACAAGCAGGCTGGCGCACAGGATGGCGGGCAGCGCCATCCGCGACCAGCGACCTTTGGAATGAAAAGCGCCTCTGGCGTCTGACATGCCTTCCCCTTCGCGATCCATACAGATACCGGCCGATACGGCCGGAAACTCCCAGAATTGGCAGGGATTCTAGCCGCGTCCCCAAGGATTGCGACTATCAGATGGAAGCGGGGGTTCCTTTTCCAAACTTGTGGAGGGGATCGCCTCCGGCGTCAGGTGAACAGGCGCGCGCTCAGCTCGCGGCTGGCCTCCAGCAGCAACGGCAGGAAGCGACTTTCCAGTTCGGCGCGGGAGACCCGCCCGGCATGGGTGCCGACGTTCAGCGCGGCGAGCACATGGCCGGCGGAGTCGCGTACCGGCACCGCCAGCGAGCGCAGGCCGACTTCCAGCTCCTGGTCGACGATGCACCAGCCCTGGCGACGAATCTCCACCAGGCACGGCAGCAGGGTCTCGGGGGTATACAGGGTACGGCTGGTCTTGGCCTGCATCTCCACTCCGCCGAAGTAGGCGTGCAGCGCGTCGTCGTCCAGCGCGGCGAGGAGGATGCGGCCCATCGAGGTGCAATAGGCGGGCAGCCGGCTGCCGACGTTGAGGTCCACCGAAATCAGCCGCTGGGGAGTGGCCGAACGGGCGATGTAGAGCACGTCGTCGCCCTCCAGGGTGGCCATCGAACAGGCTTCGTGGAGCTGTTCGCTGAGGCGGTCGAGGATCGGCTGCGCAGTGATCGCCAGCGGCGTCGACGACAGGTAGGCGTGACCGAGGGTGAGCACCTTCGGCAACAGCGAGTAGGTGCGCCCGTCGGTGGTGGCGTAGCCAAGCTGCATCAGCGTGTGCAGGCAGCGACGCACGGCGGCGCGGGGTATCTCGGTGCGGTGGCTGATCTGGGCGATGGTCAGGTGCCGCTTGCGCTCCTGGAACGCATGGATCACCGCCAGGCCACGGGCCAGCGAGGTCATGAAGTTGGGATCGCCGGTGAAGGCCTCGATGCGCTTGGCTGGCGAAAGGACGGTCGGCGGCGCCAGGGTGGCGGGGTGTTCCGGGAGTTCGCTCATGGACGTTCGGGCTCGGGTCACGGAAAGGCTCGCCGATTATCGGACACTCGTTCGATCATCGCAATTGACCGGAGCGCCTCCGACTGTAGTACTGTCGGGGCTACCCATCGCCCTCCGGGAGTAATGTCAGGTACCCATCGGCGGGTTCTGGGTACGCCCTTGCCGCTCCGGCAAGGGCGCCCTTCCTTCCCGCGCGTCCCGCGCGATCGATGCGCCTAGAAGTCGAAGAACACCGTCTCGTTGTCGCCCTGGATGCGGATGTCGAAACGGTAGGCGAGCTGTCCGTCCACTTCGCAGCGCCGCGCGAGCAGGGTGTCGCGACGCGGCGCCTGCTCGATCAGGTTGAGCACCGGACAGGCGGCGTTGGCCTCGGCCTCGTCATCGAAGTACAGCCGGGTCTGCAAGTGGATGTTGATGCCGCGGGCGAACAGCGAGACGTTGATGTGCGGCGCCATCGGCACGCCCTGGGCGTTACGCACCACCCCCGGCTTGACCGTGTGCAGGGTCCACTCGCCGGCATCGAAGGTGGTGGCGGTGCGGCCGAAGCTGTTGAACGGTCGCTCCGGATCGTAGCGCTCCTGGTAGCGGCCTTCGCTGTCGGCCTGCCAGAACTCCAGGAACGAGTCGCGCACCAGGTGGCCGTTGCCGTCGTAGACGTGGCCGAGCAGGAGGATGTGCTGGCCCGGCGCGCCTTCGCGGGCCATGCGGTTCCAGATCTCCAGGTCGCGGGTCGGGTTGCCGGCGGCGGCCAGCGCCAGGCCGATGTGGACGTAGGGACCGGCGGTCTGGGAAGGGGTTTCCCGCAGCAGTTCGTGGCTCATGGTCGGCTCCTCAGGCGTTCTCGAAGAAGGTCTTGCGCTGCCCGCGCAGGACGATGTCGAAGCGGTAGGCCAGGCAATCCATCGGGTTGGCCATGCTCATGTCGAGCCGGCCGATCAGGCTCTGCGCCGCCTCCGGGTCGGCAAGGGTGCGGATGATCGGGCACTTGGGGATCAGCGGGTCGCCCTCGAAGTACATCTGGGTGACCAGCCGCGCGGCGATCGCCGGGCCGCTGACGGACACGTGGATGTGCGCCGGACGCCAGTCGTTGGGGCCGTTGCGCCAGGGATAGGGCCCGGGCTTGATGGTGCGGAAGTAATAGTGGCCCTCGCTGTCGGTGAGGGTCCGGCCGACGCCGCCGAAGTTCGGGTCGAGCGGCGCCAGGTAGCGGTCGTTCTTGTGCCGGTAGCGCCCGCCGGCATTGGCCTGCCACATCTCCACCAGGGTGTGCGGGACCGGCTTGCCGTACTGGTCGAAGACCCGGCCGAACATGATGATGCGCTCGCCCTGGGGCAGGCCGCCGTGGTCGAAGTTGAGCAGCAGGTCGTTGTCGTGGCGGCCGAGCCTGAGGTGGGAGAAGTCCGGCCCGCTGGTTTCCGAGAGCGATTGCGGGATGCTCACCAGTGCCTGGCTCGGCGAGCGCGGCACGGAGGTCTTGTAGTCGGGGGTCAGGGCTTTGGGGTGCCAGTTTCGGTCACGGATGACGAAACGACGGCTTTCGGCGTCGTGCATGTCGGGCTCCTGTTATTCGCGTTATCGGTCGCCAGGCTTGTGGATTCAGGCATGGAAAACGAAGTCTTGCGCAGGAGGCGGGGCGGGGACAGTGAATTATCCGGCCCTATACATAACCATTTGGTTATGCTTCATCAGTGCAACTCGGCGGCCATCTCGCGCAACACCGCGCTGAACCATTGCGCCCCCAGTGGCAACGGCAAGGCCGCGTTGTGGCACAGCCCGACCGAACCGCCCGGTTCGCGGATACCCAGGTCCAGCTCGGCCAGCTCGCCATTGCCGACGTCCAGGCGCACGGCATCGCGCGGCGCCACCCAGATCGCCTCGCTGCGCAACACATAGCTGCGGCTGAGGGTCGGCGAGAGGGTTTCCAGGCGCTGTCCGGCGAGCGGGATGCCCCATTGCACGAACAGGCTGTCGGCGTGGCGGCGGATGGTGGTGCCGGCCAGCGGCAGCACCAGTGGGAATTCGGCCAGCCGCTGCAGGTCGCCGAGGGGCGCGGCGAGCAAGGGGTGGCCGGGACGCACCACCAGCATCATCGACTCGCTGTACAGGTGCTCGAAGGTCAGGCCCTGGATGTCCGGGCTATCGGTCATCCGCCCGACCACCAGGTCCAGCTCGCCGACCTTCAGTTGCGCCAGCAGGTAGGCGCTGGGGCCGGTGGCGACGCTGACCACCAGCGCACCGTGGCGCCGGTGCAGGCGCCGGATCACCTCGGGCACCACCAGGCTCTCCACCGTCGACAGCACGCCGACCCGCACCGTCTCGACCTGCGCCTCGTGGCCGCGCAGGGTGTTCACCCCGTCGCGCAGGGCCTGCACGCAGGGGCCGGCATAGCGCAGGAAGGTCACCCCCGCCTCGGTCAGCTCGGCGCCGGCCTTGCTCCGTTCGAACAGCCGCGCGCCGAGGATTTCCTCCAGTTCCTTGAGGGTCTTGGAGATCGCCGGCTGCGACACCGCCACGGCGTCCGCCGCCTTGGCGAAGCTGCGCTGGCGGGCGACTTCGAGGAAGCAGGCGAGGTGGCGGAACTTGATGCGGTTGTCGAGGTTCATGGGGTGGCCGTGGCGGCGAGTGGTGCGGGCATGGTACCCAACGGGCAGGTTGGGGACGAGGTGGCGTGCGATGAGATCGCGCCCTGGCGCTGCTCCGCGTCCCTCTCCCTGAAGGGAGAAGGCACTGGATGGAGCATCGTCGAACGGAACGATTCACCGATCCTGCGCCGGGCAGCACCGCGGCGGCCCTTCTCCCTGCCTGGCCAGAGGGCGGGAGAGGCCTCCCATCGTCCAGGAGGACGCCAGGAACCCCGCCAGGAACGAGCGCCGACTCAGAACTCCACCGTCGTCGACAGCTGGAACTGCCGAGGCTCGCCCATCGCCACGTACAGGCGATTGGCACTGGACGGGTAGTAGGTGCGGTCGAACAGGTTCTTCACGTTGAGCTGGAACTTCACGCCGTGTCCGCCGAAGCGGGTGTCGTAGCTGGCGAAGGCATCGGCCACGGTGTAGGACGGCAGGTCGAAGGAATTGGCCGGGTCGCCCGGGCGCTTGCCGACGTAGCGCGCGCCGCCGCCCAGGCGCAGGCGGTCGCCGCCGAAGAGCTGGCCGAGTTCGTAGACCGCCGACAGCGACGCGGTGTTGCGCGCCACGTTCTGCAGGCGCTTGCCCTCCAGGGTCGGGTCCTCGGTGACTTCCGCGGCGAGCCAGGCGTAGCTGCCGATCAGGCTCCAGCGTTCGCTGAGCTGGCCGGTGAGGTCCAGCTCCAGGCCGCGCGAGCGGACCCGGCCGGCGGCGCGCACGCTGCTGTTGCCGGCACCGTCGAGTTCGTTGACCAGCACGTTCTTCTTACGGATGTCGAACAGCGCCAGGGTGCCGCTGAGACGCCCCGGCAGATCCAGCTTGGCGCCCAGCTCCCAGGAGGTCGCCTCCTCCGGCAGGATCGCCGAATCGATGGTCTCGCCGGTGCTCAGCGGGGCGATGGTCGAGTTCGGCTTGAACGAGCGCGTGTAGCTGCCGTACAGCGAAACCTCGTCGCTCAGGCGGTAGACCAGGCCGCCGCGCGGCACCCATTTCTGCCCGTTGATATCGGTGTTGGCGTTGAACGGCCGGCCGCGCCCGGCGAGCTGGTCGTAGATCTGGTAGCGCGCGCCGCCGACCAGGATCCAGCGTTCGTCCAGGTGGATCGAGTCCTGGAAATACAGCGAGTCGCTGCGCAGCTTGTCGGTCTGGTCGCTGTCGCCGGCGACCACCCGGGTCGACGGCACCACCTGGCCATAGACCGGGTCGAGGTAGTCGAAGCGGCTGGTCTTGCTGTCGCGCAGCAGGTCGGCGCGGAAGATCTTGCGCTTCTCGTGGTCCATGCCGAATTGCAGGTCATGTTGCATCCCGGCCAGTTGCAGCGTTCCGCTCAGGCCGAGGGTGGCGAAGCTGTCGCTGCTGACCGCGCCGTGGGTGCCGTCCATGCGCCGGGTCAGGGTGCCGTCGGCATTCACGGCCATCACCCGGGCCTGGTTGTCGTCGTAGGTCTCGCGACTGTAGCCGTAGCCGAAGTGGGCCTTCCAGGTGTCGTCGAGCTGCCGTTCGAGATCCAGGCGGGTCAGCTCGGAACGGCCCTCGGTGATGTTGAAGGGCTCGTCCAGGCGCCGGCTGCGCGGGATGTCCAGCGGGCGGTTGGTACGCGGGTCGATGGCCGTGCCACGGTCGAACGGCGTGGTGAACTCGCGGTGCTCGTAGCTCAGGTTGACCGTCGTGTCCTCGCCGTACCAGGCCAGCGAGGGCGCCACCAGCGTCTCGCGACTCTTGCCGAAGTCGCGCCAGTAATCCTCGTCCTCATGATCGAGGATCATCCGGTAGGCCAGTCCGCTGTCGCCCAGCGGGCCGGTGGAGTCGAGCTGGCCGCCGCTGCCGTTGCGCCCGTGGGCGTAGGCCGAGCCACGCAGGGTCAGGGCGTTGGCTTGTTGCAGTTGCGGCTTCTTGCTCACCACGTTGACCACCCCGCCCGGGTCCTGGATGCCATAGAGCAGGGATGCAGGCCCCTTCAGCACCTCGACGTGGTCGGCGGTGGCGGTGAAATTGCGGCCCTGCACCGAGGGCATGCCGTCGCGCATGATCGAGCCGTCGCGGTTGTCGCCGAAGCCGCGTTTCATCACCGCGTCCTGGGTACCGCCGAGGGTGTTGGCCTGGGTGATGCCGCTGATGTTGCCCAGCGCGTCGTCAAGGTTGCGCGGGCGCTGGTCCTGCAGCGCCTGTGCCGGGACCACGCTGATCGCCTGGGGGATTTCCAGTAGCGGCGCATCGCCGCGACTGATCGAGGCGTTGGCCGCCGGCCGGTAGCCCTGCGCCGGGGCGGCGGCGGACACCGTCGTGGCATCGAGGTCGAGCGCGCCGCTGGCGGGGATCGGTTCCAGGGTCAGGGTGCGCTCGTCGATCCGCCGCGCGCGCAGGCCGCTGCCCTGCAGCAGGCGTTGCAGCGCCTCCTCCGCGTCCAGCGAACCGTGCAATGCCGGGGCGGTCGCCTGCGGCGGCAGCTCGGCGGTGTAGAGCAGCGTCTGCCCGCTGGCCCGGCTGAACGCGTTGAGCGCCTGTGCCAGCGGCGCGGCAGCCTGGCTGAAGCGGTAGCGAACCGCCTCGGCGGCCTGCACGGTGGCGGCGAGACAGCCGAGGCTGAGGAACAGGGCGGGGAGAGTACGCAGGGCGAAGCGCGGGAAGGGGGTCATGGGTTGCTCGTGTCGGTCGCTTTTCTAATGCGAATCAATCGCGGTCATGAGCACTACACGAAGCGGCGCCGGATTTACCTCACCCCCCAGCGCAAAAAAATTCTTCGCCGGGAAAGATTCCTGCGGCCAAACGGAGCGGGGCCGCCGTCAGCGAATCACCACCAGGCGTCCGAACAGGATCTGCTGGCGATAGCCGAGCACCGCCTGCAGCGACTTCAGCGCGGCTTCGGGATCGTCGCTGCGGAAGCTGCCGCTGACCGGCTGGCGGCCGAGCGCGTCGTCGAGCAGGAGAATGCGTCCGGGGTAGTAGCGAGCGAGTTCGTCGAGCACTTCCGCCAGCGGCCGCCGGTAGAAGCTCAGCCAGCCCTGGCGCCAGGCCAGCGCGGCGGCGGCGTCGATGGCCACGGTCCGGCCCAGCCTGCCGTCGGCGAAGCCGACCTGCTGGCCGGCGCCCAGCACTTCCTCGGCGGCGCCCGCGCCCGTGCCGGCGCTCACCGCGACCCGCCCTTGCAGCACGGTGACGCGGGTCTCCCCGGCGCCGCGACGGACCTCGAACTCGGTGCCCAGTACCCGCGCCCGGCCTTCGCCGGCCTCGACCACGAATGGCAGCGTGTCGCGCTTCACCCGCAACGCGGCGGCGCCGCGCAGCAGTTCGACCCGCCGCTGGCCGCCGTCGATACGCACGCGCACCGCGCTGCCGGCGTCCAGGCTCAGGTAGGAGCCATCGGCCAGCTTCCATTCGGCGACCTGTCCCGGCGCGGCGACATAGTCGGCACGCCAGTCCTGCAGCCAGTCGCCGGGCTGCCACCAGCCGCCCAGCCAGAGCATCGCCAGCAGGCAGGCGACGCTGGCCAGCGGGTAGGCCCAGCGCCGCGGGTTGCGCGACGCTCGGCGCGGCCGCAGGTAGGCTTCCAGGGCATCGGCCTCTTCGATGGCCAGGCGGCTCGCCGGTATTTCCGTCAGGCGCCAGAGCGCCTCGGCGCGGGCATAGGCCTCGGCATGCGCCGGCCGCTGCGCCAGCCAGTCCTCGAAGGCCCGCCGGGTCGCCGCATCCGGCGTACCGCGCAGGCGCACCAGCCAGGCCTGGGCGGTCTGCTCGAGGACGGGATCGTAGGGCGCGGCGTCGCTATCGGGTCGGGTCATGGCTGGGCGCTCCTTGCCTGCTCGCCGGCCGGGCCGGCCAGGCTCGCCTTGCAGGCGTCGAGGGCGCGCATCATATGTTTTTCCACGGCGCTTTGGGAAAGCTGCATGGCCTGGGCGATCTCCGCGTAGGTGCGGCCGTGGATGCGATTGAGCAGGAAAATCCGCCGGGTCCGCTCGGGCAGGCCGCGCAAGGCGGCCTCGACCCGGCGCCACTGGTCGCCGGCCTCGAGCGCCTGCTCGGGACCGACCGGCTCGCCCTGGCGCTGCTCCGGCAGCCAGTCGTCCAGTTGCCGCTGCCGCGATCCTTCGCCACGCAAGTGATCGATGGCCAGGTTGCGCGCGCTGCGCAGGAGGTAGCTGCCAAGCTCCTCCACCGGGGCGGCCGGGCGCCGCCAGAAGCGCAGGAACAGTTCCTGGACCAGGTCGGCGGCGGTCGCCCGGCAGCCGACCCAGCGGCTGACCAGGCTTTCCATGCGCTGGCGCTGGGCCAGGAAGGCCTTGAGCAGATCCGCGCGGCGCGCCGCCTCGCCGTCTGCCGGCAAGGCATCCGGGCGCGGGCCGGAGGGTAGGTCGCGGTCGGGCATCGGTGAGGGACGGCTGCACGAAAGCCGGCGCCGGGGCGGCGCCATGGGAATGCTGAGCAGCCCGCAAATGATAATTCTTATCATCAATACCGAGAAGCCGGCGACGACGAAACGCCTTGCGGGTCGCGCGCCGGGTTGCCCGGCGCGCCGCCCCTCACTTCACCAGGCGCGCATCCAGGCTGTTCTGCGCCAGGCGCCTGGCCTGCTCCTCGGTCATTCCCAGGCTCTGCTGCAAGGCATGGAAGTTCTCGGTGACATAGCCGCCGAAGTAGGCCGGGTCATCGGAGTTCACCGTCACCTTCACGCCGCGTTCGAGCATGTCGAGGATGGTGTGCTGGCTCATGTCGTCGAACACGCAGAGCTTGGTGTTGGACAGCGGGCAGACGGTCAGCGGGATCTGTTCGTCGATCAGCCGCCGCATCAGCCGCTCGTCCTCGAAGGCGCGCACGCCGTGGTCGATGCGCTCGACCTTGAGCAGGTCGAGGGCTTCCCAGATGTACTCGGGCGGCCCCTCTTCGCCGGCATGGGCGACGGTGAGGAAGCCTTCGCTGCGGGCGCGGTCGAAGACCCGCTGGAACTTGCTCGGCGGATGCCCGACTTCCGAGCTGTCGAGGCCGACGGCGATGAAGGCGTCGCGGAACGGCAGCGCCTGGTCGAGGGTTTTCTGCGCCTGTTCCTCGCTGAGGTGGCGGAGGAAGCTGAGGATCAGCCCATGGCGGATGCCCAGCAGCTTCTCGCCGTCCTGCAGCGCGGCGCGGATGCCGGCGAGCACCACCTCGAAGGGAATGCCGCGATCGGTGTGGGTCTGCGGGTCGAAGAACGGCTCGACGTGGACGACGTTCTGCGCCTTGCACTTCTGCAGGTAGGCCCAGGTCAGGTCGTAGAAGTCCTGCTCGGTGCGCAGCACGTCGGCGCCGGCGTAGTAGAGGTCGAGGAATTCCTGCAGGTTGTTGAAGGCGTAGGCCTTGCGCAGGGTCTCGACGTCGTTCCAGGGCAGGGCGATGCGGTTGCGCTCGGCGAGGGCGAACAGCAGCTCCGGCTCCAGGGTACCTTCCAGGTGCAGGTGCAGTTCGGCCTTGGGCAAGGCGTTGAGCCATTCGTACATGGGGTGGGTTCTCGATCAGGCTGGTCTTTGCCGGCAAGTTTAACCTGTCCCGGGAGTCAGGCCCGAGGGAAACCCGCGAGCCGCTCCCGCGCGCGACGGGCGGCTCAGGCCGTTTCGCCGCGCCGATAGGCATAGGTCTGCGCGAAGCGCGAGGTCAGCCACTCGCCACAGGTGGTCGGCGGATACTTCGGCGGGTTGTCCGCGTCGAAGCAGCCCGGCAGGCAGCGGATCTCGGTGTCCATGTGCGGTTCGGCGAAGAACGGCATGGAGTAGCGATGCACCCCGCGCGGGCTGATCACCCGGTGCGGGGTCGAGCGGTAACGGTCGTTGCTCCAGCGCGCCATCATGTCGCCGATGTTGACCACGAAGGTGCCGTCGATGGGCGGCGCGTCGATCCATTCGCCCTGGCGGTTCTGCACTTGCAGGCCACCGGCGGCGTCCTGGTAGAGCAGGGTCACGCAGCCGTAGTCGGTGTGCGCGCCGGCGCCGGGCTGGTCGGCGCTCTGCCGGGCGGCGGCCGGCGGATAGTGGATCAGGCGGAATACGCTGACCGGCTGCTCGAAGCGGCGGTCGAAGAAGTCCTCCTCGATCCCCAGGGCGATGGCCAGGGCGCGCAGCACGGTACGGGCCAGCGCCAGCATGTCGGCATAGTGTCCTTCCAGCAGGGCCTCCCAACCGGGCAGGTCGGGGTGTCGGTTGGGCCCGTAGAAGGACTTGCCGGCGCGCACGTCGGGATGCTCCGCCGGCAGGTGCAGGGCCATGTCGAAGGTCTCCTTGAAGTCGCTGGGCAACGCCGGGTCGAGCTGCTCGGTGGCGATCGCGCCATAGCCGCGATGGTTGCGGCTACGGGTGATATCGATCTTCAGCTTCTCTTCGACGGGCAGCGCGAAGAACTCCCGCGCCGCCGCCAACAGGGCTTCGAAGCGCGCGGCCGGCAACGGGTGTCCGGCGATGTAGAAGAAGCCCCACTCGCGGCAGGCCTGGTCGATCCGCCGCGCCACGTCGTTCCAGGCGCCACGGTCGGCGCCGTAGAGCGGGGCGATGTCGATGATGGGTAGACGGTCCAATCGCGCTCTCCTCGATGGGCCCTGTACGGAAAGTGCCTGCGCTCGGCGACTTTTTCCATACAAGGCCAGGGCTCACTTCGGCAGGTCGGCCTTGATGCCTTCCACGTAATAGTTCATCGACGCCAGGTCGGCATTGGTCGCGCTGACGCCGGCGGCGAAACGCTCCTTGCCGGACTGGTCGCGGATCGGCCCGGTGAAGGGGTGGAAGGCTCCGCTGCGGATCGACTCGATCAGCCTGCCCGCCTCTTCCCGCACCGGCGCCGGCAGCACCTCCTGGTTCAGCGGCAGGACCACCGTACTCTCGGCCAAGCCGCCCCAGAAGTCCTCGGATTTCCAGGTGCCGTCCATCACCGCCTGGGCCGAGCGGATATAGTGCGGGCCCCAGTCGTTGACGATCGAGGTGAGCACGGTCTTCGGACCGAAGTGCTGCATGTCCGAGGCGTAGCCCACGGCGTACACCCCGCGACGCTCGGCGGCCTGGATCGGCGCCGGGCTATCGGTGTGCTGGAACACCACGTCGACGCCCTGGTCGATCAGCGCGTTGGCCGCGTCGGCCTCCTTGCCCGGATCGAACCAGGTGCTCACCCACATCACCTTGAGTTCGGCCTGCGGGTCGTATTTGTCCAGCGCCAGCTGGATCGCGTTGATGTCGCGGATCACCTCGGGAATCGGAAACGAGGCGATGTAGCCGATCTTGTGGCTGCGGGTCATCTTCGCCGCGAGGAAGCCGCCGACGTAGCGTCCCTCGTAGGAGCGCGACAGGTAGGTGCCGAGGTTCCTGTCACGCTTGTAGCCGGTGGCGTGCTCGAAGGTCACCTTGGGAAACTGCCGGGCCACCTTGGCGGTGGGGTTCATGTAGCCGAAGGAGGTGGTGAAGACCAGGCCGTAGCCGTCTTTCGCCAGGTTGCGGATGACCCGCTCGGCGTCGGCGCCCTCGGCGACGTTCTCGACGAAGCTGGTCTTCACCTTGTCGCCGAAGTGCTCCACCAGTTCGCGGCGGCCCAGCTCGTGCTGGTAGGTCCAGCCGTGGTCGCCGACCGGGCCGACATAGACGAAGCCGATCTTCAGCGGTTCGGCGGCCTCGGCGGCGAGAGCGCAGGCGCCGAGGCCGAGGACGACGGCAAGGCGGCGCAGGACGGACATGCGGGATTGCGTGCGACGGTGTTTCATGGATGGGCGTGCTCCGGTGAGTGCAGGGTTGGCCATCGGGCGTGGCTTCGCGTTCAGCCCGCCCGCCGATGCAATTACCTGACCACCCGGACAACTCCGCTCAAGCCCGCGCTTCTGCGTGCCGCGCCATGCCGGCGCGGCTGCAGGACGGTGCAGCGCGCCATCGCTTGGTGCATGCCGGCGCCGCCACGATGGCGCTACCATGGGCGCTGGCTTTCCGTAACAAGGCACGCACGCGATGACCGCGATCTACCTGGCCGGGCCGGACGTCTTCCGCCCCGACGCCGAAGCCCATGGCGAAACCCTCAAGGCGCTCTGCGCCGAGTTCGGTTTCCTCGGCCTCTACCCGCTCGACCACGCCCTGCCCGCCGACATCCGCGAGCCAGCCGCACAGGCCGCCTGGATCTACCGCGCCAATGTCGGCCTGATCGAGCGCGCCGACTGCGTGCTGGCCAACCTCGAACCGTTCCGCGGCAGCGAGCCGGACAGCGGCACCGCCTTCGAAGTGGGTTACGCCCTGGCCCTGGGCAAGCCGGTATATGCCTACCTCAGCGATGCCGGCGCCTACGCCGAGCGCCTCGCCCGGCTGGCGCCGGAATGGCTCGGCGAGCACCCCGGCGAGGACCGCGACGGTTGGCAACTGGAGGGTTTCGGCCTGCCATTGAACCTGATGCTGGCGGTGCCTTCGCGGCTGGTCGCCGGCGGCCCGCGCGAGGCCCTGCGACGCCTCGCCGAGGAACTCGGCGGGAACGCCTGAAGCGCCCGCGCCGAGCGCCGGAAGAAGCACGCGAGCCGCCGCCTATCTGCTGACAGGTAGGCGCCGCCTGGCATGTCGCTTGCTGCCCATAATCCCCGGACAACAACGGCCCCCGCGCGGGGCGTCCGGCATCCTGGGGGGAGCATCCGATGAGCCGATCCAACGGTTCCAGCAGCCGTCGTACCTTCTTGCGCCTGGCGGCCCTGCTGCTGCCCGCCGGCGCCCTGCTCGGCAGCCTGCCGGGCGTACGCGCCGCGGCCAGACCGCGGAAACTCTATCTGGCCGGTCCCGACGTGTTCCGCGCCGACGCCGTCGCCCACGGCGAAGCGCTCAAGGCACTGTGCGCACGCTACGGCTTCGAAGGCCTCTACCCGCTGGACAACGCGCTGCCGAAACAGCTCGCCGAGCCGCGCGAACAGGCGGCCTGGATCTACCGCGCCAACATCGGCCTGATCGAACGCGCCGACGCGGTGCTGGCCAACCTGAACTTCTTCCGCGGCGCCGAGCCGGACAGCGGCACCGCCTTCGAGGTCGGCTACGCCACCGCTCTCGGCAAGCCGGTCTATGGCTACGTCGACGACGCCGGCAGCTACGCCGAGCGGATCCGCCGGCACGCCCCGGAGCTGGTCGGCGAGGATCCGACCCGCGACCGCGACGGCATGGCCCTGGAAGAGTTCGGCCTGCCGCTCAACCTGATGCTGGCGGTGCCCGGCAGGATCGTCGTCGGCGACGCCGAGCAGGCTCTCCGGCAACTCGCCGGGCAATCCCGCGGCTGAGTCCGACCCGTCCCACTCCAGGCAAGGACTTCCCATGCGCAAAGCCCTGCTGTGCTGTGCCGCCCCGCTGTGCGCGGCCGCCGCCTTCGGCGCCGAAAACAACGACGAGAACGCCGCCCGCGAAGGGCTCTGGAACAACCTGCACGTCTACCGCGCGTTCAACCAGCGCGGCGGCCCCTACCTGACCGACGACAGCTACCTGGAATGGGAGTTCGGCGGCCGCAAGGGGGTGCTCGACCTGTACGGCTACATCGACTACAAGAACCTCTTCGACGACGCCAGCTCGGACGTACCCGACGGCGAGAACTGGTTCGTCGACATCGAGCCGCGTCTCTCCATCGACCGCCTGCTCGGCCGCGACTTCTCCATCGGCCCGATCCGCGAATGGTTCGTCGCCTTCGACTACTACTACGCCGACGCGCGCCAGGGACCGGGGCTGAACGTGCTGTGGTCGGGCATCGGCACCAACACCGAGCTGCCCTGGCTGGGTACGGTGGGGCTCAATCTCTACGCGCGCTACATCGACAAGAACTACGGCGCGTCCAACGAGAACGCCTGGGACGGCTACGTCGCCCACATGAACTGGTTCAAGCCGCTGGCGCAGTTCGGCGGCAAGCGCTTCATCGCCTTCCAGGGCTTCTTCGACTACGAGTTCGGCTCGAAGCTGCCCGACAAGGACGATGCCTTCGAGCGCGAATACCGTACCGATAACGGCTTCCAGGCCTACCTCGGGCTCTGGTATCACACCGAACACTGGAAGTTCGGCTACGGCGCCAAGGTCTACCGCAACATGACCCAGTGGCGCGACGGCGAGCAACTGGACGGACGCCGCACCGACTCCAGCGGGATCGGCCACTACTTCAACGTCGGCTACGCGTTCTGAGCACGGCGCCCACGCCGGGCGCCGCGGGAAGCCCGCTCAGGGCAGGCGGGCGATACGCTCGGTGAGCAGGTCGAAGAACCCCTGGGCATCGCCCTCGTTGATCCACTCGACGTTGGCCGGCTGCTTGAGGCCGCCGTACCAGTCGGCCACGGTCTGGCCGAAGGTGATGCCCTCGCGGCTGTCGACCTGCACGTTGATCCGCTTGCCCTTGAACAGCGAGGGCTTGAGCAGGTAGGCGACCACCGTGGCGTCGTGCACCGGGCCGCCCTTCAGGCCGTAGTACTTGATGTCGTACTGGACGTAGGCGTCGAGGATATCGGCGACGGTCTTGCCGGCTCGGTTGCCGAGGTTGCGCAGCTTGGCGATGCGCTCGGGGCTGGTGAGGATCTTGTGGGTCACGTCGAGCGGCAGCATGGTGATCGGCGCCCCGCTCTTGAGCACGATTTCCGCCGCGTGGGGGTCGGCGAAGATATTGAATTCGGCGGCCGGGGTGATGTTGCCGCCGTTGAAGTGGGCGCCGCCCATGATCACGATCTCGCGGATGCCCTTGACGATGTCCGGGGCCTGGGTCAGGGCCAGCGCGAGGTTGGTCTCCGGGCCGAGCATGGCCAGGGTCACGCTCTTCTCCGGCGCCGCGCGCAGGGTACGGATCAGGTAGTCCACCGCGTTGCCTTCGGCCAGCGGCTGCTTCGGCTCATGCACCTCGACGCCGGTGATGCCTTCGCTGCCGTGTACGTCGGCGGCGTAGATCGGCGTGCGCAGCAGCGGCCGCGGGGCGCCGGCGTAGACCGGGATATCCGGGCGCTTGCCCCACTCGCGGGCCAGCCGGGCGTTGCGCGCGGTCTTTTCCAGCGGCACGTTGCCGGCGACGGTGGTCAGCGCCTGGATCTTCAGCTCCTTCGGCGAGGCCATGGCGAACAGCAGGGCGATCACGTCGTCGGCGCCCGGGTCGGTGTCGATGATCAGGGTCCGCGGCGATTGCGCCGCCGCCGTTTCGGCAGCGGACAGAGGAAGGCTGGCGGGCATCAGCAGGGAGAGTCCTAGCAGAAGGCTGCAAAAGCGATTGCGGGGGCGGGCGGCGCGGGACATGGTCGGCTCCTGGTGGGGGATGCCGAAGTCTAGCCGGTTGCAGGCCAGGCGCCGACCTATGCGAACCGACAGAGGAAGCCTGGCGCTTCCTCCGTCGGCGCCCGCCTCACCCGGCGATCAGGGCGCTCGCCGCCTCGCGGTGGCGGGCGATCAGGGCGGCCAGGTCGAGCCCTTCCACGGCACCGTCGACCACTCGCCAGGCGCCGCCGATCATTACCCGGTCGGCACGGTCGGCAGCGCACAGCAGCAGCGCCGAGAGCGGGTCGTGGCTCCCCGAGAAGCGCAGCTCGTCGAGCTTGAACAAGGCCAGGTCGGCCTGCTTGCCGGGGGCCAGCTCGCCGATGTCGCTGCGTCCGAGCAGGCGTGCCGAGCCACGGGTGGCCCAGCCCAAGGCGAGTTCCGGGGTGATCCGCTCGGCGCCGTAGCGCAGGCGTTGCAGGTAGAGTGCCTGGCGCGCCTCGAGGATCATGTTCGAGGCGTCGTTGGAAGCCGAGCCATCGACCCCCAGGCCGATCGGCGCGCCGGCCGCCTCCAGCTCCACGGTCGGGCAGATGCCCGAGGCCAGGCGCATGTTCGAACTCGGGCAGTGGCAGATACCGGTGCCGGCCTCGCCGAGACGACGGATCTCCTCGGCGTTGAAGTGGATGCCGTGGGCCAGCCAGGTGCGCGGGCCGAGCCAGCCGACGCTGTCCAGGTAGTCCACGGTGCGCAGGCCGAAGCGCTGCAGGCAGAAGTCTTCCTCGTCGAGGGTCTCCGCCAGGTGGGTGTGCAGGCGTACGTCGTGGAGCGCCGCCAGTTCGGCGCTGGCGCGCATGATCTCCGGAGTCACCGAGAACGGCGAGCAGGGCGCCAGGGCGATCTGCACCCGGGCGCCTTCGCCGCGCTGGTGGTAGCGAGCGATCAGTCGCTCGCTGTCGGCGAGGATGGTCTCGGCTTCCTGCACCGTCTGCTGCGGCGGCAAGCCGCCGTCCTTCTCGCCGAGGCTCATCGAGCCGCGGGTGAGCATGGCGCGCATGCCCAGTTCCTCGACCACCCCGGCCTGCACGTCGATGGCCTGTTCGAGGCCGCCGGGGAACAGGTAGTGGTGGTCGGCGGCAGTGGTGCAGCCGGACAGCAGCAGCTCGGCCAGCGCCACCTTGGTGGCCAGTTCGAGCTTCTCCGGGGTCAGCCGCGCCCAGACCGGATAGAGGGTCTTCAGCCAGGGGAACAGCGGCTGGTTGACCACCGGCGCCCAGGCGCGGGTAAGGGTCTGGTAGAAGTGGTGATGGGTGTTGATGAGTCCCGGCAAGACCACGTGCCGGCTGGCGTCGAACTGGCTGGCGCAGGGCTGCGCGGGCTGCTGGCCGGCGCCGAGCAGCTCGACGATGCGGCCGTCTTCGACGACCAGGCCGCCGGCGGCATCGAGACCGTTGGCGGTGAAGATGGCGAGGGGGTTGCGAATCCAGGTGCGGGACATGTGCGGACCTTCGTCGGATCGGCGGGCCGGCGCGAACGCTGCCGGCCCTCGGTTGATGAGAGCCAGCTCAGTGTTCACCCTGTCTGCTGATCCAGGTCCGCGGGGCGACGGGACGCCGCGCGCGTGGCGATATCCTACAAGGGATTGTCGGAGAGGTGTAAGGCTTTCCTCCCGGCGGCAGCCGGGCGCGGTTTGATGGGGGTCAACGGACGACCTCCGGCAGGGGCATAGAGTGGGGGACTGCATAGCTGAAAACGTAGAACGGAAGGAGCCCCGCATGAGCGAAGAACCCACTGTCACTCCCCCCTCCCCCGAGCAACCCGCCGCGCAGCCGGCCAAGCCGGCCCGGCCAGCCGCCCGCCGCGCCCCACGCAAGCCGGCGACCCGCCGCCCGCGGGTGGCCAGCCCGGCGCAGAAAGCCCGCGAGGAGATCCAGGCGATCAGCCAGAAGCCGGTGGCCCTGCAGGTCGCCAGCGCGCCCCACGGCAGCAGCGAGGACAGCACCTCGGCGAGCCTGCCGGCGAACTATCCCTATCACACGCGGATGCGCCGTAACGAGTACGAGAAAGCCAAGCACGACCTGCAGATCGAACTGCTCAAGGTGCAGAGCTGGGTGAAGGAGACCGGCCAGCGCGTGGTGGTCCTGTTCGAAGGCCGCGACGCCGCCGGCAAGGGCGGTACCATCAAGCGCTTCATGGAGCACCTGAACCCGCGCGGCGCGCGGATCGTAGCCCTGGAGAAACCCTCCTCCCAGGAGCAGGGCCAGTGGTATTTCCAGCGCTACATCCAGCACCTGCCCACCGCCGGCGAGATGGTCTTCTTCGACCGCTCCTGGTACAACCGCGCCGGCGTCGAGCGGGTCATGGGCTTCTGTTCGCCACTGCAATACCTGGAGTTCATGCGCCAGGCCCCCGAGCTGGAGCGCATGCTGAGCAACAGCGGCATCCTGCTGTTCAAGTACTGGTTCTCGGTGAGCCGCGAGGAGCAACTGCGGCGCTTCATCTCGCGCCGCGACGATCCGCTCAAGCACTGGAAGCTGTCGCCCATCGACATCAAGTCTCTGGACAAATGGGACGACTACACCGCCGCCAAGCAGGCGATGTTCTTCCATACCGACACCGCCGACGCGCCGTGGACGGTCATCAAGTCCGACGACAAGAAGCGCGCACGACTCAACTGCATCCGCCACTTCCTGCACGCGCTGGACTACCCGGACAAGGACCGGCGCATCGCCCATGAGCCCGACCCGTTGCTGGTGGGGCCGGCCTCGCGGGTGATCGAGGAGGACGAGAAGGTCTACGCCGAGGCGGCCGCCGCGCCGGGCCACGCGAACCTGGATATCCCGGCCTGAGGCGGGCGGTCGCGCCAACGAAAACGCCCGGGGCGCTTTCGCGCTCCGGGCGTCCCTGGTTCGACGGTCGCTGGCCGGGTCACTCCGGCGCGGAGGTCCGGATCAGGTGGTCGAAGGCGCTCAGCGAAGCCTTGGCGCCCTCGCCCACGGCGATCACGATCTGCTTGTACGGCACCGTGGTCACGTCGCCGGCGGCGAAGATGCCGGGCAGCGAGGTCTCGCCACGGGCGTCGACGATGATCTCGCCACGCGGCGACAGCTCGACGCTGCCCTTGAGCCACTCGGTGTTGGGCAGCAGGCCGATCTGCACGAAGATGCCTTCCAGCTCGATCGACTTGAACTCCTCGGAGTTGCGGTCCTTGTACACCAGGCCGGTGACCTTCTGGCCGTCGCCCTTCACTTCGCTGGTCAGGGCACTGGTGATCACCTCGACGTTCGGCAGGCTGTAGAGCTTGCGTTGCAGCACGGCATCGGCGCGCAACTTGCTGTCGAATTCCAGCAGGGTCACATGGGCGACGATGCCGGCCAGGTCGATGGCCGCCTCGACGCCAGAGTTGCCGCCGCCGATCACCGCCACGCGCTTGCCCTTGAACAGCGGGCCGTCGCAGTGCGGGCAGAAGCACACGCCCTTGGCCTTGTACTCCTGCTCGCCGGGCACGCCCATTTCGCGCCAGCGAGCGCCGGTGGCGAGGATCAGGGTCTTGGCCTTGAGGCTGCCGCCGCTCTCGAACTGCACCTCGTGCAACTCGCCGGTGTTCTTCGCCGGAACCAGCTTGCTGGCGCGCTGCAGGTTCATGATGTCGACCTCGTAGTGACGCACGTGCTCTTCCAGCGCCCGCGCCAGCTTCGGCCCTTCGGTCTCCTGCACCGAGATGAAGTTCTCGATGGCCATGGTGTCCAGCACCTGGCCGCCGAAGCGCTCGGCGGCGACGCCGGTGCGAATGCCCTTGCGCGCGGCGTAGATCGCCGCCGCGGCGCCGGCCGGACCACCGCCGACCACCAGTACGTCGAAGGCGTCGCGGGCGGTCAGCTTCTCGGCGTCGCGGGCGGCGGCGCCGGTGTCGATCTTGGCGAGGATCTCTTCCACGCCCATGCGGCCCTGGCCGAAGACTTCGCCGTTGAGGTAGATGCTCGGCACCGACATGATCTGGCGCGTCTCGACCTCATCCTGGAACAGCGCGCCGTCGATGGCGACGTGACGGATGTTCGGGTTGAGCACGGCCATCAGGTTCAGCGCCTGGACCACGTCCGGGCAGTTCTGGCAGGACAGCGAGAAGTAGGTTTCGAACTCGAAGGTGCCCTCGATGCCCTTGACCTGCTCGATCACGTCCGCGTCGAGCTTGGAGGGGTGGCCGCCTACCTGCAGCAAGGCCAGCACCAGCGAGGTGAATTCGTGGCCCATGGGGATACCGGCGAAGCGCAGGCCGATGTCCGCACCGGGGCGGTTCAGCGAGAACGACGGTTTGCGCGCATCGCTGCCGTCGGTCTTCAGGGTGATCTTGTCGGTCAGGCCGACGATGTCTTGCAGCAGGCCCAGCAGCTCGCGGGATTTGTCGCTGTCATCGAGGGACGCGACGATCTCGAACGGCTGGCTGACCTTTTCCAGGTAGGCCTTCAACTGGGTTTTAAGATTGGCGTCCAACATGGTTCAGCTCCTCGAAATTCGGGCAAACGTATCCCCGGCGGATGGGACATCCGCCCTGCACGGCGCGTTGGCTGGGTGAAGGGTGGACGATCCGCGAGGGATCGTCCGCCGGAGAGGCTGGCGGCGAATGCCGCCGGCGCGGTCTTAGATCTTGCCGACCAGGTCCAGGGACGGAGCGAGGGTCTTCTCGCCTTCCTTCCACTTGGCCGGGCAGACTTCGCCCGGGTGAGCGGCGGTGTACTGGGCGGCCTTCAGCTTGCGTACGGTCTCGCCGACGTCACGAGCGATCTCGTTGGAGTGGATCTCGACGGTCTTGATCACGCCTTCCGGGTTGATCACGAAGGTACCGCGCAGGGCCAGGCCTTCTTCCGGGATGTGCACGCCGAAGGCGTTGGTCAGCTGGTGGGTCGGGTCGCCGATCAGCGGGAACTGGGCCTTGCCGACGGCCGGGGAGGTTTCGTGCCAGACCTTGTGCGAGAAGTGGGTGTCGGTGGTCACGATGTAGACCTCGGCACCGGCTTTCTGGAACTCGCCGTAGTTGTTGGCGGCGTCTTCGATCTCGGTCGGGCAGTTGAAGGTGAAGGCAGCCGGCATGAAGATCAGGACCGACCACTTGCCCTTCAGGGATTCCTCGGTCACCTCGATGAACTTGCCGTTGTGGAAAGCGTTGACCTTGAACGGTTGGACTTGAGTGTTGATCAGGGACATCAGTCGTTCCTCTCTCAGTTGAATGGGGTGTTTCAAATCGACTGGGAGAATCTTAACGGGGTTCGGCAAAAATGCCCCATTGATTTAGGCCATCAGTGAAATTATCTAAATCTATCGAAGAATATATAAATAGTTAAAACAACTAATCGAAGAACCTGCCCTCGTCAGTGCCCGGCCTTCCACGGCTGGCCCAGGGAAACCGGGGCATACAGCCGGGTGCGCAGGGCATCGCGGGAGAGCAGGACCAGCACCAGGATGGTCGCCGCATAGGGCAGCATCGCCAGCAGGTTGGCCGGAATCGACAGCCCGATCCCCTGGGCCACCAGGTGCAGGATGCTGGCCAGGCCGAACAACCAGGCACCGAGCAGCACGCGGAACACCCGCCAACTGGCGAAGACCACCAGCGCCAGGGCGATCCAGCCACGTCCGGCGGTCATGTTCTCCGCCCACATCGGCGTGTAGGCCAGCGACAGGTAGGCACCGGCCAGGCCGGCCATGGCGCCGCCGAAGAGCACCGCCAGGGTGCGCACGCGCAGCACCGGTAGGCCCATCGCGCTGGCCGCGTCGGGGTTCTCGCCGACCGCCTGGAGAACCAGCCCGGCGCGGCTGCGCAGGAGCATCCAGGCGACCGCGGCGAACAGCGCCAGGCTCAGGTAGACCAGCGCGTCCTGGGCGAACAGCATGCGCCCGAGCAGCGGCAACTCGCCCAGCACCGGCAGCGCCAGCGGGGCGAACCCTTGCAGCGGCTTGCCGACCCAGGCGGCGCCGACGAACGACGACAGGCCGACGCCGAAGATGGTCAGCGCCAGGCCGCAGGCCACCTGGTTGGCGTTCAGGTACAGGGCGACCCCGGCGAACAGCGCCGCCAGCAGCATGCCGGCGAGCACCGCGAGGAGCACGCCGAGCCACAGGCTGCCGCTGGAGAAGGCGACCATGAAGCCGATCACCGCGCCGAACAGCATCATCCCCTCCTGGCCCAGGTTGAGCACTCCGCTTCTCTCGCAGACCAGTTCGCCCAGCGCCACCAGCAGCAGCGGAGTACCGGTGCGGACCATGGCGAACAGCAGGTTGTCGAGCAGATCGATATCCATCGTGGTTCCTCGGCGGTTCGGCTCAGGCCAGGGCGTCGCGCAGCGCCGGGCGCTTGCGCCAGCGTCCGTGCAAACGTGGGCGGTAGAGGATCAGCACGTCGCAGGCGAGGAGGAAGAACAGCATCATCCCCTGGAACAGCCCGGTCAGCGCCAACGGCAGGTTGAGGCTCATCTGCGCGGCCTCGCCGCCGAGGTAGAGCAACGCCATCAGCAGGCTGGCGCAGAGGATGCCGAAGGGATTGAGACGGCCGAGGAAGGCCACGGTGATCGCCGCATAGCCGTAGCCCGGCGAGACCTGCGGCACCAGTTGGCCGATCGGCCCGGCGACCTCGCAGACGCCGGCCAGGCCTGCCAGCGCGCCGGAGAACAGCAGCACGAACCAGACCAGGCGCTTCTCGCGGAAACCGACGAAACCGGCGGCGCGGCGGTCGAGGCCGAGCACGCGGACCTGGAAACCGAGGAAGCTGCGCTGCGCCAGCACCCAGACCGCCGCCAGCGCCAGCAGGCCGAACAATGCGCCAAGGTGCACCCGGCTGTCCTCGAACAGCACCGGCAGGCGGCTGGCCTCGCCGAACAGCGCCGACTGCGGGAAGTTGAAGCCATCCGGGTCCTTCAACGGCCCGTGCACGCCGTACAGCAGCAGGTTCAGCGCGATGTAGTTGAGCATGATGGTGGTCAGGATCTCGTTGGCGTTGAAGCGCGTTCGCAGCCAGGCGGCGAACCCGGCCCAGAGCGCCCCGGCAGCGGTGCCGGCGAGCAGCACCCAGGCCAGCGCCCAGCGGCTCTGCCAGTCGAGCAACTGGATCGCCACCGCGCTGCCGGCCAGGGCGCCGACCAGCAACTGGCCCTCCGCGCCGATGTTCCACACGCGCGCCTGGTAGGCCAGTGCCAGGCCGAGGGCACAGAGCAGGATCGGCATGGCCTTGACCAGCAGCTCGCCGAGCCCATAGAGGTCGCTGAGCGGCTGTACCAGCACGGTATGCAGGGTCTGCCAGGGATCGTGGCCGAGACAGGCGAACAGCAGCGCGCCGCAGACCAGGGTCAGCAACCCCGCCAGCAGCGGAGAGGCCAGCAGCATCCAGCGCGACTGCCGGCCGCGCGGTTCCAGGGACAACAGCATCACAGGCTCCCTTGGGCAACGGCGCCGGCGACCGCCGCCGGCGCCTCGAATTGACCGGCCATCCAGCCGCCGACCTGCTGCGGCGAAGCGCTCGCGGTGGCGACCGCCGGGCACAGCCGACCCGAACACAGCGCGGCGATGCGGTCGCTGAGCAGGAACAGCTCGTCGAGGTCCTCGGAGACCACCAGGATCGCCGTACCGGTATCGCGCAAGGCGATCAGCGCGCGGTGGATCAGCGCCGCCGCGCCGACGTCCACGCCCCAGGTGGGATGCGCCGCCACCAGCAGGCGCGGGGCCTGGAGGATCTCGCGGCCGAGGATGAACTTCTGCAGGTTGCCGCCGGAAAGGCTGCGTGCCGGCGCCCCGGCACCCGGGGCCTTCACGGCGAAACGGCGGATGATCTCCTCGGCCAGCGCCAGCACCTTGCGCCGCCGGACCAACCCGCGCCTCACCAGGCCCTGCTGGAAGGCGGTGAGCAGCGCATTGTCCGCCAGGCTCATCTCCGGCACCGCGCCGTGCCCCAGCCGCTCGGCGGGCACGAAGGCCTGGCCGGCGCGGCGCCGCGCATCCGGCGCCAGGTGCGCGCCGGCGCAGCCGCCGAGGCGGATGCGCTCGGCCTGGGCGCGCGGCAGGCGCACTTCGCCGCTGAGCAGGGCAAGCAACTCGTCCTGGCCGTTGCCGGCGACCCCGGCGATACCGAGGATCTCGCCGCTGCGCACCTCCAGGTCGAGGCCGGCGAAGGACACGCCGAAGGGGTCCGGGTTGCGCCAGTGCAGGTCGCGCACCTGGAGGAAAGGCGCGCCGCCGGTGACCTTCGGATACTCCGCCGCCAGGCCCTCGGCGTCGCCCACCATCAGCCGCGCCAGCTCGAGATCGGAACATTGCGCCGGCACGCACTGTCCGGCCACCCGTCCGCCGCGCAGCACCGTGGCGCGCTGGCAGAGCGCACGGACCTCGGCCAGCTTGTGGCTGATGAAGAGGACACTGCAGCCCTCCTCCGCAAGACGGCGCAGGGTGACGAAGAGATCCTCGGCCTCGCGCGGGGTCAGCACCGAGGTCGGCTCGTCAAGGATCAGCAGGCGGATGTCCTGCATCAGGCAGCGCACGATTTCCACCCGCTGGCGCTCGCCGATGGACAGCCCATGGACCAGCCGGCGAGGCTCCAGCGGCATGCCGTAGCGCTGCGACACCTCGCGAATACGCGCCTCCAACCGGCGCGGGCTGCCCGCCTCGGCGCCGAGGGCGAGCGCGATGTTCTCCGCCACGCTGAGCGTCTCGAACAGGGAGAAATGCTGGAACACCATGCCGATCCCCAGCGCCCGGGCGCGAGCCGGGTCGCGCACCTGCACCGGCTCGCCCTGCCAGCGGATCTCGCCGGCATCGGGACGGGTCACGCCGTAGATGATCTTCATCAGCGTGCTCTTGCCGGCGCCGTTCTCACCGAGCAGGGCGTGGATCTCGCCGGCGTCGATGCACAGGTCGATGCGGTCGTTGGCCAGGCAACCCGGATAGCGCTTGCTGATCCCGCGCAGTTCGAGGCGCGGCGGCGCGAAGGAGGAAGGTGCGGACATGGCGGACCCGGTCGGTTGCTCGACGATGCCGCGGCCGGTGCAAATACCTGGCCAGGAGGTCAGGAAAGCCCTGGAACGCGGCTTGCGCCGGGAGCCACGGGCCAGGCTGCCGCGCCGAGCGGCACCAAGCCGGGGCACGCCTGGGACGCCGCGGCACATTTGCGGGCAACCCTGCGGCGCACCCGCGTGAGCATTTGTCGCAAAACAGTCATCACCACCTTGCTCACAGAGTTATCCACAGCGTGTCGGGAGCCCATCCGGGACCTTGGGAAGCCTCCCGCGCCGACCGTCCCGGCAATTTTCGCAACATCGGCGCTGGACAGAAAACAGCCAACCCGGCAGGTCATGAGCACGACCTGGCAAGGCATTTTTTCCAACACTTTGCCAACAGCTTTATCCACAAGATATCGACAGCCGTTCGGAGGAACCCGGCAGAACGACCTCTCCCGGCCAAGCCATGGCTCGGCCGAATCCCTGGGGCAGCCCCGGCGGCCCGCTTCCGGCATAGTTTGCCAACAGCTTTTCCACAGGAAACCCGCGGAACGGGAATGCCCGTGAAAATGTCTCCAGGACTTCCCCTTTAGACACCATGATGCCCATGGATACTGGGCTTTCCGGCTTTCCAGTAAAGTCCGCGGCGATCGACGGAAGCATGCTCGGCGGCGCTATGGGTGGATCCGCTGTCCACAGTTTCGCGATGCACCGTCGTGGCGCATTCCACAGCACCTTTTCCCTGGCTCTTTCGCCAACCGGGAGAAATCCTGCGGCTCCGTCCAATGCCTTTCCCCCGACCGCCGAAGGCATTTTTTCAACGGGGAATGCGAACAGCTTTTCCACAGACAAACCCACAGAAGCGCCAGTTGCCGACCGGGCATTTCGCACGGCGGATTCAAGGTGCCGGAACGCTTTCCGCGGATCGCCTGCCGGAAGCCAGATGGGCACATTCCGCAATGGCTCGTGCAATCTTTCCGCACACGCGCTACACACAGACTTATCCACAGCATGCGCACAGTGCATAATGGCGGAAGCGAGATCACGCGCCAAAGACGGGATATTTCCGTCGATTTCCCGGACTAAAGAGGCGAAAGCGCCGTTCCGGCAGCAGAGGAGATGAACGATGCAGTACCTGCTGGCAACTTCGTCCCCCCACTTATCCTGCACTCCGACCACGGCGGGAGCGCGATGAGCAGTTCAGCCCATCGCGGGCGGATCCTGCATTTCCTCGGCGACCCGGCGAAGCTCGGCGACAAGGCCTGGGAGTATTTCGAGGACGGCCTGCTGTGGATCGAACACGGCCACGTGCGCGCGCTCGATCACGCAGCCTACCTGCTGCCGCAACTGCCCGCCGACCTGCCGCTGGAGGAACATCCGCAGCGCCTGCTGCTGCCCGGCTTCGTCGACTGCCATGTGCATTACCCGCAACTCGGAGTGATCGCCTCCTACGGCACCCAACTGCTGGACTGGCTGGAAACCCACACCTTTCCCGCCGAGCAGCGCTTTGCCGATGCCGGCTACGCCGCCGCCCAGGCCGAGCTGTTCCTCGACGAACTGCTGCGCCACGGCACCACTACCGCGCTGGTGTTCGGCACGGTCCATGCGGTATCCGCCGAGGCATTCTTCCAGGCCGCGCAGAAGCGCCGCCTGCGGATGATCGCCGGCAAGGTTCTGATGGACCGCAACGCGCCGCCGGCGCTGTGCGATACCGCGGCCAGTGGCTACGCCGAGAGCCGCGCGCTGATCGAGCGCTGGCACGGCAACGGGCGCCTGCAATACGCGGTCACCCCGCGCTTCGCGCCGACCTCCTCGCCCGAGCAACTGGCCGCGGCGGCGCGCCTGCTGGACGAGTATCCCGGCGTCTACCTGCACACCCATCTTTCGGAGAACCTCAAGGAAGTCGCCTGGGTCGGCGAGCTGTTTCCCCAGGCGCAGGACTACCTGGACGTCTATCATCGCGCCGGCCTGGTCGGCGAACGCAGCGTGTTCGCCCATGGCATCCATCTCTCCGAACGCGAATGCCGCTGCCTGGCGCACAAGAACGCAGCGCTGGCGCACTGTCCCAGTTCCAACCTGTTCATCGGCTCCGGCCTGTTCGACCTTGGCCGCGCCCAGCAATACGGCATCCGCGTCGGCATCGGCAGCGACGTCGGCGGCGGCACCAGCCTGTCGCTGCTGGCCAACCTCGCCGACGCCTACAAGATCCAGCAATTGCGCGGCACCAGCCTCGATCCGTTCCAGGCGCTCTACCTGGCCACCCTCGGCGGCGCCAGGGCGCTCGACCTGGACGGCCTGGTCGGTAACTTCCTGCCCGGCCGCGAGGCCGACTTCGTCGCTCTCGACCTGGCCGCCACGCCGATGATCGCCCAGCGCATGGAGCATGCGCGCGGCCTGGCCGATACCCTGTTCGTGCTGAACACCCTGGGCGACGACCGCGCGGTGGCGGAGACCTGGGTGATGGGGGAGCGGCGCCATGCGAAGGGGTGAGAGCCTCTTTCCCGCGTTGGCTCGGCCCGTCGCTGCATGCCACCTCCTCGCGCCGTAGAGAAAAGGCGCCGTTCGGCGGGCAGCCGAAGCTCGCGTCACTCCATCCGCGCCCTCACGACACCGCCACCGCCTCCAGGAACCGTTCCAGCACCAGGTTCGGCCGGCGTCCCTTGCGGGTCACGATGGTCAGCGCGATGGCGTAGTGGAAACGCTCCGGCAGCAGGGGCCGCAGCATCCCGGCGGCGACCCAGTCGGCGGCGTAGTGCGACGGCAGGTAGCCGATGAAGTTGCCGGTCAGGATCAGGAACGCCATGCCCTCGCGGTCCGAGGCGCTGGCACTGTTGTTCAGCTCCTGGTGGCGCGCCTGGGCTTCGGCGGGCAGGCGGTAGCTGGGCGCCACGGCGTCCGCGGCGAGCACCTCGTCCACCGCGATATCGCCGTCGGCGCGTTCGAACAGTGCGTGGCCGCGGCTGCAATAGAGCTGCGCGTGCTCGTCATACAGCGGCAGGTACTCGAGCCCCGACAGCGGACTGATCAACGGCACCACGCCGACATGCAGGTGACCGTCGAGCACGCCCAGTTCGATCTCGTTGGGGGTGGTCATGCCGATGTTGATCCGCACCTGCGGTCCCTGCCCCTTGAGCGCGCTGAGGGCGTGGGTGATGCGCATCTGCGGCAGGGTCACCAGGTTGTTGATGATGCCGATGTTGAGTTCGCCGCGCAGGTGCTGGTGCAGGTCGTTGACCTCGGCGCGGAACCCCTCCAGCGCCGCCAGCAGGGTCTGGGTCGCGCGATAGACCTCGCGGCCCTCGTCGGTCAGGGCGAAGCCGGCGCGGCCGCGCTGGCACAGGCGCATGCCCAGGCGCTTCTCCAGGTCGCCCATGTGCAGGCTGATCGCCGAGCGGCTGAGGCCGAGAGTGCTCTCGGCGGCGGAGAAACTGCCGCACTCGACGATGGTCTTGAAGATGCGCAGCAGGCGGATATCGAAATCGCTGACCTGGCCGAGCGACGGGTTGCGGGATTTGGCCATTATTGTTTTACCCAGTCGAAACTAAACGTGAGAAGAATAAGCTTTATCTAACCTTTCGTCAGGGCCAAGCTTGATCCCAACGCTCCGCCGCCGCGTGCGCGGAACCTTCCAACAAGAAAGCCCGAGGATCGAACGATGAACCAGCCGCTCAACGTGGCCCCGCCGGTTTCCAGCGAACTCAACCTGCGCGCCCACTGGATGCCCTTCTCCGCCAACCGCAACTTCCAGAAGGACCCGCGGATCATCGTCGCCGCCGAAGGCAGCTGGCTGACCGACGACAAGGGCCGCAAGGTCTACGACAGCCTGTCCGGCCTGTGGACCTGCGGCGCCGGCCACTCGCGCAAGGAAATCCAGGAGGCGGTGGCTCGCCAGCTCGGTACCCTCGACTACTCGCCGGGCTTCCAGTACGGCCATCCGCTGTCCTTCCAGTTGGCCGAGAAGATCGCCGGGTTGCTGCCAGGCGAACTGAACCACGTGTTCTTCACCGGTTCCGGCTCCGAGTGCGCCGACACCTCGGTCAAGATGGCCCGCGCCTACTGGCGCCTGAAAGGCCAGCCGCAGAAGACCAAGCTGATCGGCCGCGCCCGCGGCTACCACGGGGTCAACGTCGCCGGCACCAGCCTCGGCGGGATCGGCGGCAACCGCAAGATGTTCGGCCAGTTGATGGACGTCGACCACCTGCCGCACACCCTGCAACCGGGCATGGCGTTCACCCGCGGGATGGCCCAGACCGGCGGCGTCGAGCTGGCCAACGAACTGCTCAAGCTGATCGAACTGCACGACGCCTCGAACATCGCCGCGGTGATCGTCGAGCCGATGTCCGGCTCCGCCGGCGTACTGGTGCCGCCGGTCGGCTACCTGCAGCGCCTGCGCGAGATCTGCGACCAGCACAACATCCTGCTGATCTTCGACGAGGTGATCACCGCCTTCGGCCGCCTGGGCACCTACAGCGGCGCCGAGTACTTCGGCGTCACCCCGGACCTGATGAACGTCGCCAAGCAGGTCACCAACGGTGCCGTGCCGATGGGCGCGGTGATCGCCAGCAGCGAGATCTACGACACCTTCATGAACCAGGCGCTGCCCGAGCACGCGGTGGAGTTCAGCCACGGCTACACCTACTCCGCGCACCCGGTTGCCTGCGCCGCCGGCCTCGCCGCGCTGGACATCCTGGCCAGGGACAACCTGGTGCAGCAGTCCGCCGAGCTGGCGCCGCACTTCGAGAAGGTCCTGCACGGCCTGCAAGGCGCGAAGAACGTCATCGACATCCGCAACTGCGGCCTGGCCGGCGCGATCCAGATCGCCCCGCGCGACGGCGATCCGACCGTGCGTCCGTTCGAGGCCGGCATGAAGCTCTGGCAACAGGGTTTCTACGTGCGCTTCGGCGGCGATACCCTGCAATTCGGCCCGACCTTCAACGCCAGGCCGGAAGAGCTGGACCGCCTGTTCGACGCGGTCGGCGAAGCGCTCAACGGCATCGCCTGATGAGCGGCCGCCCGCAAGCCGTACCCACCGTGCAGGTGGACAACGCCGAGGTGATCGTGACCGAATGGCGCTTCGCCCCCGGCGCGGAAACCGGGCGCCACCGCCACGGCCACGACTATGTGGTGGTACCGCTGACCGACGGCACGCTGCTGCTGGAAACCCCCGAGGGCGACCGCCACGCGCCGCTGGTCGCCGGACAGGCCTACTTCCGCAAGGCCGGCGTCGAGCACAACGTGATCAACGCCAGCGCACACGAAGTGGTCTTCGTCGAGACCGAGATCAAGTAATCCGCACCCGCTCCCCAGGGAGCGGGTAAAGGGAAAGGGCCACGGCCCTTTCGTCACCCCTAGCGAAGAGAGAACAAGACAAGATGGGCACCCTCCACCACCTGATCAACGGCGAAATGGTCGCCGACAACGGCCGCAGCGCCGACGTCTTCAACCCCTCCACCGGCGAAGCCATCCACAAGGTCCCGCTGGCCGACGGCAAGACCCTGCAGAAAGCCATCGATGCCGCCAGGGCCGCCTTCCCGGCCTGGCGCAACACCCCGCCGGCCAAGCGCGCACAGGTGCTGTACCGCTTCAAGCAACTGCTGGAGCAGAACGAGGCGCGGATTTCCAAGCTGATCAGCGAAGAGCACGGCAAGACCCTGGAAGACGCCGCCGGCGAACTCAAGCGCGGCATCGAGAACGTCGAGTACGCCTGCGCCGCCCCGGAAATCCTCAAGGGCGAGTACAGCCGCAACGTCGGCCCGAACATCGACGCCTGGAGCGACTTCCAGCCGATCGGCGTGGTCGCCGGGATCACCCCGTTCAACTTCCCGGCGATGGTGCCGCTGTGGATGTACCCGCTGGCCATCGCCTGCGGCAACACCTTCATCCTCAAGCCCTCCGAGCGCGACCCCAGCTCCACCCTGCTGATCGCCGAGCTGTTCCACGAAGCCGGCCTGCCGAAGGGCGTGCTGAACGTGGTGCACGGCGACAAGGAAGCCGTGGACGGCCTGCTCCAGGCGCCGGAAGTGAAGGCCATCAGCTTCGTCGGCTCGACCCCCATCGCCGAATACATCTATGCCGAGGGCACCAAGCGCGGCAAGCGCGTGCAGGCCCTGGGCGGCGCGAAGAACCATGCGGTGCTGATGCCCGACGCCGACCTCGACAACGCCGTCAGCGCGCTGATGGGTGCCGCCTACGGCTCCTGCGGCGAGCGCTGCATGGCGATCTCGGTGGCGGTATGCGTCGGCGACCAGGTGGCCGACGCGCTGATCGCCAAGCTGGTTCCGCAGATCAAGGCGCTGAAGATCGGCGCCGGCACTTCCTGCGGCCTCGACATGGGCCCGCTGGTCACTGCCGCCGCGCAGGCCAAGGTCACCGGCTACATCGACAGCGGCGTGGCCCAGGGCGCGGAGCTGGTGGTGGACGGCCGCGGCTACCAGGTCGCCGGCCACGAGAACGGCTTCTTCCTCGGCGGCAGCCTGTTCGACCGGGTGACCCCGGAAATGACCATCTACAAGGAAGAGATCTTCGGCCCGGTGCTGTGCGTGGTTCGCGTCAACAGCCTGGAAGAGGCCATGCAGTTGATCAACGACCACGAATACGGCAACGGCACCTGCATCTTCACTCGCGACGGCGAGGCCGCCCGCCTGTTCTGCGACGAGATCGAGGTCGGCATGGTCGGCGTCAACGTCCCGCTGCCGGTGCCGGTGGCCTACCACAGCTTCGGCGGCTGGAAGCGCTCGCTGTTCGGCGACCTCCACGCCTACGGCCCGGACGGCGTGCGCTTCTACACCCGGCGCAAGGCCATCACCCAGCGCTGGCCGCAGCGGGCCAGCCACGAGGCCTCGCAATTCGCCTTCCCCAGCCTCTGAAGGCTGACGACAACAGGCATGGTCGGTAACGACCATGCCTTTTTTCTTTGGGTATACGGATTTAATGGTTGATGGGGCACC
>NZ_KV812729.1:0-145296 GCF_001813485.1 Pseudomonas sp. HMSC067G02
CCTGGCGCAGGACTTCGCGGGGGTCGGCGAAGAACGGCTCGCCTTCCAGTTCGTGCATGGTCATCAGCAGTTGCGCGGTCGGGCGCTTCTGCCAGGGTTCCATGGAGAGGGTGCCGGGGATCGGGTAGCAGATCCGGTCGGCGTCGCCGATGTCGAGACCCAGGCCGGTACTCTCTACGGTGGAGCCGGTGATATCGAGGGCGAACAGGGAAGCGGGGAGATTGATACCTTTTTCGAAGACTTTGTTCAGACTGTTGCGTTCGATCCGCTTGCCGCGAACCACGCCATTCATGTCTGCAATAAGGAGGTCGACGAACTGGACCTCGGGATGTTCCTTGAGGAACTCGCTCGGTTCAGTGAGCTGAACGGCACGCTGGGGTACCGACATGATGCAACACCTTTTTTGTTAAAAATTTCAATCATGCGGGGGGTAGGCTATGAGTCAATCCGAAAGCCTGTGGGATGTCAATAGCCGCCAAAAACGCCCTCTTGTGGGGCGTTGAGGCCGTTTTCAGGGCATTTTCGCCGGACGAAAAGCCGAAAAAAACCTCGCGTCGAAGGGTGTTCAGGAGTGCGTGTTCAATTTTTTACAGGCCTATTGTGTAAAAAAATGAACAACGCTAAGCTCGGCCAAACCCCATAACATCTACAAACAACGGGTGTCTCATGTCTCGCCTGCCGTTAATCGGCGTCACCGCCTGCACCAAGCAGATCGGTCTTCATCCCTACCACATTGCCGGCGACAAATATCTGCGTGCCGTCGTCAACGGCGCTGGCGGTCTCCCGCTGATCATTCCTGCGCTGGGCGAGTCGATCGACCAGGCAGCCCTGCTGGACAGCGTCGACGGCTTGCTCTTCACTGGCTCGCCGTCGAACGTCGAGCCCCGTCATTATAGTGGACCGGCGAGCGAGCCCGGCACCCTCCACGACTCCGACCGCGACGCCACCACGCTGCCGCTGGTCCGCGCCGCCATCGACGCCGGCATTCCGGTCCTCGGCATCTGCCGCGGTTTCCAGGAAATGAACGTGGCTTTCGGCGGCAGCCTGCACCAGAAGGTGCACGAGGTCGGAACCTTCATGGACCACCGCGAGCCGGCCGACCAGCCGCTCGAGGTTCAGTACGCGCCGCGCCATGCCATGCATGTGCAGCCGGGCGGAGTGCTCGCCGGTATCGGCTTGCCGAGCGAGTTCCAGGTCAATTCCATCCATGGCCAGGGCGTTGATCGTCTGGCGCCGGGCCTTCGAGTAGAAGCACTGGCGCCTGACGGGTTGGTCGAAGCCATCTCCGTAGAAGGTGCAAAAGCCTTCGCTCTTGGTGTGCAATGGCACCCGGAGTGGCAGGTTCTGACGAACCCCAACTATCTCGCTATCTTCCAGGCTTTCGGTAAGGCCTGCGGCAAGAGGGCGGGGCAACGTTGAGTCCGGCTGTTGGGGCCGGACTCTCAACCCTGAGGTCTTTATGACTACCAAGTTAGACCAGCTGACCAGCTGGCTGAAGGAACGCAAGATCACCGAAGTGGAATGCCTGATTTCCGATCTGACAGGCATCGCCCGCGGCAAGATCTCGCCGACCAACAAATTCATCGCGGAAAAGGGCATGCGCCTGCCGGAGAGCGTTCTGCTGCAGACCGTCACCGGCGACTACGTGGAAGACGACATTTACTACGACCTGCTCGACCCGGCCGACATCGATATGGTCTGCCGCCCGGACGAGAATGCCGTGTTCCTCGTCCCCTGGGCCATCGAGCCCACCGCGATGGTGATCCACGACACCTTCGACAAGCTCGGCAATCCCATCGAGCTGTCGCCGCGCAACATCCTCAAGCGCGTGTTGAAGATGTATGCCGACAAGGGCTGGCGGCCGATCGTGGCGCCAGAGATGGAGTTCTACCTGACCAAGCGCAGCGACGACCCCGACTATCCGTTGCAGGCCCCGGTGGGCCGCTCCGGACGCCAGGAAACCGGGCGTCAGTCGTTCTCCATCGACGCCGCCAACGAGTTCGACCCGCTGTTCGAGGACATGTACGACTGGTGCGAGGCCCAGGGCCTTGACCTGGATACGCTGATCCACGAGGAAGGCACCGCGCAGATGGAGATCAACTTCCGTCATGGCGACGCCCTCGACCTGGCCGACCAGATCCTGGTGTTCAAGCGCACCATGCGCGAGGCCGCGCTCAAGCACAACGTCGCCGCGACCTTCATGGCCAAGCCGATGACCGGCGAGCCGGGCAGCGCGATGCACCTGCACCAGAGCATCGTCGACGTGAAGACCGGCAAGAACATCTTCTCCAATGCCGACGGCACCATGAGCGAGCTGTTCCTGCACCATATCGGCGGCCTGCAGAAGTTCATCCCGGAAGTGCTGCCGCTGTTCGCGCCCAACGTGAACTCGTTCCGCCGCTTCCTGCCCGATACCTCGGCGCCGGTGAACGTCGAGTGGGGCGAAGAGAACCGTACCGTCGGCCTGCGCGTGCCGGACTCCAGCCCGGAGAACCGCCGGGTCGAGAACCGTCTCGCCGGCGCCGACGCCAACCCTTACCTGGCGCTGGCTGCCAGCCTGCTGTGCGGCTACATCGGCATGGTCGAAGGCATCAAGCCGAGCGCCCAGGTCAAAGGTCGCGGCTATGAACGCCGCAACCTGCGCCTGCCGCTGACGATCGAAGCGGCGCTGGAGCGCATGGAGAACTGCAAGCCCCTCGAGCAGTATCTCGGCAGCAAGTTCATCAGCGGCTACGTCGCGGTGAAGCGTGCGGAGCACGAGAATTTCAAGCGGGTAATCAGCTCCTGGGAGCGGGAATTCCTCCTGCTTTCCGTTTGATCCTGACCGGGGGCGGCCGGCGTGGTCCGCCGCTCCCGGACAGTCTTGAATAGAAGAGGTGTGACATGAACAGCCAAATCACCAACGCCAAGACCCGTGAGTGGCAGGCGTTGAGCCGCGACCACCATCTGCCGCCGTTCACCGACTACAAGCAGTTGAACGAGAAGGGCGCGCGGATCATCACCAAGGCCGAAGGCGTCTATATCTGGGACAGCGAGGGCAACAAGATCCTCGATGCGATGGCCGGCCTCTGGTGCGTCAACGTCGGCTACGGCCGCGAGGAGCTGGTCCAGGCCGCCACCCGGCAGATGCGCGAGTTGCCGTTCTACAACCTGTTCTTCCAGACCGCCCACCCGCCGGTGGTCGAGCTGGCCAAGGCGATCGCCGACGTCGCTCCGGAAGGCATGAACCACGTGTTCTTCACCGGCTCCGGCTCCGAGGCCAACGACACCGTGCTGCGTATGGTCCGCCACTATTGGGCGACCAAGGGCCAGCCGCAGAAGAAAGTGGTGATCGGCCGCTGGAACGGCTACCACGGCTCCACCGTCGCCGGCGTCAGCCTGGGCGGCATGAAGGCGTTGCATGAGCAGGGTGATTTCCCCATCCCGGGCATCGTCCACATCGCCCAGCCCTACTGGTACGGCGAGGGCGGCGACATGTCGCCGGACGAGTTCGGCGTCTGGGCCGCCGAGCAGTTGGAGAAGAAGATTCTCGAAGTGGGCGAGGAAAACGTCGCCGCCTTCATCGCCGAGCCGATCCAGGGCGCCGGCGGCGTGATCGTCCCGCCGGACACCTACTGGCCGAAGATCCGCGAGATCCTCGCCAAGTACGACATCCTGTTCATCGCCGACGAAGTGATCTGCGGCTTCGGCCGTACCGGCGAGTGGTTCGGCAGCCAGTACTACGGCAACGCCCCGGACCTGATGCCGATCGCCAAGGGCCTCACCTCCGGCTACATCCCCATGGGCGGGGTGGTGGTGCGCGACGAGATCGTCGAAGTGCTCAACCAGGGCGGCGAGTTCTACCACGGCTTCACCTATTCCGGTCACCCGGTGGCGGCCGCCGTGGCCCTGGAGAACATCCGCATCCTGCGCGAAGAGAAGATCATCGAGAAGGTGAAGGCGGAAACGGCACCGTATTTGCAGAAACGCTGGCAGGAGCTGGCCGACCACCCGTTGGTGGGCGAAGCGCGCGGGGTCGGCATGGTCGCCGCCCTGGAGCTGGTCAAGAACAAGAAGACCCGCGAGCGTTTCACCGACAAGGGCGTCGGGATGCTGTGCCGGGAACATTGTTTCCGCAACGGTTTGATCATGCGCGCGGTGGGCGACACTATGATTATCTCGCCGCCGCTGGTGATCGATCCGTCGCAGATCGATGAGTTGATCACCCTGGCGCGCAAGTGCCTCGATCAGACCGCCGCCGCCGTCCTGGCTTGAGTCCCTGAGCGGACTTTTGCCAGACTGCGCCAGTGCGTTGGCCAGGCTCACCGGGTGGTGACGCGATCGGTTGCGCCACCGCCCGGATACTTCAACAAAAATGGAGCTACCCCGCATGATGAAACGTTTCGGTAAGACCCTGCTCGCCCTGACCTTGGCGGGCTCTGTGGCCGGTATGGCGCAGGCTGCGGACAACAAGGTACTGCACGTCTACAACTGGTCCGACTACATCGCTCCGGACACCCTGGAGAAGTTCACCAAGGAAACCGGGATCAAGGTCGTCTACGACGTCTACGACAGCAACGAAGTGCTGGAAGCCAAGTTGCTGGCGGGCAAGTCCGGGTACGACGTGGTGGTGCCGTCCAACTCCTTCCTCGCCAAGCAGATCAAGGCCGGGGTCTACCAGAAGCTCGACAAGTCCAAGCTGCCGAACTGGAAGAACCTGAACAAGGACCTGATGCACACCCTGGAAGTCAGCGACCCGGGCAACGAGCATGCGATTCCCTACATGTGGGGCACCATCGGCATCGGCTACAACCCGGACAAGGTCAAGGCGGCCTTCGGCGACAATGCGCCGGTGGATTCCTGGGACCTGGTATTCAAGCCGGAGAACATCCAGAAGCTGAAGCAGTGCGGCGTCAGCTTCCTCGACTCGCCGACCGAGATTCTCCCGGCGGCCCTGCACTATCTCGGCTACAAGCCGGACACCGACAATCCCAAGGAACTCAAGGCGGCCGAAGAGCTGTTCCTGAAGATCCGTCCCTACGTCACCTACTTCCACTCGTCGAAGTACATTTCCGACCTGGCCAACGGCAACATCTGCGTCGCCATCGGCTACTCCGGCGACATCTACCAGGCCAAGTCCCGCGCCGAAGAGGCGAAGAACAAGGTCACCGTCAAGTACAACATTCCCAAGGAAGGAGCCGGCAGCTTCTTCGACATGGTCGCCATTCCGAAGGACGCCGAGAACACCGAGGGCGCCCTGGCCTTCGTCAACTTCCTGATGAAGCCGGAAATCATGGCCGAGATCACCGACGTGGTTCAGTTCCCCAACGGCAACGCGGCGGCCACCCCGCTGGTGTCCGAGGCGATCCGCAACGACCCGGGCATCTACCCGAGCGAAGAGGTCATGAAGAAGCTGTATACCTTCCCCGACCTGCCGGCCAAGACCCAGCGGGCGATGACCCGCAGCTGGACCAAGATCAAGTCCGGCAAGTGATCCGCGAGGAGCCCGGCGGCGCCTGAAGCCGCCGGCGCTCCGGCACGAGAGAACCGGAACGCGGCCGGGTTTCCTCCGGCCACGCTCCCCTGCGAAGAGGTTCGACTCTTTTGCCCGTTCGTCCAGACGCTTCCTCCTGGGGGCCCGACGACCGGACGCAGTATCGACGACGAAGACGCTGCCATGGGCGCTGCGCCAATCTGCCGCGCCGGGGCCGGTCGTGTCGCTCGCACCGGGGCCGAGGGCCCGGAAAACCTGAAACCAACACGCCGGTAGGGAACCCAGCTCACTCATGTTTCCCGGCGGAATCGTCGGGTTGTCATGAAACCCGAGTGATCTGGGCTTACATCGGCACTTGAAGAACACGGGTCGAACAGGCAGGGTGCTGCCGTGAAAAGGCCCGGAACAGGAGTCGGACATGCAACATTCCATTGGCAAGACACTGCTGGTAGCCGCTCTGGCTACGGCGATCGCGGGCCCCGTGCAGGCGGAGAAGAAGAGCCTGCACATCTATAACTGGACCGATTACATCGCTCCCACCACCCTCAAGGACTTCACCAAGGAGAGCGGGATCGACGTCAGCTACGACGTCTTCGACTCCAACGAGACCCTCGAGGGCAAGCTGGTCTCCGGCCACTCCGGTTACGACATCGTGGTGCCGTCGAACAACTTCCTCGGCAAGCAGATCCAGGCCGGTGCCTTCCAGAAGCTGGACAAGAGCAAGCTGCCGAACTGGAAGAACCTCGATCCGGCGCTGCTCAAGCAGCTGGAGGTCAGCGACCCGGGCAACCAGTACGCGGTTCCCTACCTGTGGGGCACCAACGGCATCGGTTACAACGTGGCCAAGGTCAAGGAAGTCCTCGGTGACCAGCCGATCGACTCCTGGGCCATCCTCTTCGAGCCGGAGAACATGAAGAAGCTCGCCAAGTGCGGCGTAGCCTTCATGGACAGCGGCGACGAGATGCTGCCCGCCGCCCTCAACTACCTGGGGCTGGACCCCAACACCCACGACCCGAAGGACTACAAGAAGGCCGAGGAAGTCCTGACCAAGGTTCGCCCCTACGTCAGCTACTTCCACTCCTCCAAGTACATCTCCGACCTGGCCAACGGCAACATCTGCGTCGCCTTCGGCTATTCCGGGGACGTCTTCCAGGCCGCTGCCCGCGCCGAAGAGGCCGGCAAGGGCATCGACATCCAGTACGTGATTCCCAAGGAAGGCGCCAACCTGTGGTTCGACCTGATGGCGATTCCCGCCGATGCCAAGGCCGCCGATAACGCCTACGCGTTCATCGACTACCTGCTGCGTCCGGAGGTGATCGCCAAGGTCAGCGACTACGTCGGCTACGCCAACGCGATACCGGGGGCCCGCCCGCTGATGGACAAGAGCGTCAGCGACAGCGAGGAGGTGTATCCGCCGCAGGCCGTGCTCGACAAGCTCTACGTTTCCGCCGTGTTGCCGGCCAAGGTGCTGCGCCTGCAGACCCGTACCTGGACCCGGATCAAGACCGGCAAATAAGTTCAAATTCCGCCCGGTAGCGTGACCGGGCTCAACGACTTGGGAGTTGTGGTAATGGCGATAGCCTCCGGTGCCTACAAGAAAGCCCTAGAGGGCAACCAGCAGCCGAAAGAGGTGCTGGTAAAGATCGACCGGGTAACCAAGCAGTTCGACGAGACGCTGGCGGTGGACACCGTGTCCCTGACCATCAACAAGGGCGAGATCTTCGCCCTGCTCGGCGGCTCCGGCTCGGGTAAATCCACCCTGTTGCGCATGCTCGCCGGTTTCGAGCGGCCCACCGAGGGGCGGATCTTCCTCGATGGCCAGGACATCACCGACCTGCCGCCCTACGAGCGGCCGATCAACATGATGTTCCAGTCCTATGCGCTGTTCCCGCACATGAGCGTGGCGCAGAACATCGCCTTCGGCCTCAAGCAGGACGGCCTGCCCAAGGCCGAGATCGACGAGCGCGTGGCCGAGATGCTCAAGCTGGTGCACATGACCCAGTACGCCAAGCGCAAGCCGCACCAGCTCTCCGGCGGCCAGCGCCAGCGGGTGGCCCTGGCTCGTTCGCTGGCCAAGCGGCCGAAGCTGCTGCTGCTCGACGAGCCGATGGGCGCGCTGGACAAGAAGCTGCGCTCGCAGATGCAACTGGAACTGGTGGAGATCATCGAGCGCGTCGGCGTGACCTGCGTGATGGTGACCCACGACCAGGAAGAGGCCATGACCATGGCCCAGCGCATCGCCATCATGCACCTGGGCTGCATCGAGCAGATCGGCAGCCCGATGGACATCTACGAGACCCCGGCGAGCCGCCTGGTCTGCGAGTTCATCGGCAACGTCAACCTGTTCGACGGCGTGCTGGTGGAGGACGTGCAGGACCATGCGGTGATCGCCTGCCCGCAGCTGGAGAACCCGATCTACATCGGCCACGGCATCAGCACCCGCGCCGAGGACAAGCGCATCACCTACGCGCTGCGGCCGGAGAAAGTGATGATCAGCGCGCAGAAGCCGGACAACCTGGAACACGCCGGGCACAACTGGGCCCAGGGCACCGTCTACGACATCGCCTACCTTGGCGGCCACTCGGTGTACTACATCAAGCTGGCCTCCGGGATGATCGTCCAGGCCTTCATGGCCAACGCCGAGCGCCACGTCGCCCGGCCGACCTGGGACCAGTCGGTGTACATCAGCTGGTACGACGACAGCGGCGTGGTACTGCAGTCATGAAATTCGCCAACAGCCTGAAAAAGCGCATGCCCACCGGGCGGCATGCGGTCATCGGGGTGCCGTTCCTGTGGCTCTTCCTGTTCTTCCTGCTGCCCTTCGCCATCGTGCTGAAGATCAGCCTGGCGGAAGCGGACGTGGCCATCCCGCCCTACACCGAGATCTTCGCCTACGCGGACCAGCAGTTGCAGGTGCTCCTCAACCTCGGCAACTACCTGATGCTGACCGATGACCCGCTCTACATCGATGCCTACCTCGGCTCGCTGAAGATGGCCTTCATCAGTACCCTGATCTGCCTGCTGGTGGGCTACCCGATGGCCTACGCCATCGCCCGCTCCAGCCAGTCCTCGCAGACCGTCCTGCTGCTGCTGATCATGATGCCGACCTGGACGGCGATCCTGATCCGGGTCTACGCTTGGATGGGCATCCTTTCCAACAACGGCCTGCTCAACAGCGTACTGATGGGGCTGGGGCTCATCAGCGAGCCGCTGACCATCCTCAACACCAACATCGCGGTGTACATCGGCATCGTCTATTCCTACCTGCCGTTCATGATCCTGCCGCTCTACGCCAACCTGGTGAAGCACGACCCGAGCCTGCTGGAGGCCGCTTCCGACCTGGGCGCGCGTAACTTCACCAGCTTCTGGAAGATCACCGTGCCGCTGTCGAAGAACGGCATCATCGCCGGCTGTATGCTGGTGTTCATCCCGGCGGTGGGCGAGTTCGTCATCCCGGAACTGCTCGGCGGCCCCGAGACCCTGATGATCGGCAAGGTGCTCTGGCAGGAGTTCTTCAACAACCGCGACTGGCCGGTGGCGTCCGCCCTGGCGGTGGTAATGCTGGCGATCCTGATCATCCCGATCATCCTGTTCAACAAGAACCAGGCCAAAGAACTGGAGGGCAAGGTATGAGCCAGCACAGCGTATCCCGCTCCGTATCCCGTTCAACAGGCTCTCCATCCAGAAGCGTGGCCAAAGAACTGGAGGGCAAGGTATGAAGCGCTGGAATTTCTCCAACGTCATGCTGATCGTCGGCCTGCTCTTCATCTACCTGCCGATGCTGATCCTGGTGATCTATTCGTTCAACGCCTCCAAGCTGGTGACGGTGTGGGGCGGCTGGTCGGTGAAGTGGTACGTCGGCCTGCTGGACAACACCCAACTGGTCAGTTCGGTCGGACGCTCCCTGGAGATCGCCTTCTATACGGCGTTCTCCTCGGTGCTCCTCGGCACCCTGGCGGCCTTCGTCCTCACCCGCATCCCGCGCTTCCGCGGTCGTACGCTGTTCGGCGGCATGGTCACCGCGCCGTTGGTGATGCCGGAAGTGATCACCGGTCTGTCGCTGCTGCTGTTGTTCGTGGCCATGGCGCAACTGATCGGCTGGCCGCAGGAACGGGGTATCGTGACCATCTGGATCGCCCACACCAGCTTCTGCTCGTCCTACGTGGCGGTGGTGGTGTCGGCGCGCCTGCGTGAACTCGACCTGTCGATCGAGGAAGCGGCGATGGACCTGGGCGCCAAGCCCTGGAAGGTGTTCCTGCTGATCACCATCCCGATGATCGCGCCCTCGCTGGCGGCGGGCGGCATGATGTCCTTCGCCCTGTCGCTGGACGACCTGGTACTGGCCAGCTTCGTCTCCGGACCCGGCTCGACCACCTTGCCGATGGAAGTGTTCTCGGCGGTACGCCTGGGCGTGAAGCCGGAGATCAACGCGGTGGCCAGCCTGATCCTGCTGAGCGTTTCGCTGTTCACCTTCTTCGCCTGGTACTTCACCCGCCAGGCCGAGGAGCGGCGTCGCCGGGCGATCCAGCAGGCGATGGAAGAGACCGCGACCGACTGGCAGAAAGGCTCGCCGACCCCGGCCTGAGCCCTCCGCCGAAAAGAAAAGGCCACCTGCGGGTGGCCTTTTTCATTGGCGCGTCGGTGGCGGGAAATGCCTGGCTACGCTCCGTAGGACGAATAACGCCCGAGGCGTTATCCGCCGATACCCTGTTGTATCCGGCGGACAACCACCATCCGGTTACTCGCCCTACGCCACGCCGGGCGGATGCTCCGCCGGCCGGCTCAGCGCTTCGGTTCCAGCACCAGCACGCCCTTGCTGTTCGCCTTCACCTCGTTTTCCTCGTAGTGCTGCGGCAGGTAGTGGCCCTCGATGTAGGCCTCGGCCTGGTCGTCGTAGTGGCCGTCGAAGGGCACGCCGCTCTGCCCGACCGGGTTGATGCCGAGGCTGTGGGTCGGGTCGGCGAAGTCCACCAGGCGCCGGGTCGATGGACCGTAGGTGACCGCCCAGGGGGCCGGGCCGATCTTCGCCGACAGATTGTTCGGTACCTCGTGGGTGCCGGGGGCGGCGAACGGACCGACGTTGAGAAGGCGCTTGAGCAGCGCCTGCTGGCCCAGGGCGTGCTCGTGGGTCAGGGTATGCGCCTTGCCCCACAGCCAGCCGGACGGGTCGTTGCCGAGGGTGCCGCGCAGATGCGCGAGGGAGGCGTTCCAGGCGGCCCTGACGATATCCGCGCGGGTTTCCCGGCGTTCTGTGCGGCGGTCGTCCCACCAGGGCGAGTCGGCGTCGCCAGCCAGCCGAGGCAGCGCGCTGTCGATGGCGCGGGTGGCGATCAGGCTGTCGAAGAAGGCATCGCCCAGTTCGTCGTGCAAGGCGCCCTCGGCAATCTGGAACAGCAACTGGTTGAACAGCGTGGCGGCGGTCGAGTCGACCGGGTAGTCGCCCTTCCAGGCCGCCAGTTGCTCGACCAGGCGCTTGCCTTCGGCGTCGTCGACCACCTCGCGCAGGACCGGCAGCAAGGGTGCGAGCAGGCGCGGCGCGTAGCCGGTGCGATTGCCGAGTTGCAGCGCGCGGCTGTTGTCCAGGTTCCATTTGGTGCCGCGGTCGGCCAGTTGGGTATCCAGCCACTGGCCGCGGTCCGCCAGGTTGTAGTAGCCGGGAATCGGCCGGCCATTGGCCGGGACCGGCTGGAAGTTGGCGGAGACGATGTAGCCGCGCGCCGGGTTTTCCTCCTGCGGGTTGTCGGCGAACGGATAGAAGCCGGACTTGTCCGCCTCGCCCTTGCTGCCGTCGAGGATGAAGCTCGGGTTCACTCCCTCCGGCCGCTTCGGCAGGGCCGCCGAGGCCCACCAGCCGATATCGCCGGCGGCATTGGCCCAGACCAGGTTGAGTCCTGGCGAATGGATCTTCGAGGCCGCCGCGCGGGCCTTGGCCAGGGTATCGGCGCGATTCAGCTGGTAGAAGGCGTCGAGCACCGGGTTCTCGGTCTCGAGGAAAGCCCACCACATGGCGATCGGGGTCTTGCCGGAGCTGGCGCCGAGCGCGTCGTTGACGATCGGACCGTGGGGCGAGCGGCGCAGGGTGAGCTTCACCGGCGCAGCGCCCTTGACCGCGATTTCCTGCTCCTCGCTCTGCAGGTCGACCCATTTGCCCTGGTACCAGACCTGGTTGGGGTTGTCCGGGTTGACCTTCTCGGCGATCAGGTCGAGGTCGTCGTTCTGGAACATCGTCAGGCTCCAGCCGAACGCACGGTTGTGGCCCAGCGAGGCGAAGGGGTTGAGCGCCTGGTGGTGGCCATAGAGTTCGAAACCGGGCGCGCTCAGCTGGGCCTCGTACCATACCGCCGGCGCGGCGAAGCGGATATGCGGGTCGCCGGCCAGCAGGGGCTTGCCGCTGGCGGTGCGGCTGCCGGCGACGACCCAGGCGTTGCTGCCCTCGAACTGCGGCAGGCCGGCGTCCTCCAGGGCCTGCTGGCTGAGACGGGCGAGGGCGCCAAGGTCCTTCCAGTCGCCGGCGCCCAGTGCGCCGGAGGGCGTCAGCACGCCCTGCGGATGCCAGTCGAGATCGAAGATGCGCAGGTAGTCGCTGCCCAGTTCGTCGCGGATGTAGGTCAGCACCGGCTCGGTGCGGAAGGCGGCGGCGAAGCTGTAGGCCATGTAGCCGGCGATGCTCAGGGTGTCTTCGGGGGTGAAGGGACGCCTGGGTATGCCCAGCAGGTCGAATTCGAGCGGCGCCGGGTTGTTTTCCTGGAACTGGTTGACCCCGTCCAGGTAGGCCTCCAGCACCTTCCAGGGCTGCGACTGCTTGTCCTGGCGGGCGCTGTATTCGGCGGCGTGGTCGCGGATGCGCAGGGTGCGGAACAGACGGTCGGTATCCACCAGCTTGGGTCCGAGCACTTCGGCCAGCTCGCCGCGCGCCAGGCGCCGCAGCATTTCCATCTGGAACAGGCGGTCCTGGGCGTGCACGTAGCCGAGGGCGCGGTAGAGGTCGGTCTGGTTCTGCGCGTACAGGTGCGGAACCCCGCGCTCGTCGTAGCGCACGTCGACCGGCGCCTGCAGGTGGGCCAGGGCGAGCGAGCCGTTGCGGAGCGGCTGCTTGGCATGGAGGTACCAGGCGCCGCCGGCAGCCGCGGCGGCGACCGCCACGGCGATCACGGTCAGGGTGCGTTTCATCGATCCTTTCTCCTTGTTGTAGTGCCGAGCATTCTGCGGATGCCGCCGGCCCGCGGCATTGACCGAATGCTCGGACCCTGGAAGTCTTTGGTCAATCGCGAGGAGCCGCCATGCAGGACGACCCGTCTACCAGCCCCCTGACCCATTCCGCCACGTTGCGGCGTCTGTTGTATGAAGCCCTGGACGCCCTCGGGCTCGACCCCACCCGCGTCTACCGCAGCGTCTACCGGCGTATCCCGCTGCCGCCGCCGACCCTGGGCGGCCGCCTGGTGCATGACAACGCCCCGTTGTTCTGGACCGAGCTGGCGGCGGTGACCGGCGATGCCGACATCGGCCTGCACCTGGGCGAGGCAATGAAGCCGCGCCTGCTCGATGTGGTCGGCTACCTGCTGCTGTCCGCGCGCGACCTGGAGGAGGCGCTGCGCAGCTTCGTGCGTTTCCAGCACATTCTCTCCGGCGGTTTCGCCGCGCGCCTCGAGGTCGAAGGGGAAACGGCAAGGCTGATCCTCGACATCAACTACCTGGGCTATGCCTCGCTGCGTCAGCAGATCGAATGCCTGATGCTGCTGTTCCTCAAGCTGCTGGCGCTGATCAGCGACGACGAGTTCGTCGCCGAGCGCATCGAGTTCCGCCACCGAGCCCCGCCACGGCTGGGCGAACACCGCCGGTTGTTCGGCAGGCTGCCGCTGTTCTCGCGGCCGCACGATGCCCTGGTGTTTTCCGCCGCCTTGCTGCGGCGTCCTTCGCGCAACGCCAATCCGGACATGCATGGCGTGCTGACCCGCCACGCGGAAGAACAGACCCGCGAACTCAGCGAGAACCGCTTGCTCAATCGCGTGCGCTACCTGATCGAGCTGCGCCTCGGGGAGGGCTATGGCTTGCGCCAGTGCGCGGCGGAGCTGGGCCTTGGCAGCGGTGCCTTGCAGCGTGCGCTGGCCGCTGGCGGAGCGAGTTTCCGGCAGGTTCGCGATGAGGTTCGCCGGCAGCGGGCGAGCGAGATGCTGTTGGCCGGTCGCGCCATCCGCGAGGTGGCCAAGGCTTGCGGGTTCGCCGAGCTGTCGCCGTTCTACCGGGCCTTTCGCCGCTGGCACGCCGCGCCCCCGGAGCAATACAGGGCGCGGCTGGCGAAGCGGGAAGAGGGTTACTCGACCAGCGGTACCTGACGGCCGATCTCCAGGGTGGCGATGGCGTCGAGCTGGATCTCGATCTGCAGGAAGCGCATGGCGCGCTTGGGCGAGACGTTCTTGGCGATGCGCTTGACGTACTTGTCGCGCAGTTCCAGACGGTCCTCCTGGAGGTCGTCGACACGCTCGATCAGCTTGCTCGCCTGGTCGTCGCTGACGTTGCCGCTGTTGTAGGCCTGGGCGTAGTCGAGCAGGAGCCTGAGGGTTTCCTTGCTGAGCTTGTCCGACTCGGTGCGGTAGGTGTTGTAGATTGGCCAGAACTTCTCGCCTTCCTGGTCGGTGAGGTTCATGTTGGCCTCGACGATGCGCTTGCGCTTGTAGTCGACGTCGGCCAGGTCGTTCTGGATCTGCGCCTGGTGCTCCTTCATCAGTTCCTTGCTGCTGGGCTGAGGGTCGTTCTGGGCGGCCATCAGCGGCAGGCTGACGAGGGCGAGCAGGGCGAGGGTGGGACGTAGGGACATGCAGCGACTCCTTGGTTCGGCAACGGCCCCTCGTGGGCCGACCCGGGCAGTGTAGCCGCTACGCCTTCCGGCGCCCCCTCCGGAAGGCCCGGTGTTGAGCCAGGTCAGCCTTTTTCCGGGGTCCAGGGGCAGTAGCAACCCACGGCGAGGGTATGGGTGGCATCCACCGGACGTCCCTGCAGCAGCGCTTCGAGGATCGGTTCGATGAAGCTGTTGCTGGAGGTGCATACCGCGCCCTCGCTATAGGGGCCGAAGTAGGCCAGGCGGCCGTCGCGGTTCCAGATCGCCACGGCCGGGCTGGCCGGCAACTGCTCGGAACCGGGCAGACCGGCGAGGGGGCGCAGGGCGGCCAGGTTGTCCGGCAGGCGGCCCTGGCTGCCAGGCTTCTGCAGGACATGGAACTCCACGCCCTTGCCGGCGAAGCGTTCGATCAGCTCGCCGAGGTGCTGCTGGTTGCCGACGTTGCAGGGGCAGGCCGGGTCCCAGAAATGCACCAGGCGGATCGGCCCCGGCCCGGCCAGCTCGGCCGGCAGGCGCAGGCTGTCGCCGGAGAACAGGGTGGTCTGCTCGCTGAACGGACGGATGTAGCGGATCTCGAACCACCAGTAGGCGGCGAGCAGGCCGCCGGCCCAGAGCAGGCCGACCAGGCTGACGAGGAGCGTCTTGCGGCGGGGAGTCATGGCATTCACACGGAAAACGGGTGCCAAGCTTGCCATGTGTTCGCGCGCAGCTGAATATCCCTGGGTTTCGCCCGTGGCCCGGCCACGAATCGATTGCAGCCCGGAACCGCCGATGTCAGAAGCCTTCAACCCCGATTACCTGCGCCAGCACCTGCGACCCTTGGCCGCGGCCGAGGCGGACGCCGCCGTCCTCGCCTACCAGGCCTACTACGGCCTGGACCTGCGCTCCCACCATCCGCGCCTGCAAGCGCGGCTCGGCAGCATGGCGGTCGATGGGCGCCGCCTGGCGGTGCAGGCCTGGCTGCTGCCGGAATCGCGCGGCAGCCTGTTGCTGATGCATGGCTATTACGACCACATGGGACTGTATCGGCACGTGGTCGACTGGGCGCTGGGCATGGGCTTCTCGGTGCTCGCCTGCGACCTGCCGGGGCATGGCCTGTCCGAAGGCGAGCGGGCCAGCATCCGCGACTTCGCCGAATACCAGGCGGTGTTCAAGGGCCTGCTGGGCCAGGCTGCCGAACTCGACCTGGCGGCGCCCTGGCACCTCTGCGGACAAAGCACTGGTGGGGCGATCCTGCTGGACTACCTGCTGCACGGCGGCGAACGTCCCGAGCTGGGCGAGACGATTCTCCTGGCGCCGCTGGTGCGCCCGCGCGCCTGGGGCTGGTCGAAGCTCAGCTACCGCCTGCTGAGCCCCTTCGTCGACTCGATCCCGCGGCGCTTCTCGGAGAACTCCAGCGATCCGCAGTTCCTCGACTTCCTCCGCGAGCACGATCCGTTGCAGCCACGCACCCTGCCGACCGCCTGGGTCGGCGCGCTGACCCGCTGGGTGCCGCGCATCGAGCGGGCGCCTCGGCGTGCCCTGAGCCCCCTGGTGGTGCAGGGCGAGTCCGACGAGACGGTGGACTGGCGCCATGGCCTGAAGGTGCTGCGGGAGAAGTTCGACGAGCCGCGGATACTGTTGCTGGAAGAGGCGCGCCATCACCTGGCGAACGAAAGCGAGGGGCTGCGGCGGCGCTATTTCGATTTCCTGAGCGACGCGCTGGGGGCCTGAGTTCCAGGCCCCGCGGCGATCAGTGGGCGACCGCCTGGTCCACCGCCAGGCCGGCTTTCAGCGCCGCCAGGGCCGCTTGGTAGTAGCTGCGGCCGGCCGGCGACTCGGCGAAGTTCACGTACTGGGTGAGTTCCGTGTCGGAGAGATCGCGGTAGACATACAGCAGGGTGTTCTCCAGGTCCGCGCCGATCTGCTGCACCAGGCGCTGGCGCTGGCCTTCCAGCAACTGGCCGGTCTGTCCGCCGCCAAGCAGGCCGGGGAGGCCCGGAAGCATTTGGCTGAGGCTGTCGGCGGCGACCCCGGCCAGGGCCAGGCTGACTTCCGCACCGGCCTCTCGGGCCGGAAGGACCTGGGCCAGGCGCTTGACCAGGGCCCGGCGTGGCTCGCTGGCGGTCTGCCGCGGCAGGCCGTTGCTGTGCTGGAGCAACTGGTCGCGGCGGGTGGCGAGCACCTCGGCGGCGACCACCTTGCGTCCCAGCGGCGACTCGAAGAAATTCAGCGGGCTGGCGCTGTCCGGCAGGTTCTCGCGCAGGCCGTTGAGGGCGCGCTGGTCGACTTCGGCCGGGGCGAAGCGGCGATTGCTGTTGTCCACCAGGGTCTGGTAGAGCGCGGGTGGCAGCTTGTCCTGGTAGCGCTTCTGCGCCGCGTCCAGGGCATCGCTGAAATGCGCGCGCTGGTCGGGCCAGCCAGCGGCCTGGTACAGGCGTTGATAAGGGTCGGCCAGGGCGGGCAGACCAACCAGCAGTAAAGCGAAGGCGAGCAAAGCGCGCATTGATACTCCTTTGGCGGCGAAAGCCTCGTCGTTCGGGTGGTGCCGTCCATGGGGCGCTATTGTCGACATGCGGCGGACCGCTTGTCGAGACACCGGGACGGCACGCTACAATGGACAATGCACATCAACGTCAATCATCCACTCCTGCATCGCATCGTCGATGAACTGGTCGACCAGGGCTGGTCGCACCAGAGCATCTTCATGCCTGAGCGTCTGACCACCAGATTGGCCGAAGAGTGCCGCACCCGTGCGGTCGCGGGCGACCTGACCCCGGCGGCGATCGGCCGCGGCGACGGCCAGGTGATCCGCGAAGGCATCCGCGGCGACCTCACGCAATGGCTGGAGCCCGGAGAATCCGAGGCCTGCGACGAATACCTGGGGGTGATGGACAACTTGCGCCAGGCTCTCAACGCCTCGCTGTTCCTCGGCCTCGAGGATTTCGAGTGCCACTTCGCGCTGTACCCGCCGGGCGCCTATTACCAGAAGCATGTCGATCGTTTCCGCGACGACGACGCACGCACCGTCTCCGCGGTTCTCTACCTCAACGATGCCTGGTTGCCCGAGCATGGCGGCGCGCTGCGCCTGCACCTGCCGCAGCGGCAGGTGGACATCCAGCCGACGGGCGGTAGCCTGGTGGTGTTCATGTCCGCCGGCACCGAGCACGAAGTCCTGCCCGCCAGCCGCGACCGGCTGTCGCTGACCGGCTGGTTCCGCCGGCGCAACGAATCCCTCCTGCAACTTTCCTGAACCCTCGGCGGGGTCGCCGCCTCAGTGACCCCAGACCTTGATCGTGCCGCGCAGGTCGGTGATGTCGCGCAGTTCGATGCGGCCGATCGAGTTGTCACCGATGTACAGGTCGCTGGCCACCCGCAGGCGGATGCGCTGCGCCGGCAGGCCGCTGGCGATCAACTGGTCGTTGATGGTGGCGAGGTCCGGCAGGCTGATCGCCAGTTGCTGCCCGCCGCCGCTGCCGGTGGTCACGTCCAGTGCCAGGGTCGGCTGCTCGACGCCGAAGATCGGCAGGCTCAGGCCGAGCTGGGCGGCGCCCAGGGGGATGTTGCCGCCGCGCCCGTCCGGGCAGTCGCCGACCTTCACGCAGCCGTTGTCGATCACCAGGTTGCGCAGCGAGAGGCTGCCGCCGTCGTCCACCCAGGCGACCCTGGCCGCGCCGGCGCGCAGGTCCAGGCGCAGGCTGATGCCGGCCTGGCCGGTGACCTGGCTGAGACTGTCGTTGTCCAGGGCCTCCATGGCCGCCTGGCTGGCAGCGCTGGCGAGCAGCGCGGGGGCCAGGAAAAACGGTAGAAGCGAGCGGGTCGGGAGCATGACGGGCGGGTCCTTCGCGGTTGCGCGGGAAGCCAGTCTGCTCGGGGCGGCGGAGGTTCGCCATGGGCCGCCCGCAGTTCTATCCTAAGGATCGGCAAGAAATAGCCCTGGTCCCCGCCATACGGGCGCTGGAGCGCTACCGCGAGGCCTAACTCCGGTTGGGTCGAGGGCGGGTTTCCCCGGTGCTTCCCGGCTACTGTTACCGGGCGTGACCATCGGTGAGCGGCAGGCTACTCTGTGTGCCTGTCAAAGGGGTGGAGCATCCATGCAGAAGGTTCTGGTCAGCCGTTGCCTGCTGGGCCACCTGGTGCGCTACGACGGTGGCAGCCATGGCCCGTTCGACCTGCTCTCGCGCTGGCATGCGCAGGGGCGGATCGTCGCCCTTTGCCCGGAGGTCGCCGGCGGCCTGCCGACGCCCCGCCCGCCAGCGGAGATCCCCGGCGGCCAGGGCGGCGAAGTGCTGGACCGGCTGAACCGGGTCTTCACCGTCGACGGCGAGGATGTCAGCGAAGCATTCCTGCTGGGGGCGGAGGCGGCAGTGGAGCTGGTCCGCCGCCATGACATCCGGATGGCCGTGCTCAAGGCGCGCAGTCCTTCCTGCGGCAACCTGGAGAACTACGACGGGCGCTTCAACGGCAGCCGGGTCGCCGGCGAGGGCGTGACCGCCGCCGCCCTCAAGCGCATGGGCGTGCTGGTCTTCAACGAAGACGAGCTGGACCGCGCCGCGGTCTGCCTGGCCGGCCTCGACGCCGGCGGCTGAACGCTCAGCGCCGCAGCGGCGCGGTCAGGCGGTTCTCCAGGGCTTTCTGCACACGCTCGAAGAGCGCCGAAAGCAGCCAGTAGATCCCGGCGGCAGCGAGATAGAGCGGCAGCGGCTGGAAGGTCTCGGCGATGACCTCCTTGGTCGCCAGCATCAGCTCGGTCACGGTGATCACGGAGATCAGCGAAGTGTCCTTGATCAGGCTGATCAGGCTGTTCGACAGGCTCGGCACCGCCAGGCGCAGGGCCTGCGGAGTGATGATGTTCCACAGGGTCTGGCCCCAGGTCAGGCCGACCGAGAGCCCGGCTTCCCATTGTCCCTTGTCGATGCCGAGGATCGCCCCGCGCATGGACTCCGAGAGATAGGCCGCGACATTCAGGGTCAGCGCCAGGATGCCCGCGGTGACCGGGGTGAACTCGATGCCGACGCTCGGCAGCCCGTAGTACAGGACGAAGATCTGCACCAGCAGTGGCGTCCCGCGGAAGGCGCTGACGTAGACCGCGGCGATCTGCGAGACCACCGGCACCTTGGTCACCCGGACCACCGCGACGCTGAAGCCAAGGATCAGGCCCAGGACCATCGATACCGCGGCGAACAGCACGGTATACATCGCGCCCTGGAGCAGGAAGGGCCAGGCCATCCCGAGCAGCTCGACCAGGTTGGCGAGCCATTCGAGCAATTTCTGCAGCGAATTCATTCAACACTCCATCGACAAACACGACGGCCGCGTCCCTCGGACGCGGCCGCTTCCCCCGTTCGGGCGGGAACTCACTTCGGCGGCTGGCTGACGTCCAGGCCGAACCACTTTTCCGAGAGCTTGGCGAAGCGGCCGTCGGCCTTGATCTTCTCCAGCGCCGCGTTCAGCGCCTCGCCGAACTTCGGGTTGTTCTTCCGGTAGGGAATCGCCATGTTCGCCACCGGTCCCACCGCCGCGCCGGGCTTGACCGGGAGCTTGGCCTCGCGGATGGCGAAGGGGATCAGCAGGCGGTCGTTGAGCGCCGCGTCGATACGCTTGCTGGCCAGGTCCTGCAGGTATTCCGGGGCGCCCGGATAGGTGCGCACGTTGACGCCGGCCACCGACTTCGCCAGGTCGGCGTAGTTGGTGCCCTGGCCGACGCCGAGCTTGAGGCCCTTGAGGTCTTCCAGCGACCTGAACTGGCGGGTTTCGTCGGCGCGCACGATCAACTGGGCGCTGGAGATGGTGTATGGCTCGCTGAAGTCGAAGACCTTGCGCCGCTGCTCGTTCACCGAGACCTGGTTCAGCGCGATGTCGTACTTGCCGCTCTGCAGGCCGGCGAGGATGCCGCTCCATTCGGTGGTGACGAATTCCGGCTTGACCGCCAGTTCGGCGGCCAGCAGTTCGCCCAGTTCGGTCTCGAAGCCGGTGAGCTTGCCGCCCTGCTTGAAGTTGAACGGCGGATAGGTGCCCTCCAGGGCGATGCGCAGGGCGCCGCGCTGGTGGACGTCGTCGAGCAGCTCGGCATGGGCCAGCGGGGCGGCCAGGGATACCAGCATCAGCAGGCGGGGCAGAAATCGCATGTAGTACTCCTCGGGTGGGAATGAACGTCGGTCGGGCCTATGCTGTTCGTTCAGCTTAGCCGGGCCCGCGTCCTGGACAATCGCGAACCTACTGGGTTGCATGCGGTCTTTCCAGGGGTTGCGGGCATTGACCCGGATTATGTGCGCGAGCGCCGCTCTAACACGGGCTTCGCAGTGGAAATCGCTGTGCCAGCGATGCCTTTCCCTGATTCGGAAGGCACGAAGAGTGCCGGGGAAATTCCGTCCAGTGGCGTTTCCCGGGTGCTAACGGAAGTGAAAACAGGAGACTCCCATGAGAGTGACATTGCCTTGCCTCGGTCTAGCCGCCCTGATGTTCGGCGCATCCGCCAGCCTGATGGCTGCCGACCTGCCCCGGACGAAGGCGCCCGAAGGGGCGAAAGTGTATTTCATCACGCCGGCCGATGGTGCAACCGTCGACAAGACCTTCACCGTGAAATTCGGCCTGAAAGGCATGGGCGTGGCGCCGGCCGGCGTCGACATGCCGGATACCGGCCACCATCACCTGTTGGTGGACCTGAAGGAGCAGCCGGCGATGAACCTGCCGCTGCCGATGACCGACAACATCCGCCACTTCGGCAAGGGCCAGACCGAAACCGAGATCACCCTGCCGCCGGGCAAGCACACCCTGCAACTGCTGGTGGGCGACAAGAACCACGTGCCGCTGGAGCCGACCGTGGAGTCGGAGAAGATCACCGTTACCGTCAAGTGACGGAAACGAAAAAGGAGGCCGCTGGGCCTCCTTTTCCTTTCCGCCGGGCGCTGTCTTAGAACAGCACGCGGCTACGGATGGTGCCGTTGACCTGCTGGAGTTTCTCCAGGGCCAGGTCGGAGTACTCGGCATCGACGTCGATCACCACGTAGCCGACCTTATCGTTGGTTTGCAGGTATTGGCCGGAAACGTTGATGCCGTTGTCGGCGAAGACCTTGTTGATCTCGCTCATCACGCCGGGGATGTTGGCGTGGATGTGCAGCAGGCGGTGCTTGCCCGGGTGCGACGGCAGGGCCACTTCGGGGAAGTTGACCGAGGACACCGAGGTGCCGTTGTCGCTGTACTTGACCAGCTTCTCCGCCACTTCCAGGCCGATGTTGGCCTGTGCCTCGGCGGTGGAGCCGCCGATGTGCGGGGTCAGGATCACCCGGTCCAGGCCACGCAGCGGGCTGGCGAATTCCTCGTCGTTGGATTTCGGCTCGACCGGGAACACGTCGATGGCGGCGCCGATCAGGTGCTCATCCTTGATCGCGGCGGCCAGGTGGTCCAGCTCGACCACGGTGCCGCGCGCGGCGTTGATCAGGATGCCGCCCTTCTTCATCGCGCGGATTTCCTTCTCGCCGATCATCCACTGGGTGGAGGGCAGTTCGGGAACGTGCAGCGAGACGATGTCGGACATGCCCAGCAGCTCGTGCAGGCTGCCGATCTGCACCGCGTTGCCCAGCGGCAGCTTGGTCACGGTGTCGTAGAAGAACACCTGCATGCCCAGGGCCTCGGCGAGTACCGAGAGCTGGGTGCCGATCGAACCGTAGCCGACGATGCCGAGCTTCTTGCCACGGATCTCGAAGGAGTTCGCCGCGCTCTTGATCCAGCCGCCGCGATGGCAGGAAGCGTTCTTTTCCGGGATGCCGCGCAGCAGCAGGATCGCCTCGGCCAGTACCAGCTCAGCCACAGAGCGGGTGTTCGAGTAGGGCGCGTTGAACACGGCGATACCGCGTTCGCGAGCGGCGTTGAGGTCGACCTGATTGGTGCCGATGCAGAAGCAGCCGACCGCGATCAGTTTCTTCGCGCAGTCGAAGACCTCTTCGGTCAGCTGGGTGCGGGAGCGAATGCCGATGAAGTGCGCATCGGCGATCCTTTCCTTCAGCTCATCGCCGGAAAGCGCGGTCTTGAGGTACTCGATATTGGTGTAGCCGGCGGCCTTCAGCGTGTCCACGGCGTTCTGGTGGACACCTTCGAGAAGAAGGAACTTGATCTTGCTCTTGTCGAGAGAGGTCTTGCTCATCTGCGTAAACCTGTTGTCCCGGAGGAAGTGGCTGGAAAGCGAACTGCGCGAAGCGGGTCCGGCCGGCGCTGGCCGGCACCCGCAACTCGGCGCCCAGAGGCACTAAGCGCGGGGGGCGTATGCTAGCATGTTCTCCCTTTTCCTTGCCCGGTTGCGACCTGAGTTGTTCTCAGGGCGACCATGAATCATTTGAGAGTTCCCGAATGACCCGCGAAGCCCTGATCGAATCGCTCAAGCCCCTGGTCGAGCCTGGCAAGCTGCTCGACGACGCCGCCTCCCTGGACGCCTACGGCAAGGACTGGACCAAGCATTTCGCCCCTGCGCCGCTGGCCATCGTGTTCCCCAAGAGCGTCGAGCAGGTCCAGGCGATCGTCCGCTGGGCCAACCAGCACAAGGTCGGTCTGGTCCCGTCGGGCGGCCGTACCGGGCTCTCCGCCGCGGCCGTGGCGGCCAACGGCGAAGTCGTGGTGGCCTTCGACTACATGAACCGGATCCTCGACTTCAATGCCTTCGACCGCACCGTGGTCTGCCAGCCCGGCGTGGTTACCAAGCAACTGCAGACCTTCGCCGAGGAAAACGGCCTGTACTACCCGGTTGACTTCGCTTCTTCCGGTTCCAGCCAGATCGGCGGCAATATCGGCACCAATGCCGGCGGGATCAAGGTCATTCGCTACGGCATGACCCGTAACTGGGTGGCCGGGATGAAGGTCGTCACCGGCAAGGGCGACCTGCTCGAGCTGAACAAGGACCTGATCAAGAACGCCACCGGCTACGACATGCGCCAGCTGTTCATCGGCGCCGAAGGTACCCTGGGCTTCGTGGTCGAGGCGACCATGCGCCTGGAGCGCACGCCGAAGAACCTCACCGCTATGGTCCTCGGCACGCCCGACTTCGACTCGATCATGCCGGTGCTGCATGCCTTCCAGAGCAAGCTCGACCTGACCGCCTTCGAGTTCTTCTCCGACAAGGCCCTGGCCAAGGTCCTGGCCCGTGGCGATGTACCACGGGCGTTCGAAACCGACTGCCCGTTCTACGCCCTGCTGGAGTTCGAGGCGACCACCGAGGAAGTCGCCAACGAGGCGCTGGCCACCTTCGAGCACTGCGTCGAGCAGGGCTGGGTGCTGGACGGGGTGATGAGCCAGAGCGAGCAGCAGTTGCAGAACCTGTGGAAGCTGCGCGAGTACATCTCCGAGACCATCTCCCACTGGACGCCGTACAAGAACGACATCTCGGTCACGGTTTCCCGGGTGCCCGCCTTCCTCAAGGACATCGACGCCATCGTCGAGGCCAACTACCCGGACTTCGAGGTGGTGTGGTTCGGCCACATCGGCGACGGCAACCTGCACCTGAACATCCTCAAGCCGGAAAACCTCGGCAAGGACGAGTTCTTCGCCAGGTGCGCGACCGTCAACAAGTGGGTGTTCGAGACCGTCGAGAAGTACAACGGCTCGATTTCCGCCGAGCATGGCGTGGGCATGACCAAGCGCGACTACTTGACCTACACCCGCTCGGAAACCGAAATTGCCTATATGAAGGCACTGAAGGCGGTGTTCGACCCCAACGGGATCATGAATCCCGGCAAGATCTTCGCCGAGTAGCAGGTTTCGCAACGCAGAGGGCCGGTCATCCGGCCCTTCTCGTCTGTGGCGGGCGCCACGGATGCCCTTCCACCCGTTCAGGAGTCGGTAAATGAGTTACCAGCATCAATATATCGACGGCACCCCGATCCACTTCCCCCTGGGCAAGCTGGTCTGCGTCGGGCGCAACTACGCCGAACACGCCAAGGAACTGAACAACCCGGTTCCCACCGAGCCGCTGCTGTTCATCAAGCCCGGCTCCTGCGTGGTGCCGGTGAGCGGCGGGCTGAGCCTGCCGCAGGAGCGCGGCTCGGTACACTACGAGGCGGAAATCGCCGTGCTGATCGGCAAGCCGCTGTCGCGCAAGCCGAACCGCGAGGAGGTCCTCGACGCGATCTCCGGCTATGCGCCGGCGCTGGACCTGACCTTGCGCGAGGTCCAGGCGAAACTGAAGGAAAAGGGCCTGCCCTGGGAGCTGGCAAAGAGCTTCGATGGCGCCGGCGTGCTGTCGCCGTTCGTGAACGCCGACCAGTTTCCCGACCCGACCGACATCGGCATCCGCCTGACCATCAACGGCGAGGTGCGCCAGGACGGCAACAGCCGCGACATGCTCAATCCGATCGTGCCGCTGATCCAGCACATCGCCGGGCATTTCTCGCTACAGGCCGGCGATGTGGTGCTGACCGGCACGCCGTCCGGGGTCGGGCCGCTGAACAGCGGCGACGAGTTGCTGCTCGAATTGCCGGGCGCCAGCCGTTTCGAGACCCGCGTGCTCTGAACCGCTGCGGCCGCCGGGGGCGGCCGACTTCCCTAGCGCCGGCAGCGGAAGCGACTGTCGGTCGGCTGGCCGACGCTTCGATTGACAGGCCGGGGGCAATGCCCTTTCATGGCGACGCCCAAGAAAACACCTGGCCAAACAGTCGAGCCTCGCCCATGTCCCTTGCCTCCAAGCTTCCCCGTTTCCGCTGGCTGCTGCCGGCGTTCGTCGTGCTCGTCGGCGTGGTGCTGACCATCGTCATGCATTGGGACGATCGCGCCGGCCTTTGGTGGAAGGAAAGCCAGGCCAGCCAGCAGCAGCGCGACGAAAGCATCTGGCTGCCGGGCTATCGGGTGGTGATCGACGCCAAGCCGTTGCAGGGCCTGGAGGAGGAAGAAACCTCGGACCTGGCCTACAACCCGGCAACCAGGACCCTGTTCACCGTTACCGGCAAGCGGCCGCTGCTGGTGGAGCTGTCGCTCACCGGCGACGTGCTGCGCACCATCCCGCTGCTCGGCCTGAGCAATCCCGAAGGCGTGGCGGTGCTGGAGAACGGCAACGTCGCGGTGACCGACGAGCGCCGCAATACCCTGACCATCTTCCATGTCGACCCGCAGACCGCCGAGCTGAGCACCAAGAGCCTGGCCGAATTCCCGCTGGGCAATATCGGCAAGAAGAACAAGGGCTTCGAGGGCATCGCCTGGGATCCGCGCCAGCAGCGTCTGTTGCTGAGCAAGGAGCGCGATCCGATGACCCTGTTCAGCTGGAAGAGCGACGGCGGGCCGAGCCTGAGCGGGGCGATGACCGCGCTACCGAGCGACGACCTTTACATGCGCAACGTCTCGGCGCTCAGCGTCGACCCGCGTACCGGGCATACGCTGGTGCTGTCGGCCGAATCGCATCTGCTGCTGGAGCTGGACGAGAAGGGCGAGCCGGTCAGCTTCATCAGCCTGCTCGGCGGCTTCAACGGCCTGGACAGCAAGATCCCGCGCGCCGAAGGGGTGGCCATCGACGACGAGGGCACCATCTACATGGTCAGCGAGCCGAACCTGTTCTACGTGTTCCGCAAGAAGAGCGGCGAGCGCCTGGCCACCAGCGATGCCGATTAAGCTTCGCTTAAGCGCCGATTAAGCCTGGTTTCAGCAAGGCTTCGTAGCCTGGACCCATCGAAACCAACTACGAGGCGTTACCCATGAAACTTCGTCACCTGCCCCTCATCGCTGCCATCGGCCTGTTCTCCACCGTCACCCTGGCCGCTGGCTATACCGGCCCGGGCGCTACCCCGACCACCACCACGGTGAAGGCCGCGCTGGAAGCTGCCGACGACACCCCGGTGGTCCTTCAGGGCACCATCGTCAAGCGCATCAAGGGCGACATCTACGAGTTCCGCGACGCCACCGGCAGCATGAAGGTCGAGATCGACGACGAAGACTTCCCGCCGATGGAAATCAACGACAAGACCCGGGTCAAGCTGACCGGCGAAGTCGACCGCGACCTGGTCGGCCGCGAGATCGACGTCGAGTTCGTCGAAGTGATCAAGTAAGGCCCTGAATCGAAACGGCCCGCCTCTCTTCCGGGAGGCGGGCCGTTTCGCGTTCCGACCGGGCGAAGTTGCGGGCGGGCTTACCGGTGAACCCCTTCGAAACCCTGTAGCACGTTCACCGCGTTGATCCCGATTTCCTCCACCGCGTAGCCTCCCTCCATCACGAACAGCGTGGCCAGGCCGAGCTTGCCGATGGCTTCGCCCATGCGCAGGTAGTCGGGGCTGTCCAGGCGGAACTGGGAAATCGGGTCCTCCTTGAAGGTATCCACCCCCAGGGAAACGATCAGGACGTCCGCCGCATAGGCCTGGATCTGCCGGATCGCCGCCTGCAGCGCCTGGCTCCAGGTCGCCCAGTCGCTGCCGGCCGTCAGTGGGTAGTTGAAGTTGTAGCCGGTGCCGACGCCGTTGCCCTTCTCGTCGGCGTAGCCGAGGAAATAGGGGTATTCGAAGCGCGGATCGCCGTGGATCGAGGTGAACAGCACATCGGCGCGGTCGTAGAAGATGTCCTGGGTGCCGTTGCCATGGTGGTAGTCGACGTCGAGGATCGCCACCCGCCCGGCGCCCCGGTCGAGGAAGGCCTGGGCGGCGATGGCGGCATTGTTGAAGAAGCAATAGCCGCCCATGTAGTCGGCCGCGGCGTGGTGGCCCGGCGGGCGACAGAGCGAAAATACCGAGCGCGCGCCGTTGGCGAGTTCGGACTGGCCGCTGAGGGCGACGTTGGCCGAACTGGTGATCGCCTGCCAGGTCCCGGCGGTGATCGGCGCGCCGGCGTCGAAGGAGTAGTAGCCGAGGCGACCGTCGATGTTGTCCGGCTCCGTCTGCCGCAGGCGCCGGGTCGGCCAGGCGATCGGCAGCATGTCGTGGCTGCGGCCGGTGGCCAGCCAGTCCTGCCAGGCGTTCTGCAGGAAACGCACGAAACCCTCGCTGTGCACCCGGCGGATCGGTTCCAGGCCGAAGTCGCGCGGTGCGCGGACTTCGCCGAGGCCGACGGCCTTCACGCGGTCGAGGACCATGTCGGCGCGGCTGGGTTTTTCGAAGCAGGGGGTGAACTGGCCGCCGATCAGTTCGTGCCGGCCGTGGTGCAGGCGATGGTCGTCGCTGTAGATGGTCAGCATGTCGGGCTCCCGGGCTCAGTTCTGTTCGGAGAAGGTCACGGTCGGCGCCTTGCGGCGGAAACCGCCGGTATGCAACGCCAGGTAGGCGAGGCCGGCGGCGAACCAGGTCAGGCCGATCACCAGGGTCAGCGCCGAGAGGCTGGTCCACAGCCACAGGGTCAGGCCCAGGCCGATGGCCGGCACCAGCCCGTAGCGCAGCAGGTCGCGCGGGGCGCGGCGGCCGTCGAGCAGCAGGTAGCTGCGGATCACCGCCAGGTTCACCGCGGAGAACGCCACCAGCGCGCCGAAGCTGATCATCGAGGCCAGGGTGGTGAGGTCGATGACCACCGCCAGCAGGGAAATCACCGAGACCACCAGGATCGCGATCACTGGCGTCTTGAAGCGCTCCGAGAGGCTGCCGAACACGCGCCGCGGCAGGATGCCGTCGCGGCCCATGCTGTAGAGGATGCGCGACACCGAGGCCTGCGAGGCCAGTGCCGAGCCGGCGGCGCCGGCGACGTAGGCGGCGGTGAAGAAGCTGGCGAGGTACTTGCCGCCGGCCGCCAGCATCACTTCGTTGGCCGCCGACTCGGCGTCCTGGAATACGCTGCCGGGGAACACCAGTTGGCTGAAGACCGCCAGCACGGTGAACAGCAGGCCGGCGCCGACCGTGGTGATGACGATGGCGCGCGGGATGTCGCGTTGCGGATCGCGGGTTTCCTCGGCCAGGGTCGAGACCGCGTCGAAGCCGAGGAACGACAGGCACAGCACCGCCGCGCCGGCCATCAACGGGGCGAAGCCCGGCTGGCTGCCGTCGCCGACGAAGGGCAGGCTCAGGTCCAGCGAGGGGATGCCGGCCAGGTGCTTGACCGCCATGGCGACGAACACCACGGCGAAGACGAACTGGGCGCCGACGATCACGTTGCTCATGCCGGCCACCGAGCTGATGCCGATCACGTTGAGCACGGTGACCAGGCCGATCGCCGCGAGCACGAAGACCCAGGCCGGCACCATCGGGAAGGCGATGTTGAGGAACAGGCCGATGAGCAGGTAGTTGATCATCGGCAGGAACAGGTAGTCGAGCAGCAGCGACCAGCCGGCGAGGAAGCCGACGCAGGGGCCGAAGCTGAGGCTGGTATAGGAATAGGCCGAGCCGGCGATGGGATATTTCTTCACCATGAAGCTGTAGGAAAAGGCGGTGAAGAGCATCGCCGCCAGGGTGATCAGGTAGGCGCTGGCGGTGCGACCGCCGGTGATCTCGGTGACTACCCCGTAGGTGGTGAACATGGTCAGCGGAACCATGTAGACCAGCCCGAAGAAGACCAGGGCGGGGAGCCCGAGGATGCGCCGCAGGCCGGTGCCCTGGGCGCTGTGGACGTACTCGGGGCGCTTGCCGCCGATGAGGATGCCGTTGTTGCGTTGGCTGGCCATGTTCCGCTCCTCGCGAAATGCCGTATCGATCCCGCAGGCGGCCGCGTGGGCGGACCTTTCCTGCGCCGGGTGAATGGACGGGCTAGTGGAAAACCGCTGGGGTTTCCGTCGGGTCGGTGGAAATGGCAGTGACGAGAGGGCACGCGGCGTGTGCGGGCACGGGCGTTGGGGCGTCGATAGTGTTCATGGCGTTCTCAGGAAGCGTTCTTGTTGGATTTCTAGCTCGCGGTCGCGAGGTTCCCTTGGGCTCTGCCGGCGCCGTTTCCGCGGCTCCGGGCGACCCCTCGAGGAGGGCGCGGTTCGACTCTAGCAATCCGGTTTCGCCGGGGAGAACCCTGTAGACGGTCAAAAAGGGATCGAGATGGCCAAACTGGCTGGCCGGCCAGCGCTGGCGCGAGCTGGCCGCCAGCGCCGCGTCGATCATTTCTTAAGCTTGGTCCAGACCTTGCTGCGCAACGCCAGGGCTTTCGGCGAGCAGAGCTTGAACGGCTTCAGGCGGTCGAGCTTGTCCTGCGGGGTGTTGATCGCCGGGTCGTCGAACAGCGCCTTCTCCATGAATTTCTCCGAGCCGACGATGGCGTTGTTGTACTTGGCGAAGTTGGAGGCGGCGGCGATGTTCTCCGGGCGCATCATCCAGTCGATGAAGACGTGGGCTTCCTTGACGTTGCTGGCGTCGCGCGGAATCGCGAAGTTGTCGATGAACAGCCGGATGCCTTCCTTCGGATAGACGTATTCGAGGCTGGCGCGTTGGGCGTGGGCGCGGTGGAAGGCGCCGTTCCACTGCTGGTGCATGGCGACCTCGCCGGCGGCCATGCGCTCGATGGTGCCGTCGCTGTTGTACATGGCCAGCGCCGGCTTTTGCCTGAGCAGCAGGTCGAGGACCTTCTGCGCTTCCCTGGCGTCCTCGGTGCATTCGTCGATGCCGAGGTAGTAGGTGGCGGGAATGAACAGTTCCTCGATGGAGTTCAGAGCCACCACCTTGCCTTTCAGCTCGGCTGGTGGTTCGAAGAACGGCTTCCAGCTTTCTTCCAGCCTGCCGCCCGGCACCTTCGCCGTATCGTAGCTGTAGCCGGTGGTGCCCCAGAGATAGGGAATGCTGTAGTCGTGGCCGGGATCGAAGCCAAGGGTCCGGAAGTTTTCCTTCAGATTGCCCAGGCTCGGCAACTGGCTCTTGTCGAGCTTTTGCAGCAGCCCCTCCTTGACGAATATTTCTATGAAACTGTCCGACGGCACCACCACGTCGTAGGCGCCGCCTCCGGCCTTGAGCTTGGCCAGCAGCGTCTCGTTGCTGTCGTAGGCGTCGAGGGTGGCCTTGATCCCGGTGTCCTTCTCGAACTTCTTCAGCAACTCCGGCGGGTAGTAGTCCGACCAGTTGGCGAAGTGCAGGGTGCCTTCGGCGCGAGCCTGGCCGCCCAGGGCTAGACCGGCGGCGAAGAGCAGGGTGAGCGGTGTGCGGTAGGTCATGGTGGACTCCTGGCGATCTTCTGTTTTTTCTTCGTGGAGGCAGGTTCTCAGCGGCGGCGTTGGCCGAGGTAGTACGACAGGGCGACGAAGGCGATGGAAATCATGAGGATGATCGATGAAATCGCATTGATCTTCGGGGATATGCCCATGCGGATGGAGCTGAAGATGTACACCGGCAGGGTGGTTGCGCCGGCGCCGGCGACGAAATAGGTGATGACGAAATCGTCCATCGAGATGATGAACGCGAGCATCGCCCCGGACAGCACGCCGGGCATCAGCAGCGGCAGGGTGATTTTCCAGAAGGCCTTCCACGGCGAGGCGTAGAGGTCGGCGGCGGCCTCCGCCAGGCGCGGGTCCAGGCCCTCCAGGCGGGCGCGGATCGGCAGGTAGGCGAAGGGGATGCAGAACACGATGTGGGCGATGAGGATGGTGAACAACGACAGCTTCAGGCCGATGAAGGAGAAGAACATCAGGGTCGCCACCGCGGTGACGATCTCCGGCACCAGCAGCGGCAGGCCGAGCACGCCGTTCATCAGGGTCTGTCCGCGGAAGGCGCGACCACGCATGCCCAGCGCGGCGAGGGTGGCCAGGACGGTCGAGGCCAGGGTGGCGAGGGTGGCGACGATCAGCGAGTTCTTCGCCGCGCGGAGGATTTCCGGATCGTTGGCCACCACCGCGTACCATTTCAGGCTGAAGCTTTCCCAGAGCGTCGCCGACTGGCCGCTGTTGAAGCTGAGCGCTACCAGCACCAGGATCGGGATGTAGAGGAAGGCGAAGAACAGCCAGGCGGCCTGGCGCACTCCGCTGAAGGTCCAGAGTGGATTGCGGCCGTTCATGGCTGGCCTCCGCCGGCGTTGGCCCGGAAGCGCAGGTTGTGGATCAGCATCGCCAGCAGGACGAAGGCCAGCAGGGCGAACGAAAGGGCGGCGCCGAAGGGCCAGTTGTGCGCGGTACCGAATTGCAGCTGGATCAGGTTGCCGATCATCAGCGCCTTACCGCCGCCGAGCAATTCCGGAATGATGTAGCTGCCCAGGGCCGGGATGAATACCAGGATGCAGCCGGCGACTATCCCCGGCATCGCCAGCGGCACGATCACCCGGCGCAGCGCTTTCCAGCGGTTGGCGCCGAGGTCGAATGCCGCCTCCACCAGGCGCCAGTCCATCTTTTCCAGGCTGGTGTAGATCGGCAGCACCATGAACGGCAGGTAGGTATAAAGGAGGCCGATGATCACCGCGTTGTCGGTATAGAGCAGCCCCAGCCCGGTGTCGGTCAGGCCGATGCCTTGCAGGCCGGCGTCCACCAGCCCGCCGTTGCGCAGCAGCAGGATCCAGGCGTAGACCCGCACCAGCAGGTTGGTCCAGAACGGCACGGTGACCAGGAACAGCAGCAGGTTGCGCCGGCGTTCCGGCTGCAACGCCAAGTACAGCGCGGTGGGGAAGCCGAGTGCCAGGCAGCCGAGGGTGGTCAGCAGCGACAGCCAGAACGAGCGCTGGAAGATGCCCAGGTAGTCGGCGTTGAACACCAGGCTGTCGTCCAGGTCGCGTTCCCAGAGGAAATTGAGGTAGGCCTCCAGGCTGTGCTGGCCCCATTTCACTCCGCCGTAGTCGCCGGATTGCTGGATCGACACGGCGAACATGATGCCCAGCGGGATCACCAGGAACAGCACCAGCATCAGCATCGCCGGGCTGCTCAGCAGCAGGCGCCGACGCAGCTGCCGGCGTTCGGCCGACTGTTGCGCGGTAGGTCGCCCGGCGGTGCTCATTCGGCGAGCACCCGGATGGCGGCGGCGGGAATCCGCACCCGCACCTTCGCCCCCGGACTGTGCGGGCAGCGTGCGCCGTCGCGGTTCTGCTGGCGCACGCGGAAGCCCGGCTGGCCGGCCACGTTCAGGTGGTAGACGGTATCGGTGCCGACATAGACGATGTTTTCCAGCACGCCTTCCAACTGGCCGTCGGCGGCCAGTTCGGTGCGCTCCGGGCGGATCGCCAGGGTCACCGCGCCGCTGCCCGGGGTCGTCGCGGCCAGCCGCTGGCCGTCCGCCAGGCGCACGCCGTCGGCGTCGGCCTGGCCCTCGAGGAAGTTGGTTTCGCCGATGAAGTCGGCGACCGCCCGGTTCAGCGGCGCCTCGTAGATGTCGCTGGGTGTGCCGACCTGCAGCACCTTGCCCTTGCTCATCACCGCGATGCGGTCGGACATGGTCAGCGCTTCCTCCTGGTCATGGGTGACGAAGATGAAGGTGATCCCGGTCTCGTGCTGCAGGCGCTTCAGCTCGATCTGCATTTCCTTGCGCAGCTTCAGGTCCAGCGCCGACAGCGACTCGTCGAGCAGCAGCACCTTGGGCCGGCTGGCCAGCGCGCGGGCCAGGGCGATGCGTTGCTGCTGGCCACCGGACAACTGGTCGGCGCGGCGCTTGCCGACCTCCGGCAGCTTCACCAGCTCGAGCATGCGGCTCACGGTGGCGCCGATCTCGCTGCGCGGGCGGCCCTGCATCTCCAGGCCGAAGCCGATGTTCTCGGCGACGCTCATGTGCGGGAACAGCGCATAGCTCTGGAACACCGTGTTGACCGGGCGGCGGAACGGCGGCAGGCCTTCCATGCGTTCGCCATAGAGGCGGATGCTGCCGGAACTGGGCTGTTCGAAGCCGGCGATGAGGCGGAGGAGGGTGGTCTTGCCGCAGCCGGAAGGGCCGAGGAGGGTGAAGAATTCGTTGGCGTGGATATCCAGGGACACATCGTCAAGGGCCTTCAGGCCTTGGCCGGGGGTACCGAATTCCATGCAGATCCGCTCGATGGCTATCGCGCTGGTCATGCTGAATTCCATGCAGTCAAGCAGTTGTTATTGTTGAGGTTTTGCGGTTTCTGGGGCCCGCTTCACCTGCTGCGGTTCGATAATGACCGGGGCGCCGCGGGCGCAGAACGATAGATGCGGCCAATAAGGGATCGAACAGGCCAATCTGGTGGCGCTGGAAGAAGACTGCGGATGCTCTCTTGTCGTCTCTTTCGGACAGGAAACTCGGACCTGTCCGAGTCGCCCGGGCGGCTGGCTGACTTTAAGCTTGGCTTCAGCCTGGAGCCGTAGCTTGCGTAGGAAAGGTCGGGCGCAGCCCGTTTCCATACAGCGTACAGGCTCTATGCTATGACTATCCACGCCCAAACTCCCGAGCCGTTTTCAATGTCCCGAGCTTTTACGCCTCGCCGTCTGCTGCTGGCCGTCCTGCTGGTCGCGCTGACCGCGCTGGTCCTTCTCGGCCAGAGCTTCCGCGTCTTCGACCGGGCCTGGTTCGCTGTCCAGGAGTGGCGTCACGCCGATGCCTGGAAAGAGCGCTCGATATGGCTGCCGGACTACCGCGTGCGGATCGAGGCGCAGCCCATCGAGGGGTTGAACGACGACGTTTCCGCGCTGACCTTCGATCCCGACCGGCGCACCCTGTTCACCGTGACCAACCAGCCGGCGCAGATCATCGAGCTGTCCTTGCAGGGCAAGGTACTGCGGACCATCCCGCTGACCGGCTTCGGCGACGCCGAGGCCATCGAGTACATCAGCCGCGGTGTCTACGTGATCACCGACGAGCGCCAGCAACGCCTGGTCAAGGTGCGCCTGGAGGACGATACGCGCTTCATCGACGCTGCCGATGCCCAGCAGCTTTCGCTGGGTATCGGCCTCAACGGCAACAAGGGTTTCGAGGGGCTGGCCTACGACGCCGAGGGCAAGCGCCTGTTCGTCGCCAAGGAGCGCGACCCGGTGCGCATCTACGAGATCCACGGTTTCCCCCACACCCAGGCGGACAAACCGTTCGCCGTGCACGTGGTGGACGACCCCGGGCGCGACAAGCGCCTGTTCGTCCGCGACCTGTCCAGCCTGCAGTTCGACGAGGGCACCGGGCACCTGCTGGCGTTGTCCGACGAGTCGCGTCTGGTAGTCGAGCTGGACACCGACGGCGAGCCGGTCAGCACCCTGTCGCTGCTGCGCGGCATGCACGGCCTGAAGCGCAGCGTGCCGCAGGCCGAGGGCGTGGCGATGGACGACCGTGGCGTGCTCTACCTGGTCAGCGAACCGAACCTGTTCTACGTGTTCAGCAAGGACGAGCCGGCGCAGCCCTGACGCGGATGCGGGGACGGCAGGAGCGTCCCCTGGCCCGCTCAGAACTGCCAGTTCACCCCGAGCGAATAGCCCGCCTGGTTGCCTTCGCTGTGGGCGAAGCGGCTGTTGGCTTCGGCGAAGACCCCGAGCTGCTCGGTGATCGCCAGTTGCGCGCCAAGCTGGGCGCGGCCGAAATCCTTGTCCACGCCGCCCATGTCGGCGACCCGGACACGCCCGTCGCCGCGGCTGGTCAGGTCCATGTCCTCCAGGCGTCCGTCCGCCAGCTCGCGGACCCAGCGCAGGCTGGCGTAGGGTTGCAGGCGCATTCTCGCGCCCAGCGCCAGCTCGCCGCGCAGGCGCCAGCCGAGACTCGCCTCCAGCGAGTCGTAGTCCTGCTTCTCGTAGCCGAGTGCGGTACGCAGGGCCTCGTCCTCGCGGAAGTCGTCGATGCGGTAGCGCATGTAGTCGAGACCGGCCAGCGGCCCGCTCCGCAGTTCGCCGAAGCTGAAGTCATAGCCGCCTTCCAGCCGGGCGCCCCAGGACCAGGCCGAGGTGTCGCCCGACAGACGCTGGTCGAGCAGCACCGGCCCGCCGGCGGCCTGGAGGTAGACCGAACGCTTGCTGTCGTAGCGGGTATGCCCGAGGTTCAGCTCGCCGGCCAGCCATTCCGGACCGCCGTCGTTGTACAGGCCGAACAGGCCGAGCTGCCAGGTGTCGCCCTCGATGCGCCCGCCATGGTCCAGCTTGTCGCGGCTGCGCTGGAAGGCCAGGCTGCCGCCGAGGGTCAGGGCCTCGCTGTAGCGGTAGTCGCCGAGCAGATGCACGCCGGCGCGCCTGGACTCCGGATCGCCAGGCATGTCGAAACCGCTGTCCGGCGAGACCTCGCCCTCCGCGCCCACCTCGCCGTCGAAGCTGCCTACCGGCCGGTTGCTGCCGAGCAGGGTCAGCCAGCGGCGGTCGTGCAGGCGGGTCAGTGCCTGGTGCTGGCGCTGCAACTGGTCTTCCATCTGCCGCGCCAGGGCGCCGCCGGAGGCGGTGGAGGCCAGCAGGTCGGCGTTGGTCAGCTCCAGCACCAGGCGCGTCAGCAGGCGGGAAAAGTCGCGCATGCGTTGCTCGATGCGCTCCTGGCCGAGGGCGTTGGTCAGTACTTCCTTGTTGTCCTCGGCCGGGTCGTGCCAGGTTGAGCCGCCGGGAATCGCCGGGTTGTCGGTCTGCTCGTAGCCGTCCAGGTCGCCCAGTTCCCAGTTGGTCGCCTCGATGAACAACACCGGGATGTCCATCCCGTTGAAGCTTTCGCCGTCGCTGCAGCAGCCGGTACCCGCCGGGTATTCGGCGTTCAGGCCGGGGTTGGTGAACAGCGGGATGTCCAGCTCGCGGGCGATGCGCAGGATCTGTTCGCGGTAGGCGCCGAGGGCCGGGTTGGACACGCTGTTGGAGCCGGCATGGGCGTACATCTTGTCGCCGGTGACCAGGCTGTCGAGGTTGATCATTCCCAGCAGGTTGGCGCGCTGGCTGGCGTCGAGGGACTCGACGTAGGCACGCGAACCGCGCAGGCCTTCCTCCTCGGCGCCGAAACCGACCACCTCGAGGCCGTTCTCCAGGGCGATGCCGCCGAGGTTGCGGGCGATCTCGGTGAGCACCGCCGCGCCCGAGGCGTTATCGTCCAGGCCCTGCAGGGTCGGGCGACCGTAGTAGGTGTCGTAGTGCGCGCCGAGTACCAGGAACTTCCCGCTGCTGCCGGGCGCCGAGGCGATGACGTTCTGCGAACTGCGGTTGCCGGCCCAGGTGAAGTCCTGGCGACTGGTCTGGTAGCCGAAGCCCAGGCGCGACTGCATCAGTTCGCTGGCGCCGGCGAAGCTGGCGGTGCCGCGATAGCGGCCCGGGTAGTCGGTGATCAGGCGCTCCAGGGTCTCCCCGGCGTATTCCCCGTATTGATAGGCGTTGGCACCCAACGACAGCGCAGCACATCCCAGGCCTACAGCGACAGCTAATGGTTTGAACACGGCACTTTCCTCTGTGTCGGTACGATGGTGCATCGAATGATGCTCGCGCCGCGGAAAGCAGGATGCGGACCGTTTCATGTCTCTGGAGCACGAATTGACGCCTGGGCGACCTGAGGTGTCGCTACGTTGTAACTGGCAGCGGCTTGGACGGCGAAGCAGAGAGAGGCAGCGGCCGGGAGTGTTACTTGCGAGCCTGAAAATGGGGCGCTGCGTTCAACTCCTGGGACGGGAAGTAACCGCGGAAGGGAATGCAGAGGTGGATGGGCGGCGCTTGTGCCTCGGCACAGGCGCCGCCAGGCCTCAGCTTTCGTCGCTGAGACCGGCTTCCGGCGCTGCGCGCTTCACCGACTGCACGCCGGCTTCGGCGTTGGCCTGGCTGGCATAGAGCTGGCTCTGGCCGACGACCTGGCCATTGGTGGCCTTGAGCACGAAGTGGAACTTGCCGTTGTTGGCCGGCTTGACCTCGAAGGCACCGTCGCGCTGGGAGTTCTTGCGCACCGACTCGATGCCGCCGAGCGCCGAGTCCTTGGCCTTGTACAGTTCGCTGGTGAGAATGATCTCGCCGTTGGCGGCATGCAGGTTGAAGTGGAACTGGCCGTCTTTCGCTTTCTTCAGATGGAATTTGGCTGCCATGTCTAGCTCCTTGTTCACGGGGTGCGGCGGATCGCAACGGACCAGCCGTCTGCTGAGACACAGCGTAGCCGCTTTTGTTGCAGTGTCGCCCCGCACCGGTCATCGGCCTGGGGCGAGCGGGCTCAGGCCTTGAGGGTCTTGACGCCGTCGGCGGTGCCGAGCAGCAGCAGGTCGGCCGGGCGGGCGGCGAACAGGCCGTTGGTGACCACGCCGACGATGGCGTTGATCTTCTCTTCCAGTTCCACCGGGCTGTCGATGCGCAGGTTATGCACGTCGAGGATGATATTGCCGTTGTCGGTCAGCACGCCTTCGCGGTAGACCGGATCGCCGCCGAGCTTCACCAGTTGGCGGGCGACGTGGCTGCGAGCCATCGGGATGACCTCCACCGGCAGCGGGAACTGGCCGAGGATGGGCACCAGCTTGCTGGCATCGGCGATGCAGATGAAGGTCTTGGCCACCGCGGCGACGATCTTCTCGCGGGTCAGCGCGGCACCGCCGCCCTTGATCAGCTCCAGGCGCTCGTTGCTTTCGTCGGCGCCGTCGACGTAGAACTCCAGCTCGCTGACCGTGTTCAGCTCGTAGACCGGGATGCCATGTTCCTTCAGGCGCTTGGCGGTGGCCTCCGAACTGGCCACTGCGCCGTCGAACTCGGCCTTGTGGCGGGCCAGGGCATCGATGAAGAAGTTGGCGGTGGAGCCTGTGCCGACGCCGACGATGCTCTTGCTGTCGAGGTGCGGAAGAATGTGGTCGACGGCGGCCTGTGCCACTGCCTGCTTGAGCTGATCCTGGTTCATCCCGGGTGCCTGTCTGGTTGCCTGGCCGGCCGTCCCGGCGGCGCAGGCGGAGGGTGCGCGCGGCCGGGGCGGCCCGGCGGGTTTCCGGCACGTCCTGTGCCGCTGCGATACGAAGGGACGAATTATAGCGGCCTGGCGTCCTCCGGTCTTGCCCCGGATGACCGGCAGTCGCGGTGTTTTCCTGCGGCACGCCGGTAGTCCGCCCGGCGGGCCTGGAGTAGACTCCGGGCTTCCGTGAAGTCCGCCGAACCGCCTCCGATGCTCGAACAATACGTCAAGAAGATCCTCACCTCGCGCGTCTATGACGTCGCGGTGGAAACGCCCCTGCAACCCGCCCGCCAGTTGTCCGAACGCCTCGGCAACCAGGTCCTGCTCAAGCGCGAGGACCTGCAGCCGGTGTTTTCCTTCAAGATCCGCGGCGCCTACAACAAGGTCGCGCAGCTCACCGAGGAGGAGAAGGCCCGCGGGGTGATCGCCGCCTCGGCCGGCAACCACGCCCAGGGCCTGGCCCTGGCGGCCAAGCGGCAGGGGATCAGGGCGGTCATCGTGATGCCCAAGACCACCCCCGAGATCAAGGTCCAGGCGGTGCGCGCCCACGGCGCCAAGGCGGTGCTGCACGGCGACGCCTTCCCCGAGGCGCTGGCCCACGCGCTGAAGCTGGTCGACGAGAAGGGCTACACCTTCGTCCATCCCTACGACGATCCGGACACCATCGCCGGCCAGGGCACCGTGGCCATGGAGATCCTCCGCCAGCAGCCCGGCCGCCTCGATGCGATCTTCGTCCCGGTGGGCGGTGGCGGATTGGTCGCCGGCATCGCCGCCTACGTCAAGTACCTGCGTCCGGAGATCAAGGTGATCGGCGTCGAGCCGGACGAGTCGAACTGCCTGCAGGCGGCCATGGCCGCCGGCGAGCGGGTGGTGCTGGGCCAGGTCGGGCTGTTCGCCGACGGCGTGGCGGTGGCACAGATCGGCCAGCACACCTTCGACATCTGCAAGGACCACGTCGACGAAGTGATCACCGTCAGCACCGACGAGATCTGTGCGGCGATCAAGGACATCTACGACGACACCCGCTCGATCACCGAGCCGGCCGGCGCGCTGGCGGTGGCCGGGATCAAGAAGTACGTCGAGCGCGAGCGCGCCGAGGGGCAGACCCTGGTGGCGATCGACTCCGGCGCCAACGTCAACTTCGATCGCCTGCGGCATGTCGCCGAACGCGCCGAACTGGGCGAGCGCCGCGAAGCGATCATCGCGGTGACCATTCCCGAGCGGCCGGGCAGCTTCAAGGCCTTCTGCGAGGCGGTCGGCAAGCGCCAGATCACCGAGTTCAACTATCGCTACCACAGCGGCAGCGAGGCGCACATCTTCGTCGGCGTGCAGACCCACCCGGAAAACGACCCGCGCGAGGCGCTGGTGGCCTATCTGCGCGAGAAGGGCTTCCCGGTCCTCGACCTGACCGACAACGAACTGGCCAAGCTGCACATCCGCCACATGGTCGGCGGTCATGCGGTGAAAGTCAGCGACGAGATGGTGTTCCGCTTCGAATTCCCCGAGCGGCCCGGCGCGCTGTTCAACTTCCTCACCAAGCTCGGCGGGCGCTGGAACATCTCGATGTTCCACTACCGTAACCATGGCGCGGCCGACGGCCGGGTGGTGGCCGGGTTGCAGGTGCCGGAAGACGAGCGCCACCTGATCCCGCAGACCCTGGAGGCGATCGGCTATCCGTACTGGGACGAGACCGCCAACCCGGCCTACCAGCTGTTCCTCGGCTGACCCGCGGCGGCTCGCCGACGCGGGCTGCTAAGCTTCACGGGCAGGTGATCTCCTTCCTCGGGAACTGAGCCCGCCCCCGGCCCCTCAAACGGGCCGGGAACACGGACAAGGATGCGCTGATGGAACATTTTCTCCAGATCAAGATTCTCCACGGAGTCGCCACCGTGCTGCTCTTCGGCGGCCTGCTCGGCCTGGCGTTCTACGCCTGGCGCAGCTGGCGGACGGGCGACGCGGCGCGGATCGCGCGCGGTTTCAAGCGGGTCCGCCTGATCGGCTGGCCGCTGCTGGGGCTCAGCCTGCTGGCCCTGCCGGTCAGCGGCTGGTGGCTGGTGCACCTGGCCGGCTGGCCGTTGGGCCAGAGCTGGCTGCTGTTCGGCGCCTGCCTCTATCTGCTCGGCTGCATCTTCTGGCTGGTCCTCGCCGGCCGCCTGGCGCGGGTCCAGCACCAGGCCGGCGCCGCCGAGACGGCGGGGGCCGCGCTGGGCGAGCAGACCCTGCGCGAGATCAAGGTGGGCCTGGTCATGGCCCTGCTCGGTGCGGCCAGCTTCATCGCGGTGGCGGTACTGATGGTCAGCAAGCCGCTCTGAAACGCCAACGAAATGGACTTCACCGGCCTTCGCCGGTTCTGTAGGAACGCATGCGTATTCTGCTGGTAGGCGCGGGAGGTTTCGTCGGGCGGCACCTGCTCCCGGCGCTGCTCGCCGCCGGACACGAACTGCTCCTCACCGCGCGCCGCCCGCCGGTCGATGCGCCTGCCGGCGTACGCTGGCTGGCGCTCGACCTGGAGCGGCTTGCGGAAAGGCCGGACAGCTTCGCCTGGCCCGCCGGGGTCGACCTGCTGATCAACGCCGCCGGCACCATGAGCCTCGACGAGGCGAGCATGGCTCGCGTCCAGGACAGCGGCGCGCGAGCACTCTTCGACCTCGCTGCGGCCCATGGGGCGAAGGTCCTGCAGATTTCCGCGCTGGGCGCCGGTGCGCACCCGGACGTGGCCTTCCTCGCCAGCAAGGCGGCGGCCGACCGCCACCTGCTGGAACTGGGCATCCCGGCGCTGGTGCTGCGCCCGTCCCTGCTGCTGGGGCCGGGCGGCGCCAGCAGCGCCTGGCTGGAACGCCTGTCGCCGCTACCGCTGATTCCCTTGCTGGACAATCGCGCGCGCCTGCAACCGCTGCATGTCGAGGACCTGGTCGGCGCGGTGCTGGCCTTGCTGCGCTGCTGGCCGGAGCGGGCGCAGGTGATTCCGCTGGTGGGTCCGCAGGCGCTGACCCAGGGCGAGCTGCTGGACGAGCTGCGCCGCGCCCAGGGTTGGCCGCGCGGCCGCTATGTGGTGCCGCCCGCGGCGCTTCTCGATGCGTTGGGCGGGTTTGGCCGGCGTGCTGGCTGGCGGACACTGAGTCCATCGATGCTGAAGCTGGTGCGCCACGACAACCTGGCCGACCCGGCACTCCTCGATGAGGCCTGCGGCTATCGTTGCGCGCCGCTGGCCAGTCGGCTGCTCGGCTGGCCGCAGGCGGCACGCAGCCTGGCGGCTCTGATGCGGCCGCTGATGCTGGCGGCCCTGGTGCTGATCTGGCTGGGTACCCTGGTCGCCTGCCTGGGGCCGGGTTACGGCTGGGGCCTGCGGATCCTCGGCGAGGCCGGCATCCACGGCTGGCCGGCGAGCCTGGCGGTGATCGCCGGGGCCTTGCTCGACGGCGCGCTCGGCGTCGGCCTGCTGCTCCGCCGCTGGCGTCGGCGCGCGCTGCTGGCGCAGTTCTGGCTGATGCTTGGCTACAGCCTGGCGATCAGCCTGATCCTGCCGCATTACTGGTACGACCCCTACATGGCGGTCGGCAAGAACATCGTGCTGATGGTGGCCACGCTCTGGCTGCTGGGCGACGAACCTAGAGCCAGGGAGGCCCGTGGATGAACCTTTACCTGCTGCTGAAGACCCTGCATATCCTTTCCTCGACCATTCTTTTCGGCACCGGCCTGGGGTCGGCCTACTACGCCCTGCGTGCCTGGCGCAGCGGGCAGTTGCCGGTGATCGCAGTGACCTTCCGCCACCTGGTCACCGCCGACTGGCTGTTCATCGCCACCACCGCGGTGTTCCAGCCGCTCAGCGGCCTGGCCATGGTGCATGTCGCCGGCTGGTCGCTGGCCCAGGGCTGGTTGCTGTGGAGCCTGGGCCTCTACGTGTTCGCCGGGCTCTGCTGGCTACCGGTGGTGTGGTTGCAGATCCGCGTACGCGACATGGCCGAGGCGGCCTTGCGCGAGGCGCGGCCCATCGAACCGCTGGCGTACCGCTACATGAACGCCTGGTTCATCCTCGGCTGGCCGGCCTTCATCGCCTTCATGGTCATCTTCTACCTGATGGTCAACAAGCCGGTCTGAGAGTCCGCTCGGCGCAACCAGAGCAACGCCAGGACCAGGAACGCCAGGGAGCCGCCCCAGTACAACCAGGCGAAGCCGCCGGGCCGCTCCAGCAGGAGGAAGGCCAGGGCCGGGCCCAGCGCGGCACCGAGGTCCTGGACGATGGAGTAGCGGGTCATGAAGCCGACCACGTCGCCGGCGCGGGCGACGTCGGCGGCGAGGGCGTCGGTCAGGGTGGTGAGGGCGGTGGCGACCAGCATCACCAGCAGGGCGATGGCCAGCCAGGCGAGAATGGGCAGCCTGCTGGAAAGCAGGCCGAAGCCCATTGCGCCGACCAGTAGCGCAGCCACGTAGAAGCGCCGACGCCCGCGCGGGCCATCCGACCAGGCACCGAAGCGCCCGGCCAGCCAGGGCTCCCAGGACCAGCGCAGGGCCTGGATGATCCCGGAGAGGCCGGCGGCGCTGAGCGCCAGGCCGAGCAGGCTGACCTCGGTGCCGAAGCTGCGGGCGATCAGCGCGCTCAGGGTGGCGGCGAGTACGCCCTGGATCAGGAGCGCGGTGGCGAAGCCGCTGAGGATCACCAGGCCGCGCGGCGGCGGGCGCCTGGCGACGCTGGTGGATGCCGTTGCGGCGGAGGTCCGCGCATGTCCGGCGGGACTCTCCGGCAGGTCGAAACCCTTCGCCAGCAGCGGCAGGCCGAGCAGTGCCAGGAACGCGAAGGACAGCGCCAGCGCCGGCAGGCCGAGGACCGGCACCAGCAGCCCACCGAGCAGCATGCCGACCAGGCTGCCCAGGCGGTAGAGGCCGTTGTACAGGCCCATGGCGCGGCCGCGCTGGTGGTCGGCGGCGCAGTAGACCACCGCCGAGAGCCCGCCGATGCGGAAGAACGACCAGCCGATCCCCCACAGTCCGCGCAGCAGCACCCAGGCCAGGAAACCGCTGGCCAGGCCGTAGCCGGCGGTGCTCAACACGCCGATGACGACCGCCAGGAGCAGGCCGGTCTTCAGTGCCAGGTGCTTGTACAGGCGGCCGATCAGCGGATTGAAGGGCAGGCGGATCAGGCGGTTGATCGACAGCAGCACGCCGACCTGCCAGAGCGCCTCCAGGCCGACCTCGTGCCAGTAGATCGGCAGGGCGATATAAAGCATCGAATCGCCGGCCAGGCATAGCGCGGTGACCAGGGCGACGATCACGACCGGCCGCAGCGAGCCGGGAGTGGGGGCGGTGTGGGGCATCCTGGGTCCGCCGTGGCGCCGCCCGTCGGACGGCGCACTTGTCAGTGGGTCAACGCAGGGAAATGATCGGCCAGCCGCGTTTTTCCGCCTCGGCGCGCAGGCGCGGATCGGGGTCGACGGCCACCGGCCGGCTGACCTTCTCCAGCAGCGGCAGGTCGTTCAGCGAGTCGCTATAGAAGCTGGCGCCTTCCAGGTTCAGGCCGTTCTCGTCGAGCCAGCGTTGCAGGCGAACCACCTTGCCGCCCTGGAAGCAGGGCACGTCGAAGGTCTGCCCGGTGTAGCGGCCGTCGCGCATCTCGCACTCGGTGGCAATCAGGGTCTCCACCCCGAGTCGTTCGGCGATCGGGCCGGTGACGAAGCGGTTGGTGGCGGTGATGATCACCAGCCGGTCGCCGGCGGCGCGGTGCTCGGCGAGCAGCGCCTCGCCCTTGGCCAGCACGATCGGCTCGATCACTTCCTGCATGAATTGGCGGTGCCAGGTTTCCAGCTGGGCCATCTCGGTGCGACCGAGGATCGCCTGGGTGAAGGCCTGGTAGGCAAGGACGTCGAGCTTGCCAGCCACGTAGTCGGCATAGAAGGCGTCGTTGCGCGCCTGGTATTCGGCGGCGTCGACCAGGCCGCGCTGGCACAGCCATTCGCCCCAGCTATGGTCGCTGTCGCCGGCGAGCAGGGTGTTGTCGAGATCGAAAAGGGCCAGACGCACGGGGTGACTCCATCGGTTGGCGGGTGGCGGGAGGGCCGCGAGAGCCTTTTGCGAAGGCTCCCACCGGGCCTTGGGAAAACCCCTAGCCTACCGGCTTTTGCCGGCCCTGTATCCTCCCCGCACGAGTCGCAAAGCCGCGCGTTGCCGCTATCACAAGCTTTATGGAACAATGCGGGCACATGCGATTTCGAGGATGTCCCAGCGTGATCGATTCCGATGGTTTTCGCCCGAATGTCGGCATCATTCTCGCCAACGAGGCGGGGCAGGTGCTGTGGGCGCGGCGTATCAATCAGGAAGCCTGGCAGTTCCCGCAGGGAGGCATCAATGATCGCGAAACGCCGGAAGAGGCGCTGTATCGCGAATTGAACGAAGAAGTCGGGCTGGAGGCCGGGGACGTGCGCATCCTGGCCTGCACCCGCGGCTGGCTGCGCTACCGTTTGCCGCAGCGCCTGGTGCGGACCCACAGCCAGCCGCTGTGCATCGGCCAGAAGCAGAAATGGTTCCTGCTGCGGCTGATGTCCGACGAGGCGCGCGTGCGCATGGATATCACCAGCAAGCCCGAGTTCGACGGCTGGCGCTGGGTGAGTTACTGGTACCCCCTGGGACAGGTGGTGACCTTCAAGCGCGAGGTCTACCGCCGCGCCCTGAAGGAACTGGCCCCGCGCCTTCTGGCGCGGGACTGAACACGGAGACAAGGCCCCGAGCATGCTCAACACGCTGCGCAAGATCGTCCAGGAAGTGAACTCCGCCAAGGATCTGAAGGCGGCGCTGGGCATCATCGTGCAGCGGGTCAAGGAAGCCATGGGTACCCAGGTCTGCTCGGTGTACCTGCTCGACACCGAGACCCAGCGTTTCGTCCTGATGGCCACCGAAGGCCTCAACAAGCGTTCCATCGGCAAGGTCAGCATGGCCCCCAGCGAAGGCCTGGTCGGCCTGGTCGGCACCCGCGAGGAGCCGCTCAACCTGGAGAACGCCGCCGCCCACCCGCGCTACCGCTATTTCGCCGAGACCGGCGAGGAGCGCTACGCGTCGTTCCTCGGCGCGCCGATCATCCACCATCGGCGGGTGATGGGGGTGCTGGTGGTGCAGCAGAAGGAGCGCCGCCAGTTCGACGAAGGCGAGGAGGCCTTCCTCGTCACCATGAGCGCTCAGCTCGCCGGGGTCATCGCGCATGCCGAGGCGACCGGTTCGATCCGCGGCCTGGGCAAGCTCGGCAAGGGCATCCAGGAAGCCAAGTTCGTCGGCGTGCCCGGCGCCCCCGGGGTCGGGGTGGGCAAGGCGGTGGTGGTGTTGCCGCCGGCCGACCTGGAAGTGGTGCCGGACAAGCAGGTCGACGACATCGACGCCGAGATTGCCCTGTTCAAGCAGGCCCTGGAGGGCGTTCGCGCCGACATGCGCGCGCTGTCGAGCAAGCTCGCCAGCCAGTTGCGCAAGGAAGAACGCGCGCTGTTCGACGTCTACCTGATGATGCTCGACGATGCCTCCATCGGCAACGAGGTCAAGCGCATCATCCGTACCGGCCAGTGGGCCCAGGGCGCCCTGCGCCAGGTGGTGATGGAGCACGTGCAGCGCTTCGAGCTGATGGACGACGCCTATCTCCGCGAGCGCGCCTCCGACGTCAAGGACATCGGTCGCCGCCTGCTCGCCTACCTCCAGGAAGAACGCAAGCAGAACCTGACTTACCCGGAGCAGACCATCATCGTCAGCGAGGAGCTGTCGCCGGCGATGCTCGGCGAGGTGCCGGAAGGGCGCCTGGTCGGCCTGGTCTCGGTGCTCGGCTCGGGCAACTCGCACGTGGCGATCCTCGCCCGTGCCATGGGCATCCCCACGGTGATGGGGGCGGTCGACCTGCCGTACTCCAAGGTCGACGGTATCGACCTGATCGTCGATGGCTACCACGGCGAGGTCTACACCAACCCCTCCGCCGAGCTGGTGCGCCAGTACAGCGACGTGGTCGCCGAGGAGCGCGAGCTGAGCAAGGGCCTGGCGGCCCTGCGCGAGCTGCCCTGCGAGACCCTCGACGGCCACCGCATGCCGCTCTGGGTCAACACCGGCCTGCTCGCCGATGTCGCCCGCGCCCAGGAGCGTGGCGCCGAGGGCGTGGGCCTGTACCGCACCGAAGTGCCGTTCATGATCAACGACCGCTTCCCCAGCGAGAAGGAACAGCTGGCGATCTACCGCGAGCAGCTCAGTGCCTTCCACCCGCTGCCGGTGACCATGCGCACCCTGGATATCGGCGGCGACAAGGCGCTGTCCTACTTCCCGATCAAGGAAGACAACCCGTTCCTCGGCTGGCGCGGCATCCGCGTCACCCTCGACCACCCGGAGATCTTCCTGGTCCAGACCCGCGCCATGCTCAAGGCCAGCGAAGGACTGGACAACCTGCGCATCCTGCTGCCGATGATCTCCGGCACCCACGAGCTGGAAGAGGCCCTGCACCTGATCCACCGCGCCTGGGGCGAGGTGCGCGACGAGGGCGTGGACATCGCCATGCCGCCTATCGGCATGATGGTCGAGATTCCCGCCGCCGTGTACCAGACCCGCGAGCTGGCCCGCCAGGTCGACTTCCTTTCGGTCGGTTCGAACGACCTGACCCAGTACCTGCTGGCGGTCGACCGCAACAATCCGCGGGTCGCCGACCTCTACGACTACCTGCATCCGGCCGTGCTGCATGCGTTGAAGAAGGTGGTCGACGATGCCCACCTGGAAGGCAAGCCGGTGAGCATCTGCGGCGAGATGGCCGGCGATCCCGCGGCTGCCGTGCTGCTGATGGCGATGGGCTTCGACAGCCTGTCGATGAACGCCACCAACCTGCCCAAGGTGAAGTGGCTGCTGCGCCAGATCACCCTGGACAAGGCCCGGGACCTGCTCGGCCAGTTGCTCACCTTCGACAACCCGCAGGTCATCCACAGCTCGCTGCACCTGGCGTTGCGCAACCTCGGCCTGGGTCGCGTGATCAACCCGGCGGCTACCGTCCAGCCCTGATTTCCCGCGCGCCGGACGCTTCGTCGTGCGGCGCTTACGCTTTCCCCGCAAGCGTATAGACTGCCTGCCATTCGGTAGAGGCCACTGGCCAGTCGAACGTGCGAGGGATTGCCGCAAAATGGACGAACGGGCGTCGAAGCCGCCAGGTCTTCTTCCGCTGTCACGCGAAGACCTTGAGAAAACCCTGCGATATGCCCTGGAGATCGTCAGCGACGGGATCTGGGACTGGAACATCGCGACCAACCAGGTCAGCCGCAGCGCCGGCTGGTACCTGATGCTCGGCTATCCGCCGCATAGCCTGCCGGAGAGCGTGGAGACCTGGAAGAACATCATCCATCCCGAGGACTATCCGCGGGTGATGGCCAGCTTCCAGGCCTACCTCGACGGCGAAAGCCCGGAATACTGCGAGGAATACCGCTGCCGCACCTACAGCGGGGATTACCTGTGGATCAGCGATCGCGGGCGTTTCGTCGAGTTCGACGAGCGCGGCGAGCCACGGCGGATGATCGGTGCGCACCACGAGATCCATCAGCGCAAGCTGGTCGAGCTGGAGTTGCAGCAGCGCAACGAGGAACTGTTCGACTGGAACCGGCGTCTCGAGGACTTGGTGGCCGAGCGCACCGAGGCGCTGCACCGGGTCAACCAGGCGCTGGCCTCGAAGATGGCCGAGGCCCAGCGCCTGAGCGAAATCGATCCGCTCACCGAGCTGTACAACCGGCGCAAGTTCGAGCAGTGCCTGCACCATGAATGGATGCGCCGGCAGCGCCATGGACGCGCGACGGCACTGGTGATGATCGATGTCGATCACTTCAAGCGGATCAACGACCTGTTCGGCCACTCCACCGGCGATCGCGTGCTGGTCGCCTTCGGCCGCCTGGTCGCCAGCGAGCTGCGCGAGGTCGACGTGCTGGCGCGCTGGGGCGGCGAGGAGTTCATCCTGCTGCTTCCGGAAACCGGCCTGGAGGCCGCGGCGGCCTTGGCCGAACGCCTGCGCCAGCGGGTTCGCTCGCAGTCCTTCGAGATGGGCGAGCGGTTGACCGCCAGCTTCGGCGTCGGCGTGCTGAACGATGGCGAGACCCTCGACCTGCTGCTGTGCCGGGTGGACGACGCCCTCTATCGGGCCAAGCAGCGTCGCGATTGCGTGGCCTGTTGCTGAAGGTCAGCCTGGCGGCAGCACCAGGCTGACCTCGCCGAGCCGGGCGCCGGACGGCCCGAAGCTGCGCTCGATCATCTCCCGCGTGCCGTCGGCGTGTACCCGTACGACGCTGCTGGCGCGAGTGCCGTAGCTCGGGCTGGCGATGAACACGCTGGAGAGCAGACGTTCCGTGGCCAGACCCACGCCGGTATCCGGCAACTGGCTGTCGGCGGCCGGCGCTGCGTCGGCCAGCAGCTCCAGCAGGGCCTGCGGATGCGGCTCGGCAAGCCGCTCGGCGAGGGCGGCGCGAGCCTTGAGCAGCTTCGGCCAGGGCGTATCGAGGGCCGCGTTGGACAGCCCGTAGACCCCCGCCGGCAGCAGGCGCGGTGGCCCTACGCGGGGGTTGTAGTGCCAGAGCTGATGGCGATCGCCAATGAGCAGGTTGAAGCCGGAATAGTCCGCAGCGCGCCCGGCGACCTGCGCCAGGTAGTCGGCCGGGTTGCCGCCGCCGCGCAGGAAGTCCGCCACCAGTTCGCCACGGGAGCGCTTGCCGAGAGCCTGCGACGGATCGCGGACGTTGGTCAGGGCGGCGAAACGGCCGGCCGGGCCGAGCCCCAGCCAGGTGCCGCCGGCCTCCAGGTCGCGTCCGGCGAATACCCCCTCGGCGTCCTCCCAGGCCGCCAGCGGCAGGCTCGGGCGGGCATAGAACTCGTCACGGTTGGCGGCGACCAGCAGCGGCAGGGCGTGCCCCGGTTGCCAGGCGAAGACGATCAGGCACATGCGCGATCCTTGGGATGGGCTGGCCGTCAGGCTAAAGGCATCCGCCATCGCCGTTCAAGCACGACGCCTGCCGCGCGGCGCGCAATTCCGTTACCATGCCGGCTTTCCAACGGGGGCGTGCATGGAGTTTCTCCTCTATATCGTGCTGGGCGCCTGTGCCGGCGTGCTGGCCGGACTGTTCGGCGTCGGTGGCGGCCTGATCATCGTCCCGGCGCTGGTCTTCAGCTTCACCGCGCACGGTTTCGGCGGCGACGTCCTGACCCAGATGGCGGTCGGCACCTCCCTGGCGACCATCGTCTTCACTTCGATCAATTCCATTCTCGAACACCATCGGCGCGGCGCGGTGCGCTGGCCGGTGTTCGCCTGGATGACCCTCGGCATCCTCATCGGCAGTGCCCTCGGCGCGCTGACCGCGGCGCAGATCAAGGGGCCGCTGTTGCAGAAGATAATCGGGGTGTTCGCCATCCTGGTCGCTTTGCAGATGGTTCTCGATCTCAAGCCAAAGGGTAGCCGCGAGGTGCCCGGCAAGGGCGGCCTGACCCTGGCCGGCGCGGTGATCGGCTGGGCCTCGGCGATCTTCGGCATCGGCGGCGGTTCGCTGACCGTGCCTTTCCTCAGTTGGCGCAGCGTGCCGATGCAGCAGGCGGTGGCGACTTCCTCGGCCTGCGGCCTTCCTATCGCCATTTCCGGCGCTCTGTCGTTCATCGCGGTCGGTTGGCACAACCCGCAGTTGCCGGAGTGGAGCCTGGGCTACGTCTATCTGCCGGCGTTGGTCGGCATCGCCGCCACCAGTATGCTGTTCGCCCGCTTCGGCGCGCGCCTGGCGCATCGTTTGTCGCCGCGCGTACTCAAGCGACTGTTCGCCCTGCTGCTGTTCAGCGTGGGCATAAGTTTCCTGACCCCCGATCTCGCTTTTCTGTCGTAGGAGTTATCGATGCTGACGTATCCCCAGATCGATCCGGTTGCGCTGGCCGTCGGCCCGCTGAAGATCCACTGGTACGGGCTGATGTACCTGATCGGGATCGGCGGCGCCTGGCTGCTGGCGTCGCGCCGGATGAAGCGCTTCGACCCGACCTGGACCAAGGAGCGCCTTTCCGACCTGGTCTTCTGGGTCGCCTGCGGCGTGATCCTCGGTGGCCGCCTGGGCTACGTGCTGTTCTACAACCTGGACGAGTACATCGCCAACCCGACGCTGATCTTCGAGGTCTGGAAAGGCGGCATGTCCTTCCATGGCGGTCTGCTCGGCGTGATGCTGGCGGTCTGGTGGTTCGGCAAGCGCCATGGCAAGAGCTTCTTCCAGCTGATGGACTTCATCGCCCCGCTGGTGCCCATCGGCCTGGGCGCCGGGCGCATCGGCAACTTCATCAACTCGGAACTGTGGGGCAAGGTCAGCGACGTGCCCTGGGCCATGGTCTTCCCCAACGGAGGCCCGCTGCCGCGGCATCCCTCGCAGCTGTACCAGTTCGCCCTGGAAGGCGTGGCGCTGTTCGTCATCCTCTGGCTGTTCACCCGCAAGCCACGGCCGACCGCCTCGGTCTCCGGCCTGTTCGTGCTGTGCTACGGGATCTTCCGCTTCGTCGTCGAGTTCGTCCGCGTGCCGGATGCCCAGCTCGGCTACCTCGCCTGGGGTTGGCTGACCATGGGCCAGGTGCTCTGCGTACCGATGGTGCTGGCCGGCATTGCCCTGATGGTCTGGGCCTACCGCCGCGACGCGGCGCAGCCGAAGGCGGCCTGAGCCGCTTTTCGTGCCCGGGGCGGATAACGTCGCAGGCGTCATCCGCTCCGGGCAGCCGGCTTTCCGCTCCAGGGCGTGCATGGCTTGCGCCGGTCGCGCCGAACTGGCGATGCCGGCCCCGTCGCCGTAGACTTGGCCATCCTTCTGTCATCCCTCGGTGGGAGCCGCCACGTCGGCGCCGCACCGATATCGATCCGAGCCTCCGATGAAACAGTACCTCGACCTGATGCGCCACGTGCGCGAGCACGGCACCTTCAAGAGCGACCGCACCGGCACCGGCACCTATAGCGTGTTCGGCCACCAGATGCGCTTCGACCTGGCCGCGGGCTTCCCCCTCGTGACCACCAAGAAGTGCCATCTCAAGTCGATCGTCCACGAGCTGCTGTGGTTCCTCAAGGGCTCCACCAATATCGCCTACCTCAAGGAGCACGGCGTCTCGATCTGGGACGAGTGGGCCGACGAGAACGGCGACCTCGGCCCGGTGTATGGCTACCAGTGGCGCTCCTGGCCGGCGCCGGACGGCCGCCACATCGACCAGATCGCCAACCTGATGGCGATGCTGAAGAAGAATCCGGACTCGCGCCGGCTGATCGTCTCCGCCTGGAACCCGGCGCTGATCGACGAGATGGCCCTGCCGCCCTGCCACGCGCTGTTCCAGTTCTACGTCGCCGACGGCAAACTCAGCTGCCAGCTCTACCAGCGTTCGGCGGACATCTTCCTCGGCGTACCCTTCAACATCGCTAGCTATGCCTTGCTGACCCTGATGGTGGCGCAGGTCGCCGGCCTGCAGCCGGGCGAGTTCATCTGGACCGGCGGCGATTGCCACCTGTACGCCAACCACCTGGAGCAGGCCGACCTGCAGTTGACCCGCGAGCCGCTGCCGTTGCCGAGCATGAAGCTGAATCCCGAGGTGAAGGATCTGTTCGACTTCCGCTTCGAGGACTTCGAGCTGGTCGGCTACGAGGCCCATCCGCACATCAAGGCACCGGTCGCGGTCTGACCCTTCGGCGGAGCCGTCGGCTCCGCTCAACCGAACAGGCGGCGGTACCAGGGAAGCGCGCGCCAGTCCCGCAAAGCCCGCTCCGCATCTTCTGCGCGTTGCAGCGCCTGCTCCAGGGCCTGCTCCAGCGGTGCGACCGGATGGCTCATGGCGTGGCCATGGCAGAGCTGGAAGTCGTCCAGCAGGTTCGGCGGTAGCGCGAAGGCGCCTTCCAGGCGGGCCTGTTCCTCCGCCAGGTAATAGCCGTTAAGGCCGTCGAAGTGGACGAAACGGTAGCCCGCGGCGAGCAGCGGCGCTTTCCATTCGGGGTCGTGGTCGAATGGGGTTTCCGCGAGGATCAGCCAGGGGCGCCAGCGGTTCAGGTCGAGGCCGCGGAGCACCGCGCCTTCCAGCCCTTCGACGTCGATCTTGAGGAAGTGGATCGGCCCTTCGACATGGGCCGCGCAGATCGCGTCCAGGGTGCTGACCTTCACTTCGCGCGGAGTGGCCGTGCAGCCCTCGGCCTGGCGCTGGCGGGCTAGCTCGGGGTCCAGGGTGGAGAGACCCGAGGCGGCCATCTCGTAGAGCGTGGCGCGGCCTTCGCGCTCGCCAATGGCGAGGTTCAGGTTGAGGTCTTCCGGCCGTTCCCGCTCCAGCTCGCGGTGCAGGTGGGGCAGCGGTTCGATGTTGATGCCGCGCCAGCCGCGCTCGTAGAACGCCAGGGTGACCGAGTCGATCCGCGGGTGGTTGGCGCCGACGTCGATGTAGAACCCCCTGGGGAAGAGTTTCAGGGCTCGCCAGAGTCGGACGTCTTCCAGGTTCTGCGCGTAGGAAACGAAGGGCATGGGCCTACCTCTTGGGCGATCGTCGCCCAGTCTGTCATTCCCCGCGTCCGCTCTCCAGCAATTCGGCCAGCGCGTCGATCTGTTCCTGGCGGTCGCTGCCGCCCACCCGCCTGCCGTTCAGCGACGACCACTCCGGATGCGCGCGCGCCTTGCGCAGTGCTTCCGGCAGCTTGCCTTCGCGCCACTGCTTGTCCTCCGGGGTCTCCAGGCGGATCGCCTCGATCGCCGCGTGGCCGCGCGTTTGCAGGGCTGCCAGGAGCTGCCGTTGGCGCAGCGCGAGCAAGCGCAGCACGGCGTCGTTGACGGTCAGCTCGCGGGCGCCCTTGAGCTTGCTGAGCAGGCGCGAACCGTAGTGGCCGACGGTCTGCCAGGCGCCGCCAGCGAGAGCGCCGAGGGCGGCGGCGGCGCCAAGGGTGACGCCGCCCACCAGCAGGTCGATGCCGGCGCCGGCCGCGGCACCGGCCGCAACCCCGCCGCCGAGGCGGATACCGAGTTGGCGCAGGGTCTCCGGATTGAACAGATCGTCGCCCCAGCGGCCGTCGAGCAGCGGCAGGTCGGCGGCGCGGGCGTCGTCCCTGGCGAAGGCGTAGAGCCGCAGCAACGCTTCCACGCAGGCCTGCTCGCGCTTGCGCACCTGCTGGTGCAGGTCGCGGGTGGCTTCCTGCACGGCGCTTTCGCCGCCGGGCACCAGGCGCCGACAGGCGGCGACGTCGACCAGCAATTCGGCGATCAGCCGTTGCCCGGCGCGCAGGCGCGCGGCGGCCTGGGTCTCATGGTCGGCGATCAGCCGGTCGAGTTGCGGCCGGGCGCGCTCCAGCAGCAGCGCCAGGCTCTCGTAGAGGCGCCGTTCGCCGTCCAGCGGCGGCGCCACGCTGTCGAAACGCACCAGGGCGTGTAGGCCCAGGCGAGCGAGGGCGGTGCGCCACTCCTCCTCGCGATGCTGCGGGCTGGCGACGAAGTTCAGCACCGGCAGCAGCGGCCGGCCGCAGCCGGCAAGCACCGCCAGTTCGTCGCGATACTTGGCCAGCACCGGTTCGCGGGCGTCGATCACGTAGAGCCCGGCATCGGAGGCGAGCAACTGGCGGACCACCTTGGCTTCCTGTTCGAAACGCCCGCGCGCTTCGTTGCTGTCCAGCAACCGCGCCATGCGTTCCGGGCCATCGAGACGCTCGCCGGGGCGCTCCAGGGCGTCCAGGTAGTCGAGCAGGGCGATGGCGTCTTCCAGGCCGGGCGTGTCGTAGAGTTCCAGCAGCGCTTCGCCGTCCACCGACAGCCTGGCGCCCTCGACGTGGCGGGTGGTGCTGGGGCGATGGGAGACTTCGCCGAATCCGCGGTCGCGGGTCAGGGTGCGCAGCAGCGAGGTCTTGCCGGTATTGGTGTGGCCGACCACGGCCAGGATCAGCGGCTCAGTCATGGCCGGTCTCCAGCCAGGCCAGCGGCGAGGTCTCGCCGTGCGGCAGTTGCAGGCGCTCCAGGGCGGTGTGCCAGTCGCCCAGGCGGTCGCTGTCGAGCGCTTCGCCGGGCGGAGCCTGGAGCAGCCAGATGCGGGTGCTGGCGGCGCAGCGGGCGAGTTCGCCGAGCAGCGCCAGGGTGCCGCGGTCCGGCGAGCGACGCGGGTCGCAGGCGATGGCCAGGCGCGCCGGCGGGTAGCGGGTCAGTTGATCGAGCAGGCGATGGCGCTGCTGGCCGTCGTCGAGGATGCCGGCGTCGGCGACGCCTTCGGCGAGCTTCGGCGGCCAGGGCCGGCGATCGTCCAGCTCCACCGCCACCAGCACCGCTCCGGCGGCTTCCTGGCCGGACTGGCCGCCCTGCGGCTCCGGTAGCCAGTCCGGCGCCGCGTCGCTGACGCCGAGGCGTTCGCTGGCCGGCATCAAGCGTTCGCGCAGCAGGCTGTAGCCTGGGTCGTCGAGGTCCAGGTCGAGGTCGGCCAGGCCGCGTTTCCAGCGCCACAGGCAGAACAGACCGAGCAGCGCGCGCGGCAGGACCCCATAGACCAGCAGTACGCCTACCAGCCAGCCGGCCCAGGCGTGCCGCGCGGCTTCGCTGGCCAGGGCGGCGTCGCCGCTGGCGCGGATCAGTTCGGCGTCCGGCAACGGGAAGCCAAGCAACGCCGGCAGGGCGCCGAGCGCCTGGGTGAGGGCGATGAAGGTATCGCTGCCGAGAATGGTGGTTTCCCAGACGAAACCGTAGCGGCGGGTCGCCAGTAGGCCGAGGAGCATGGCCAGCGCCGTCAGCAGGCCGAGCAGCCAGAGCCCGTGGACCAGCGCGCCGAGGCCCCAGCGCGCCAGCCGGCGCCGGCCGAGCAGGACCAATAGCGCCGGCGCCAGGTGCGCGGCGCGGGCATCGCGCGCCAGCTTGCCGCTGAGCCACAGCCAGAGCCGGCCGAGCGCGCCCGCGGCCTCGCCGCCGGCGAGCAGGCCGAGGGCCCAGCCGAGCAGGGTCAGCAGGTGCAGGCCGAGGAGGCTGGCCAGCGCCCAGAACACGTTGACCGGGCGCTGGCCATCGCCGAGCGCGGCGAAGGCCAGTCCGGCGCCGCTGGCCAGGGCCAGCACCAGCAGCAGGGCCAGCGCCAGCCGCGAACCCTGGCGCCAGGTCCGCTGGGCGTCCAGCAGGCCCTCGCGGCGGCCCAGCCAGTGGGCGCGGGTGAGAATACGGCGCGGCAGGGAACCGCCCTGGGCCAGCGCCTGGCGAAGCGCCTCGCTGTCTTCCAGCGGACCGGCCTGCTCCTCGCGCAGGCGAACGGCCTCGGTCAGCCAGAGGGCGTCGAGGCCGGGATGCGTCGTGTGACTCAAGTCACCTCCTGTGTCGATTTCCCTGCCGAGCGTGAATCGTGCCCGGCCAACGGCGTCTGATCAGCGCCAAACATAGCAAAAAGCGCCCCGGCGGCTCATGCTGGCTTGCCAGCCGGCTGGCGGCGGGGTGTGGGATTTTGACTGGCGCCGTGGCGAAAGCGTTCGGCGCCGGTAGCGAGAGGAACACTGAGATGAAGGTAGTACGCCGATACCCCCTGGCGCTGTTGCTGGGGATGGCGGGCGCGCTGGCCGACGAGTTGCCCGATGGCTCCTTGCTGCAACGCTATGGCGTGCAGGCCGACCAGTTGCCGACCCTGGCGGCGGATCCGCCGTCGCGCAAGGAGGAGAAGGAAACGCCGTCGCGCTTCCGGGTGGAGCCGGAGCAGCCCTTGGTGACCTTTGGCGTCAAGGACCACAAGGGCGTGGAACCCACCGGCAACCCGTCGATCGACGCCATGCACGAGCGCGATCGGCGGATCTGCCGGAACATCAGGCGGCAGGCGCTGGAGAAGGGCAAGGCACAGCCCTTCGACGGCTACATCGAGTGTCCATGAGGCCGGCGCCCGCGTACGAGCGCCGGTCGGGCTGCGTCAGCGCTGCTCGCGCAGGCGCACGGCGACGTCCGGCTGGTCGCTGAACAGGCCGTCGATGCCGGCGTCGAGGTAGGCCCTGATCTCGCCGGCCAGGTCGCCGCGCGACTGCGGGTTGCCGTCGGCGCTGCGGAACTCCGCCGGAAGGAAGCTGTTTTCCGCGCGGAAGGTGTAGGGATGCACCTTCAGCCCGGCGGCGTGGGCGTCGCCGACGAAGCGGGTCGGCTGGCCGAGGTTGCCGTTGGCATCGCGAGGAATCACGTAGCTCTTGTCCGGACCGACCCCGTAGGCGTAGCGCGCCACCTGGCGCAGGCCCTTGGCGGTGGCCATCTCGGCGTAGGTCAGGCTGCCGCCGCTGGCCTGCTGGTCGTAGGGCTGGCCGCTGCCGTAGAGCTGGACCAGGCGGATGCCGGTGAGGCGCTTGAGTTCCTTCAGGTTGTTCACCTCGAAGGACTGGATGAATACCGGCGCGCGCGGACCGAGGTAGCCGTTGCGGTGCAGGGTCTTCACCAGCGGGCGTTCCATGGCCAGGCCGAGGCGCTGGAAGTGGGTGCCGTGCTTGATCTCGGGGTACAGGCCGATGGTGCGTTGCTGGCTGATTTGCAAGCTTTTCACCAGGTCGATGATCTCCTGCAGGGTGGGGATCTCGAAGGTGCCGTCCAGGCGCGCATTGCCCGGGCGGATCGTGGGGATGCGCTCGATGGCGCGCAGCGTCTTCAGTTCGGCGAGGGTGAAGTCTTCGCTGAACCAGCCGGTGAGTTCCACTCCGTCGACTTTCTGCGTGCGCTTGCGGTCGGCGAATTCCGGATGCTGGGCGACATCGGTGGTCAGGCCCAGCTCGTTGTCGTGGCGGGCGACCAGCTTGCCGTCGCGGGTCATCACCAGGTCCGGCTCGACGTAGTCGGCGCCCATCATCACCGCCAGGGCGTAGGCGCCCAGGGTGTGTTCCGGTACGTAACCGCTGGCGCCACGGTGGGCGATGACCAGCGGCGAGCGTTCGTGGCCGGCCGGGTGGCGAACGGAGGCCTGGCCCTGGGCCCAGTCGATGGCGCGTTGTACGTTACCGGTGTCGGCGTGGGCGGCGCTGGCCAGGCCAGCGGCGAGCATCAGGCAGGCGGCGCCGAGGTGGCGGCGCAGGAAGGCTGGTTGCATGACGGGTCCTCGTCGGCGGTTCGGGAGTGTTCCAGTCCAGCAGAGTGACGCAGCCAGGTGATACTTCTTTGCCCGTTTCGCGACATTCCCGTGACAATCGCCCCCAGCGTGACGACGTCGGCGTTTTCCCGGCCAATCCAACGAAAGGGGCGGACGGCCGGGGCAGGGTATAGGGTGACGGCGCTCGCATAACAATAAGAGGATCGGTGATGGCTTCCGCGCAACCTGCCTCCGCGTTTCCCTGCCTGTCGTTGCAACTGGCCTGCCTGTTGCTGGGCGCCTGGCTGGCCTTCGATGCCCACGGTGGCGGCCAGGCCGTGGCGCCGCCGGCCCGTGTCGAAGCGCGTGTGCCGACGGCCGCTACCGATGACTGGGGGCGCCAGCCGGACAGCCTGATGAGCGCCGTGCCGCCGCGTACGCTGGAGGCGAGCGTCGGCGCCCGCGGCTCGGGATCGGCGAGTTCGCGACTGTGGATCGCCGATACCGACTTCCGCCTGCACGACGACATCGGTTTCTTCATCCAGCGCATGCTGATCCGCATGGAACCGACTCGTCCCGGCGCGCCCTTGTCGCTCGACGATCCGACGGCGATGGTGGCGCGGATCCAGGCCGGCGAGATATTCGTCAGCGACGCCACCCTGGCGACCCTGCTCAACCAGGACCTCGCCGCGTCCCGCGCGGCCGTGCGCAACCTCAGGATGAACACCCGCAAGGACGGCCAGGAAGTGCGTGGCGAGTTGTTGCGCAAGGGGCGCTGGCGGCCGCTGCGGATGCTCACCGAGATCGAGCTGAGCGGTCCGCTGGAGGTGACCCTGGTACCCCGGCGGATCTTCGTCGACGGGGTCGAGGTCACTTCGTCGCTGGCGGCGGCCTCGATCGAGATGTCCGAGGTGCTGAAGCTGAAGACCCGGCACATGGAGCTGGTCGGCAACCGCATCCGCGTCGACCTCGACGGTTTGTTCCCGCCGCCGCGCCTGGACTTCCGCGTCAGTCGCCTGGCCCTGGCGGACGGCGGCATGCAACTCGCCCTCGGCGACTCCCTGGCCGACCTGCAATGGCCGGCATTACGGGCGCCGGACAGCTACATGTTCATCGAGGGCGGCGATATCAAGATGGCGCGCACCGTGCTGGTCAAGGCCTACGCCTTGTTCACCAGCCTCAGCCCGGGGCAGCCGCTGCTGTTCAATCTCTACGACTACCGGCGGCAACTGCAGAACGGCGTGATCCGCCTGCGCGAGGACGGCATGGTGCAGATCGCCGTGTCGCCGGTGAAGGCGCCGGCGCCGCTGGAGGCACGGCTGTGAGCCGGCGTCCGTGGGGCGTGCTGCTTGGCTGTTGCCTGTTGGCGGCCAGCGCGGCCCAGGCCGAAAGCGCCATCGACCGGCAGCAGCGCGAACTGGCCCTGCTGCGCGAGGGCTGGTACCGGCAGGTCCCGCCGGCGCCGGTGCCGCTGCCCATGCGTACGGCCGGGCCGGCGGATTCCGGCCAGGATGGCGTCGGCATACTGCTGCGCAACGTGGACATGTATCTGCGCGGCAACATCGGTTTCCACGTGCCCGAGGTGAAGGGCTGGCTGGTGCCGAACCGGGTCGGCCAGCCGGTGGACTTCGACCGCCCGCAGGACATGCATTTCCAGGTGATGGAGGGCGAGGTGCTGCTCAGCCCGCGGCAACTGGCCAACCTGTTCAACGAGCACATCCTCGCCTACGACGGGACCATGTTGAAGGACTTCCGCATGAGCAGTGCGGCGGGACGCCTGGAGGTGGAGGGACGGGTGCGTCCGCTCGGCGTAGGGCCCTGGCTGCCGCTGCGGCTGGGCGGCGGCGTGGAGGTGGACGCGGCCAGCGGCGCGCTGGTCTATCGGCCCGACCAGTTGAAGGTGATCGGTCTGCCGCTGTACGGGGCGATGAGCCTGGTCGGCCTGCCGATGTCGGCGCTGGTCAGCCTCGATCGGCCGGGGGCGAGCCTGGTGGGCAGCGCCATGCGCCTGGACTACCGCAAGGTCTTCCCGCTGCTGGGCATCGACGGCCACGTGCAGGAGGCCTGGCTCGACGACCAGGGGCTGCACCTGCGTTTCTCCCAGGCGCCCGGCCAGCCGTCGCCGGTGTTCAGCCCGCCGGCCGCGGCGGGTCCATCCTTCCTCTGGCTCCAGTCCGGCGACCTGAAGATCTTCGAAATCCTCATCACCTACGCCCAGGTGCTGCTGAAGACCGAGACCCCGGACCAGGTGCTGACCTTCAACCTGCAGGACTACCGCAAGGTGCTGGCGACCGGCACCACCCAGGTCAACGAGGATGGCACCTTCTTCATGCAGGTGCCGCCGTATGCCAATCCCTTGTAGGCCGGGCCTGGAGTCCGCCGGCGCGAGTGTTTATCCTCGCGCCTTTGTCCTTCCACGATGAGGTAACCCCATGGCACGACCGCTGGCGATGATCGCCGCCCTTGGCGAGAACCGCGCGATCGGCATCGACAACCGCCTGCCCTGGCGCCTGCCGGCCGACCTCAAGCATTTCAAGGCGATGACCCTCGGCAAGCCGGTGATCATGGGGCGCAAGACCTGGGACTCGCTGGGTCGGCCGCTGCCGGGCCGGCTCAACCTGGTGGTCAGCCGCCAGGCCGGCCTGGCACTGGAGGGTGCGGAAGTGTTCGCCAGCCTGGACGCCGCGCTGGCGCGCGCCGAGGCGTGGGCGCAGGCGGAGGACGCCGACGAACTGATGCTGATCGGCGGCGCCCAGCTCTATGCCGAGGCCTTGCCGCGCGCCGCGCGCCTCTACCTGACCCGGGTGGGCCTGGCGCCGGAAGGCGACGCCTTTTTCCCCGAGATCGATGGCGCGGCCTGGCGCCTGGCGTCGAGCATCGAACACGCCGCGGCTGACGATGCGCCTGCCTACGCCTTCGAGGTATGGGAGCGCCGCTGACGGTTCCAGGCGGGGTCAGAGGGTGATCAGCTCCGCCTCGATCTTCTTCCCCGCCACTTCCAGCACGCCGATCCCGATCGGCAAGCTGAAGCGCCGAGGCCCGGCGCTGCCCGGGTTGAGGTAGAGCACGCCGTCGCGCTCTTCCTTCAGCGGCTTGTGCGAATGTCCGGCGACCACCACGTCGATGCCTTCGGCGGCCGGGTCGAGGTCGAGTCGCTTGAGGTCGTGCAGTACGTAGAGGGTCAGCCGGCCGATCTTCAGCAGCAGGCGCTCGGGGATGTCCGCCGCCCAGTCCTGGGTGTCGTTGTTGCCGCGCACCACCGAGAGCGGCGCCAGGCGTTCCAGCTCGGCGAGGATTTCCGGCTTGCCGATGTCGCCGGCATGGATCAACTGGTCGCAGCCGCGCAACCGTTCCAGCGCCTCGGGCCGAAGCAGGCCATGGGTGTCGGCGATCAGGCCGATGCGCAACGGGCGGCGGGACTGGGGCATGGGCGCGGGTCCGGGTTGCGGGACGGAAGAGGGTGGCCGACGGGCATGGCCATGCCGTCGATCATACCCAACCATTGGCCGGGTACGAAAACCCTTCGGCGAAAACCGCGACGCCACCCGGAGGTGGCGCCGCGCCTATCAGTGTGCGGCCTTCTGGACCGGGCTTTCCGGCAGGAACCAGTTCAGTAGCAGGGCGCAGATGCCGCCGGTGGCGACCCCGGATTCCAGCACGTTGCGCAGCGCCGCGGGCATGTGCGCGAGGAACTCCGGCACCTGCGAAACGCCCAGGCCGAGGGCCAGGGACACGGCGATGATCAGCAGGGCGCGGCGGTCCAGCTGGATGCCGGCGAGGATGTTGATGCCCGAAGCGGCCACCGCGCCGAACATCACCATCGCCGCGCCGCCCAGTACCGGTTCCGGCACCGCCTGGATGACCCCGGCGACGCTCGGGAACAGGCCGAGCAGGACCAGCATGGCGGCGATCCACAGGCCGACGTAGCGGCTGGCCACGCCGGTGAGCTGGATCACCCCGTTGTTCTGGGCGAACACCGAGCTGGGGAAGGTATTGAAGATACCGGCGAGGAACGAGTTGGCGCCGTTGACCAGCACGCCGCCCTTGATCCGCTGCATCCACAGCGGGCCTTCCACCGGTTGCTTCGACACCTTGCTGGTGGCGGTGACGTCGCCGATGGCTTCCAGGGAAGTGACCAGGTAGATCACCAGCATCGGGATGAACAGCGGCCAGGAGAAGTCCAGGCCGAAGTGCAGCGGGGTCGGTACCTGGAACAGCTCGGCCTGGTGCATGCCGGTGAAGTCCAGGCGGCCGAGGTAGCCGGCCAGCGCGTAGCCGACGGCCAGGGCGATGACGATGGCGCAACTGCGCATCCATACCACCGGGATGCGGTTGAGCACCACGATGATGCCCAGCACCACGCCGGACAGCAGCAGGTTCTCGCCGTTGGCGAAGGTGCCGTTGGACATCGCCGAGAAGCCGCCGCCCATGCTGATCAGGCCGACCTTGATCAGGGTCAGGCCGATCATCAGCACGACGATGCCGGTCACCAGCGGGGTGATCAGCCGCTTGACGAACGGCAGTATGCGCGAGATGCCCATCTCGACGAAGGAGCCGGCGATGACCACGCCGAAGATCGCCGCCATCACGCTTTCCACCGGCGTGCCCTGCTTGACCATCAGCGCCCCGCCGGCGATCAGCGGGCCGACGAAGTTGAAGCTGGTGCCCTGGACGATCAACAGTCCGGCGCCGAACGGGCCGAAGCGTTTGCACTGGACGAAGGTGGCGATGCCGGAGATCACCAGCGACATCGACACGATCAGATTGGTGTCGCGCGGCGATACGCCCAGCGCCTGGCAGATCAGCAGGCCGGGGGTAACGATCGGCACGATGATCGCCAGCAGGTGCTGGAGGGCGGCGAGCAGGGCGATGGGAGCGCTGGGACGGTCGTCCAGGCCATAGACCAGGTCGTTGCGGGCGCTGGCGTCCGACGGGCTTTGCAGGGAACTCATGGTGGCGGTCCGGGGAAAAAGAGCGCGATTTTACTGGGCGAACGCGGTCTCGCCCAGGCCTGGCTGCGCCGCATGTCGGCGGATAACGCCGGTGGCGTATGCGCCCTACGGTTGGAGCGTGGGTGAGCGGTAGGGCGAATGACCGCTTGCGGTTATCCGCCATTCGGCGTGCGCACGCGCGAATGAAAAAGCCCGGCGCGGGACCGGGCTTTTTTCGTCGCGGGACGATTCAGCCGTCCAGCAGCGCCTTGTTGCGTACCGCGCCCTTGTCGGCGCTGGTGGCGAGCAGGGCGTAGGCCTTGAGCGCGGTGCTGACGCGGCGGGCACGCGGCGCGGCCGGCTTCCAGCCCTTCTTGTCCTGTTCGGCGCGGCGTGCGGCGAGTTCTTCGTCGCTGACCAGCAGGTTGATCGAGCGATTGGGAATGTCGATCAGCACCTTGTCGCCGTCCTGCACCAGGCCGATGGCGCCGCCGGCGGCGGCTTCCGGGGAGGCGTGGCCGATGGACAGGCCCGAGGTGCCGCCGGAGAAGCGTCCGTCGGTGAGCAGGGCGCACTGCTTGCCCAGGCCCTTGGACTTCAGGTAGCTGGTCGGATAGAGCATTTCCTGCATGCCCGGCCCGCCCTTCGGTCCTTCGTAGCGGATGATCACGATGTCGCCGGCCTTCACCTCGTCGCCGAGGATGCCTTTCACCGCGGCGTCCTGGCTTTCGAAGATCTTCGCGCTGCCTTCGAACACGTGGATCGACTCGTCGACCCCGGCGGTCTTCACCACGCAGCCGTCGAGAGCGATGTTGCCGTAGAGCACGGCCAGCCCGCCTTCCTTGGAATAGGCATGCTCGACGCTGCGGATGCAGCCCTCGGCGCGGTCGTCGTCCAGGCTCGGCCAGCGGGTGTTCTGGCTGAACGCGGTCTGGGTCGGGATGCCCGCCGGACCGGCCTTGAAGAAGGTGTGCACGGCTTCGTCGCGGGTCTGGGTGATGTCCCACTGGGCGATGGCGTCGGCCATGCTCGGGCTGTGCACGGTGGGGACGTCGGTGTGCAGCAGGCCACCGCGGGCCAGTTCGCCGAGGATGGAGAAGATGCCGCCGGCGCGATGCACGTCTTCCATGTGGTACTTCTGGATGTTCGGCGCCACCTTGCACAGTTGCGGCACCTTGCGCGACAGGCGGTCGATGTCGCGCAGGTCGAACGGCACCTCCGCCTCCTGGGCGGCGGCCAGCAGGTGCAGGATGGTATTGGTCGAGCCGCCCATGGCGATGTCCAGGGTCATGGCGTTCTCGAAGGCCTTGAAGTTGGCGATGTTGCGCGGCAGCACGCTGTCGTCGCCTTCGCCGTAATAGCGCTGGCAGAGTTCCACGGCCAGGCGCCCGGCGCGCAGGAACAATTGCTCGCGGTCGGCGTGGGTGGCCAGGGTCGAGCCGTTGCCCGGCAGCGACAGGCCGAGCGCCTCGGTCAGGCAGTTCATCGAGTTGGCGGTGAACATGCCGGAGCAGGAGCCGCAGGTCGGGCAGGCGCTGCGCTCGTACTCGGCGACCTTCTCGTCGGAGCAGGAGTCGTCGGCGGCCACCACCATGGCATCGACCAGGTCCAGGCCGTGGCTGGCCAGCTTGGTCTTGCCGGCTTCCATCGGCCCGCCGGAGACGAACACTACCGGGATGTTCAGGCGCAGCGCGGCCATCAGCATGCCGGGGGTGATCTTGTCGCAGTTGGAGATGCAGACGATGGCGTCGGCGCAGTGGGCGTTGACCATGTATTCCACGGAGTCGGCGATGATCTCCCGGCTCGGCAGCGAATAGAGCATGCCGTCGTGGCCCATGGCGATGCCGTCGTCGACGGCGATGGTGTTGAATTCCTTGGCCACGCCGCCGGCCTTCTCGATCTCGCGGGCGACCAGTTGGCCGAGGTCCTTCAGGTGCACGTGGCCGGGCACGAACTGGGTGAAGGAGTTGGCGATGGCGATGATCGGCTTCTTGAAGTCTTCGTCCTTCATCCCGGTGGCGCGCCAGAGGGCGCGGGCGCCGGCCATGTTGCGGCCGTGGGTGGAGGTTTTCGAGCGGTAATCGGGCATGACGATTTCCTGCGGCTAATCAGGTTCGGGTTATGACTGTATCGTGAGCGTCGAAGGAACCGGATGCAAACGGGGAATAGCCGAGTGTACGGAGTTGGCCGGGGTCTGAATGGGGTCACCATTGGCGACGGCCTGGGCTCACTGCCCGCCGGGGGATGATTGGCGAGGAATGCCCGGATTCTAAGCCCAGAGCGGGCGAATGGGGAAGGCTGGCGGTCGGCGGAGCGGCGCGTCGCGACCAGGGTTGGCCTCTTGCGCCGCCCGTCGCGCCGCGAGAGGCGGTGGCCGTAGGGCGGATGAACGCAGGCGCTCATCCGCCGGGACGGGCTCAGCCGTTGGGCAGCAGCCGGCAGGTCAGGCTCTTGATGTAGCGGGTTTCCGCGATCGCCAGGTGCACCGGATGGTCGGGGCCCTGGCCGCCGCGCTCGAGCAGCTGGATGTTGCGGTCGAGATGGCGGGCGCTGCCGATCAGGATGTTCTGCAGGTCGTCCTCGGGCAGGTGCATCGAGCAGGAGGCGCTGACCAGGATGCCGTCCTTGCTCAGCAGGCGCATGGCCTGTTCGTTGAGACGGCGGTAGGCGGCCTCGCCGTTCTTCAGGTCCTTCTTGCGCTTGATGAAGGCCGGCGGGTCGGCGATCACCACGTCGAAGCGTTCGTCGGCGGCCTTCAGCTCGCGCAGGGCCTCGAACACGTCGCCCTCGACGCAGGCGACCTTCTCCGCCACGCCGTTCAGCGCCGCGTTGCGCTCGACGCCGTCGAGGGCGAAGGCGGACGCGTCCACGCACATCACTTCGCTGGCGCCGAAGGCGGCGGCCTGGATGCCCCAGCCACCGATATAGCTGAATAGGTCGAGGACCCGCTTGCCCTGCACGTAGGGCGCCAGGCGCGCGCGGTTCATGCGGTGGTCGTAGAACCAGCCGGTCTTCTGCCCGGCCAGCACCGGCGCCTCGAACTTCACGCCGTTCTCTTCCAGCGCGACCCACTCCGGCACTTCGCCGTAGGCGTTGGCCACGTAGCGCTCCAGGCCCTCGGCGTCGCGCGCGCTGGAGTCGTTCTTCCAGAGCACGGCGGCGGGCTTGAGCACCTGCAGCAGGGCAGCGAGCACCTCGTCCTTGCGCAGTTCCATGGCCGCGGACGCCAGTTGCACCACCAGCACGTCGCCGAAGCGATCGACCACCAGGCCGGGCAGCAGGTCGGAATCGCCGTAGACCAGCCGGTAGAACGGCTTGTCGAAAAGCCGCTCGCGCAGGCTGAGGGCGATGTTGATGCGATGAACCAGCAGTGATTTGTCGAGAACGTGCTTGGTATCACGGGAAATGAGGCGGCCGCAGATGAGGTTGTTCGGGCTCAGCGCGACGATGCCCAGCGGCTTGCCGTTGGCCATTTCCAGCACCGCCTGGTCGCCGGCGGCGAAGGCGTTCAGCGGCGTCGCGGCGACATCCACCTCGTTGCTGTAGACCCACAGGTGGCCGGCGCGCAGGCGGCGCTCGGCGTTGGCTTTGAGACGCAAGCTGGGCAGGGTCATGGGAAAGGCTCCGGCAAAAGAGCGCGATTATAGCGCAGCGACGGGATTCGCCGCTGCGCGAACGCGGGCCGTTCAGCCGGCGAGGATTTCGATGAATCGACGGTTGAAGGCCGGGATGTCTTCGGGTTTGCGGCTGCTCACCAGCTTTCCGTCCACCGCTACCTCCTGGTCCACCCAGTGGCCGCCGGCGTTGTTGATGTCGTCCTTGAGCGACGGCCAACTGGTCAGGGTACGACCCTGCACCAGGCCGGCGGAGATCAGCAGCCAGGCGCCGTGGCAGATCACCGCCACCGGCTTGCTCGCCTGTTCGGCGCGGATCGCCAGTTCCTGGGCCTTGGCCAGGCTGCGGATCTGGTCGGAATTGATCACCCCGCCGGGCAGCAGCAGGGCGTCGTAGTCGTCCAGGCTGGCGTCTTCGAAGGTGCCGTCGACGCGGAAGGCGTCGGCTGGCTGGTGATGGTTCCAGCCGCGCACCTCGCCGGCCTTGTCGGAAAGAATCCTTACCGTGGCGCCGGCGTCTTCCAGGGCTTTTTTCGGACCGGTCAGTTCGACCTGTTCGAAACCGTCGGTCACCAGGGCGGCGACGACCTTGCCGTGCAGGGATTGGGTCATGGCGTGTCTCCCGATATCGGATGGGGGTATTCATTCCGACCCTGGCGGCTGCGGGAAAAGTTCCATGCCCGTTGCCTGGCGCCGCTTTTCCGGCAGAAGCCCGCCCCATGGCGGGGTTCTCCGGGTAAACTGCGCACACCGTCAACTTTCGCCCCCGCCCTCATGGTCCAAGAACTCACCGCCGAGCAGATCCGCCAGGCCCTGCAAGGCATCAGCGTGCCGCCGCAACCCCAGATCATGGTCGACCTGCAGATGGAGCAGGTCATGCCCAATCCGGACCTGAAGAACATCGCCAGGCTGATCAGCCAGGACCCGGGCCTTTCCGGCGCCCTCCTGAAACTGGTGAACTCGCCGTTCTTCGGCCTGGCCAACCGCATCACTTCGATCCAGCGCGCGGTGAACCTGCTGGGCAGTCGTTCGGTGATCAACCTGATCAACGCCCAGTCGATCAAGGGCGAGATGAGCGACGACACCATCGTCACCCTCAACCGTTTCTGGGACACCGCCCAGGACGTGGCCATGAGCTGCCTGAGCCTGGCCAAGCGGGTCGGCTACGAGTCGGTGGACGAAGCCTACGCCCTCGGCCTGTTCCACAACTGCGGCATTCCGCTGATGCTCAAGCGCTTCCCGCACTATATGGCGGTGCTGGAGGAGGCCTATGCCGCCGCCAGCGACGAGCGCCGGGTGGTGGACACCGAGAACCGCGTGCTGAACACCAACCATGCGGTGGTCGGCTACTACACCGCGCGTTCCTGGCGCCTGCCGGAGCACGTCTGCGAGGCGATCGCCAACCACCACAACGCGCTGTCGATCTTCGGCGACGAGTCGGCCCGCGACACCCAGCTGAAGAACCTGCTGGCGATCCTGAAGATGGCCGAGCACATCTGCGGCTCGCACCGGATTCTCGGCAACCAGCCGGAAGACCACGAGTGGAACAGCATCGGCGCGCTGGTGCTGGACTACGTCGGGCTCACCGACTACGACTTCGAGAACCTCAAGGGCTCGATTCTCGAGCTGGGCGTCGGTCAGGGCAGCTACTGACTGGCCGCGCCGCGGCGCTTCCTGCTAAGGTGCCGCGGTCAACCGGATTGCTGCCGCCATGCCCGAACTACCCGAAGTCGAAACCACCCGCCGAGGCATCGCCCCCTACCTCGAAGGCCAGCGCGTCGAGCGCGTGATCGTGCGCGAGCGGCGCCTGCGCTGGCCGATCCCCGAAGACCTGGACGTGCGCCTGTCCGGACAACGCATCGTCAGCGTCGAGCGCCGCGCCAAGTACCTGCTGCTGGGCGCCGAGGCCGGTACGCTGATCAGCCACCTGGGCATGTCCGGCAGCCTGAGGCTGGTGGAGAGCGGCACCCCGGCCAGTCGCCACGAGCACGTCGACATCGAGCTGGCCTCGGGCATGGCCCTGCGCTACACCGATCCGCGGCGCTTCGGCGCCATGCTCTGGAGCCTGGCGCCACTGGAACACGAGCTGCTGCGCAACCTCGGCCCGGAACCGCTGACCGACGCTTTCGCCGGCCAGCGTCTGTTCGAGCTGTCGCGCGGGCGGAGCATGGCGGTCAAGCCGTTCATCATGGACAACGCGGTGGTGGTCGGGGTCGGCAACATCTACGCCAGCGAAGCGCTGTTCGCCGCCGGCATCGATCCGCGCAAGCCCGCCGGGAGCATCTCCAAGGCGCGCTACCTGCGCCTGGCGGAGGAGATCAAGCGGATCCTGGCGATCGCCATCGAGCGCGGCGGCACCACCCTGCGCGATTTCGTCGGCGGCGACGGCCAGCCCGGTTACTTCCAGCAGGAATTGTTCGTCTATGGCCGTGGCGGGGAGTTCTGCAAGGTCTGCGGCAGCACCCTGCGCGAGATCCGCCTAGGCCAGCGCGCCAGCGTGTACTGCCCGCGCTGCCAACGCTGAAGCGCCGCGCCGCGCATACTCTACCGCCACAAGAAGGGCCGCCACGGTGAGCGGCCTGCCATAAGAAAGGTGCACGATGTCCGGCAATTACCTGCCTCGCAACACCCTGGTCGAGTCGCTCGGCCATGCCATGCTGAAACTCTCCGGCTGGAAGATCGAGGGCCAATTGCCCGCGCTCGACAAGTTCGTGGTGATCGGCGCCCACCACACCTCGAACTGGGACTTCGTGGCCTTCCTTGCCGCCAAGTTCGTCCTGCGCCTGAACGCCCGCTGGTTCGGCAAGCACACCCTGTTCAACGGCCCGCTGGGCGGCCTGATGCGGCGCTGGGGCGGTATCCCGATCCAGCGCCACCTGAAGCTGAATACCGTGGACCAGGCGATCCAGGCCTTCCGCGAGCACCGTGAGTTCATGCTGATCATCGCTCCGGAAGGCACGCGCAAGAAGGTCGACCGCTGGCGCATGGGCTTCTACCACATCGCCCGTGGCGCCGGCGTGCCGGTGGTGCCGGCGGCGCTGGACTACGAGAACCGGCGGATCGTCATCGGCGAACCCTTCTGGCCGACCGGCAACGAGGACGCCGACCTGTGCAGCCTGATTGGCTTCTACCGGCCGTTCATCCCGAAAAAGCCGCACTACGCATTCCTCGGCGATTGAAGGCGGTCACGCTGGCACTACCCGCAGCGCTGTTATAGTTAGGCGATATCTGCCCAACCAAAAACCAGAAAGGACCGCCTCCATGAACCTGTTTCGCACCACCGCGCTCGTGCTGGCGCTGACCACCGGGCTCTCGTCCATGCCCGCGCTGGCGGATGCCGTGCAGGAAAACGCCAGCGGCGACCCGATGTACACCGTCGAAGCGCCCCCCGCGTACGCCATGATCGGCGATCTGCTCATCGCCCGTCCCTTCCTGATCGCCGCCACGGCCGTCGGGGCGGTGGCCTTCGTGGTCAGCCTGCCGTTCACCGCGGCCAGCGGCAGCGTCGGCAAGGCCGGCCAGGCGCTGGTGGTCGATCCGGGCAAGGAAGCCTTCGTCCGTTGCCTGGGCTGCACCACCAGCGGCTATAACCACGACGAAAGCTGAGTCTCCAACGGAATGAAAAAAAGCCGGTCATCGACCGGCTTTTTGTTTTCTCGATGCATTGCAGGGGGCACGGAGATTGGGCTAAGTCTTTTCTTCCGCCACGGCAGGCGGCAGCTATAGCGCCGCATCGGCCGATGACAGATGCTCCGCACGGATCGTTCGCGGCACTTGATCGGATTCTCCGATGGTGACAGTGTCCTGCTGACCAGCAAGGTCACAAGGTCGACCAGGGGTGGCCGACCGGCTCAACCAAGATAAGGATTTCGCGTATGTTCAGTCAGTGGGTGTTCCTGTCCGTCCTTGCTCTTGCCGTACCCTCGTTCGCCTGGGCGGAGGATGCGGCGTCCGACCTCGGCACGGAGCAGTCCAAGGCCGAGCAGGGTGACAAGCGCGGCGATGAACTGTTCGCCGAATTCACCCGCCTCCGCCAGGCCGCCGAGACGGGGGAGCCGCAGGCGCTGTTCGATTTCGGCGCCTACTTCTACCAGCAACAGAACTACGCCAGCGCGCGCGAATGGTGGGGCAAGGCGGCCGCTGCGGGGATGGTCCGCGCGCAGATCCAACTGGCCATGCTCTATCGCGATGGTGACGGCGGGCCACAGGACAAGACCGAGGCGGCACGCTGGTTCCGGAAGGCCGCGGAGCAGGGCGATGCCGCCGCCCAGAATGAAATGGGCGTTCTCTACTGGAGAGGCGAAGGGGTCGACCAGGACCGGGTGAAGGCCGGGACCTGGTTCGAACGTGCGGCGGCCAGCGGTAGCGAAGACGCCGAAACCAATCTGGGATGGTTCTACCTGGACGACTCGCAAGGCGTCTATTCCGCCACTTCAGACGAGGAAGCCGCCCTGCTGGACCGTTATGCCGGCAGCCGGGAAAAGGCCTTCCAGTGGTTCTGCAAGGCTGCGACCCAGGGAGATGCCCGTGCCCAGTTCAAGGTGGGCGAGGCCTACTGGAACGGTTCCGGTGCCGGGATGAACAAGCTGCAAGCACGGCTCTGGCTGGAAAAGGCCGCACAGCAGCAGGATGCGGATGCCATCGCCTGGCTGGAGAGCGCCGCGAACGCAGCCTGGTACACCCGTTTGGAAAACTGGATTCACGCTGCGCTGGATGGAGAGCTGTCCGGCGTCGCCGACTGCTCCGGTGTCGCCGATCGCCGGCACTCCGGCCGAGGCATGGAGGGCGCCTCGTCTGAACCGGAGGCGGTGGAAGCCAGTGCGGAGGATGCGCAACAGGCGGCTGAAGCGGCGAGCCAGTGAGGCCCGCCGCCTGGATTGCCAGCCGGACTCGTCGGCGAAATCCCTACGCGGCGCCTATCTGGGTGAGATCGTCGAACATTTTTGAGCGCTGTCTCTCGTTTGTTCAGTGCGGCCGAGGCTGCGCTTGCGCCTCCAGGGACAGAGACGAGTAGCCGATCCCGCGCGGGTCGCTGGCGGCGTCGACGCGGCCGCTGCGCTTGTCCCAGTAGAGCACCTGCTGGTTGCCGTAGCTGCGCTCCAGGCGTTTGAGCTGATAGCCGCGCCGGCGCAGTTCGGCGGCCTCGGCATCGCTGAAGGCGCGCGGTTCGTACTCGACGACGTCCGGCTTGTACTGGTGGTGGTAGCGCGGCGCTGCGACCCATTGGCCGACCGGGCGGCCGTCGAAGTACTGCAGCATGGAGATCAGCACCATGCTCGGGATGCGGCTGCCGCCAGGGGTGCCGAAGGCGGCGAAGTCGGTCGGGCTTTCCAGGAAGCTCGGGCTCATGCTCGACAGCGGGCGCTTGCCGGCCGCCACCGCGTTCGCCTGGCTGCCGGCCAGGCCGTAGCTGTTGGCGCCCTGGGTGTCGGCGGCGAAATCGTCCATCTCGTTGTTCAGCACCACGCCGGTACCGGGAACGGTGAAGGCGGCGCCGAACGGCAGGTTCACCGAGAGGGTGGCGGCCACCGCGTTGCCCTGGGCATCGATCACCGCGAAGTGGGTGGTGTGGTCGCCTTCGCGCCAGGCCGGCGCCTCCGGCAGCGCCGAGCTGGGCGTGGCGCGGCGCGGGTCGATGCTGGCGGCAAGGCGCTTCAGGTAGTCCGGCGCCAGTAGGCTGGGTAGCGGGTTGGCGACGAAGTCGGGGTCGCCGAGCAGGCCTCGATCGCGGTAGGCACGGCGCAGGACCTCCAGCACGTAATGGGCGCGCTGTACCGGCTCGGCCTTCTGCCACGGCAGCTGTTCCAGCATCTGCAGGCTCTGTGCCAGGGCCACGCCGCCGGCCGAGGGCGGCGGTGCGCTGATCAGTTCGCGGCCGTTGGCCAGCTTCACCTCCAGCGGGCGGCGTTCGATCACCCGGTAGTCGCGCAGGTCGGCCGCGCTCCAGATGCCGCCGCCGGCGCGGACCCCGGTGAGCAGCTTGTCCGCTGTCTCGCCTTCGTAGAAACCGATCCGCCCGTAGCGCCCGAGGCGTTCCAGGGTACGTGCCAACTGCGGTTGGCGGAGCAGGTTCCATTCGTCGGGGATTCCGCCCTTGTCGAGGAAGATCCGCGCGGTTTCCGGGTCCTTGCGCATCGCTTCCAGGCGCATGGCGACGCGGTCGCGGTAGACCCGGTCGACGGATACGCCATCCACCGCCAGGCGGATCGCCGGCACCAGATTGTCGGCCAGGGGCTTGCGTCCGTAGCGGCCGCTCAATTCGACCAGCGCCGCCGGCAAGCCGGGGATCGCCGCCGCCAGCGGGCCGTCGACGGACAGCCTGGGGTCGACCTTGCCGTTGCGCCGGTACATGTCGGCGTAGGCGGCCTTCGGCGCGCGCTCGCGGGCGTCGAGGAAGCGATAGGTCGGCTGCGCGCCGGCCTGGCGCAGAAGGAAGAATCCACCGCCGCCGAGTCCCGAGCCGTAAGGCTCGGCTACCGCCAGGGCAGCGGCGATGGCCGCCGCGGCGTCGAAGGCGTTGCCGCCATTGGCCAGGGTTTCCAGGCCGGCGACGGTCGCGGCCGGATGCGGCGTGGCGACGGCGGCCTGCTGCGGTGCGTGGGCGTCGCCGCGAAAGCTGTCGGCATGCGCCGCGAGGCTGAGCAGGGACAGGCAGCAGGCGGCGACCAGGGTACGGACGGGCAGGTTCAGGAAGGACATGGCGGCTCACTGTTCAGCGGCGTTCGCGGGACGGGACCGCGAACGCCTCAGACTGGATTGCCAAGGATAGCCAAAAGCGCGTCGGACGGGGCGCGAACCGTCCCTGAAGGACAGGCGCCGGCGGGGATCAGGCCTTGCCGGTGATCTTCCGGTATTTCTCCATCAACTGGTCCTTGCTCTCGACATTGGCGTCGTCGAGGGGAATGCAGTCCACCGGACAGACCTGCTGGCACTGCGGCTCGTCGTAGTGGCCGACGCACTCGGTGCAGAGATTGGGATCGATCACATAGATTTCTTCGCCTTGCGAGATCGCGCCGTTCGGGCATTCGGGTTCGCAGACGTCGCAATTGATGCAATCGTCAGTGATTTTCAGGGACATCTAACAACTCCAACCGCGACGGACAGCCACGGCATCGGTAACGGGAATAGCGGAATTGTGCCGCATCGGCGCCCGCAGTGCACGCGGGGCGCCGACGGGAGGCCGGCGAAGAGACGCGGATCAGCGCTTGAAACGTTCCGCCAGGGCGTCTGCCACGGCCGGATGCACGAACTTGCTGATATCCCCGCCGAGAGCGGCGATTTCCCGGACCAGCGTCGAGGAAATGAAGGAATACTTCTCCGACGGGGTGAGGAACATGCTTTCCACGTCGGGGGCGAGCTGGCGGTTCATGTTGGCCAGCTGGAACTCGTACTCGAAGTCGGAAACCGCGCGCAGGCCGCGGAGGAAGACATTCGCCTTCTGCTCCTTGACGAAGTGCGCCAGCAGGGTGGAGAAGCCCACCACCTCGACGTTCGGCAGGTGCTTGGTGACCTCCTGGGCCAGCGCCACCCGCTGTTCCAGGCTGAACAGGGGGTTCTTCTTGGGGCTGGCGGCGACCGCGATGATCACATGGTCGAAAAGCCGTGAAGCACGTTCGATCAGATCGCCGTGACCCTTGGTGATGGGATCGAAGGTGCCTGGGTACAGCACTCGGTTCATCGCTACGTCCTGGCAGGGTTTCGTAAGGGAATCGGATGGTAGCGCAGGGATGCCCGTGCGGCCAAGACGCACGGGCCATCGGCCTTTAGCCCATAGGTCTGATGGCGCCGGGCCGGCTGCCGCGGCGCGCGGCCGGCCCGGCGGCGGTTCAGGCCCTGGCCAGGCGTTCGGCCAGCGCGCTGGCCAGTTGCGCGGTAAGACCGTAGACCGAGAGCTGCGGGTTGGCGCCGATGCTGGTGGGGAACAGCGAGCCGTCGTGGATCGACAGGTTTCGCAGGTGGTGATGGCGGCCGAGGCTGTCGGCCACCGCCACGGCCGGGTCTTCGCCCATGGCGCAGCCGCCCATGACGTGGGCGCTGCCCAGGCGCGTGCGGTAGATCTCCAGGCGCAGGCCGTCGATGATCCCGCGCGCCTCCTGCAGGTTCTTCGCGCTACGCGCGTCGCTGTGCACCGGCCGCACTTCCCGGGCGCCGGCGGCGAACTGGATCTCCGCCATGGTATGGAAGGCACGGCGGATACCGTCCCAGGTGTAGTCGGTCATCCGGTAGTCGAGCACCGGGGTGTCGTCGCCGCGCAGGCCGACCGAGCCCTCCGCGCTGTCCGGGTGGAAGCCGTCGCGGAGCAGGGCGAGCATCATGTTGGTATGCGGTAGCTGTTCCATGCGCAGGGCGTTGTCGCTGCCGAAGCCGCCGAGCAGCACCGAGGCCAGCGACGGTTGCAGCGGCGGCACCTCCAGTTTGTAGGACATGCGTCCGGTGACACCGTCGTCCCATTGGAAATGGTCGGAGTAGATCGACTGCGGTGCGCCGTAGAAGGGGTTGATCACCCGGTCGAACAGCCCCGCGCTGAAATTCACCGTGTGCAGGAAGGTGCGCTTGCCGACCCGCTGGCTCGGATCAGGCGCCTTCGAGCGGAGAAGAATCGCCGGGGTGTTGATGCCGCCGCCGGAGAGCACGTAGTGCCTGGCCCGGACCCTGATCCGGCGGCCGTTGGGCGCCACGCAGCGCTCATCCATGCCCAGGCATTCGAGGCCCGTCACCTTGTCGCCATCCAGCAGCAGGCGGTTGGCGCGCGCAAGGTAGAGCAGCTCGCCGCCCTTGTCGAGGGTCGCCGGGATGGTGGTGACCAGCATCGACTGCTTGGCGTTGACCGGGCAGCCCATGCCGCAGTAGCCGAGGTTCCAGCAACCGAGGACGTTGCGCGGGATGACCTTCCAGTGATAGCCGAGCTTCTCGCAGCCCAGGCGGATCACGTCGTTGTTGGCATTCGGCGGCAGCGCCCAGGGCGCCACGTGCAGGCGCTGCTCCATTTTCTCGAACCAGGGCGCCATGTCCTCCGCGCTGTGGCCCTTGACCCCGTAGACCTGGGCCCAGTGCTGCAGGGTCGGTTCCGGGGTGCGGAAGCTGCTGGTCCAGTTGATCAGGGTGGTGCCGCCCACGGCGCGACCCTGGAGGATGGTGATGGCGCCGTCCTTGCTCATCCGGCCGATGCCTTCCTGGTACAGCTCGGGGTAGGCGTCGGCCTCCTGCATCTTGAAATCGCTGCTGGTCTTCAGCGGGCCCTCTTCCACCAGCAGCACCTTCAGGCCGGCGGCGCTGAGGATTTCCGCGGTGGTGCCGCCGCCGGCGCCGGTGCCGACCACGACCACGTCGGCCTCCAGCTCCAGGTCGTCGTCCAGGCGCGAGCCGTTGTAGGTTTTCCAGCCGCGGGCGAGGCCCTCGGCGAACAGATCGGGTACAGGCATGAATGCACTCTCAGGCTAGGCGGCTTCGGGCTCTTCGTATTGTTCCGGGGGCGGCTCAAGCGATCTTCGGCGGTCCGGGATAGCCACAATGGGGCCACGCCTCGGGGCGGGCGTACCAGGCCATCATCGCCAGTTGCATCAGCGAACTGTGGCCCATCCGCAACAGGCCGATGAAGCTGTTTTCCCAGCGCGAAAGGAATGCCCGCACGTCGTCGCCGCTGGCGTTCTCCCAACTGCCCCAGATACCGGTCAGCGGGCCACGGGTGAGCGGCAGGGCGAGCACGTCGAAGAGTTGCTGGGTGAGCTTGAACATCTCCGGGGAGAGCCGCGCCAGGTTATGGTCGAGGCTCTGGATCGCGCCCTCCACGGCTTTCGGCATCTGCTCGGCGGAAACCGCGCCGAGCAGCATCACCGGCAGCAGCGCACGGAGGAACGGCAGGTCGGATTCGCGGACCTTTTCCAGGCCGCTCGCCGGTTTCTCCGCCGAACAGCCGGTGAGGCTGGCGGTGACGCCCGCGGTGGCGAGGAACGCGCCGCCGATCAGGCCGACTTTCATCAGGCTGCGTCGGGACAGGCCGGCGCTTTCGAGAGTGGTGTCGCTCATTGTTGTTATGTCACCTGCAGCGTAGGAATGAGGGGGCGCCGCACGCGCCCCGGTTCAGCGCACGAACAGCTTGTAGACGAGCTTCTGGATCGACTTGCCGTAGGGCGGGTAGATCATTCGCGCGGCGTTGAAGCGCGGCTTGCTGAACACGCCCTTGGCCTTGCTGAAGGTGAGGAAGCCTTCGTGGCCATGGTAGTGGCCCATGCCGGAGGGGCCGACGCCACCGAACGGGATGTCGTCCTGGGCGACGTGCAGCAGGGTGTCGTTCAGGCACACGCCGCCCGAGTGGGTCTCGTGCAGCACGCGCTGCTGTTGCGCCTTGTCGTAGCCGAAGTAGTACAGGGCCAGCGGTCGCGGGCGCTGGTTGACATAGGCCAGGGCGTCTTCCAGGCGCTCGTAGGGGATCACCGGCAGCAGCGGGCCGAAGATTTCCTCCTGCATCACTTTCATGTCGTCGCTGACGTTCAGCAGCAGCGTCTGCGGCAGGCGCCGCTGCTGGCCCTCGGCGAACAGCGGGACGAGGGTCGCGCCCTTCTCGCGGGCGTCGTCGAGATAGCCCCGGAGGCGGCCGAGCTGGCGCTCGTTGATGATCGCGGTGTAGTCGGGGTTGTCCGGGAGGCGCGGGAAGAAGCCCTGGACCACCTCCTTGTACTGGCTGACGAATTCCTCGACGCGCCGGCTCGGTACCAGCACGTAGTCGGGCGCGACGCAGGTCTGCCCGGCGTTGAGGCTCTTGCCGAAGGCGATCCGCTCGGCGGCGTCCTTCATCGGCACGCTGTCGGAGACGATCGCCGGCGACTTGCCGCCCAGTTCCAGGGTGACCGGGGTCAGGTTCTCGGCGGCGGCGCGCATCACGTGCTTGCCGACGCTGGTGGCGCCGGTGAACAGCAGGTGGTCGAACGGCAGCTTGGAAAAGGCCACGCCGACGTCCACCTCGCCGAGCACCACGGCGACCTGGTCCTCGGGGAAGATCCGCGCCAGCAGGTCCTTGAGCAGGCGCCCGGTGGCCGGGGTCGATTCGCTCATCTTGATCATCACCCGGTTGCCGGCGGCGAGGGCCCCGGTCAGCGGGCCGATGGAGAGGAACAGCGGATAGTTCCAAGGCACGATCACCCCGACCACGCCCAGCGGCTGGTACACCACCTGGGCCGAGGCCGGCTGGAATTGCAGGCCGACCGCGCGGCGCGCGGGCTTCATCCATTTCTTCACGCGCTTGGCGGCGTAGTGGATGCCGTGCAGGCTGGGCATGATCTCAGCGAGCAGGGTCTCGTCGGCGGAGCGCGCGCTGAAGTCCTGGTCTATGGCCTCGATCAGTGCCTGCTGCTCCTTGAACAGCAGCTCGCGCAGGGCCTTCAGCCACTGCACGCGCTGCGTGGCGTCGGGCATCGGCTGCGCCAGGTAGGCGGCGCGCTGGCGGGCGAAGAGGGCTTCGAGCTGGTTGATTTCCTGCTGGCTCTGCTGCAGGTAGGCGATATCGGCGACCATGGGCTGGCTCCTCGGCGAAGCGTGGGCGGCTGCGTGGCCGCACGTCTGTCGTTATGGCGGACCTGGCTCGGTCCGATGAATTTCGCTACGTCGCTGGATTTCTAGAGTAAATACTCTAAAGTGTCAAACAGCATGCCTGCCAGCCCGCCGCTTGCGTACCCAACGAAAGGCGGGCCGGTCGCCGGCCGCCACCCCGGGGGCTGACCCGGGCGGCCAGCTTTGTGTACCTTCTACGCTGTCACGGCGGGGCGCGCCCCGCACTGTTACCCGAACGAGCCCGTCGTCCCCATGGCACCACGCATCAAGACCCGCGATCGCATCGCCCAGGCCAGCCTGGAACTGTTCAACGCCCAGGGCGAGCGCAGCGTCACCACCAACCATATCGCCACCCACCTGGGTATATCGCCTGGGAACCTCTACTACCACTACCCGAACAAGCAGGCGATCATCGCCGAGCTGTTCGCCGAGTACGAAAGCCACGTCGAGAGTTTCCTGCGCCTGCCCGAAGGGCGGGGTCTGACGGTGGACGACAAGACCTTCTACCTGGAAGCGCTACTGGCCGCGATGTGGCGCTACCGCTTCCTCCACCGCGACCTCGAGCACCTGCTGGAAAGCGACCCGGAGCTGGCGGCGCGCTACCGCGCCTTCGCCCAGCGTTGCCTGGTCAACGCCAAGGCGATCTACCGGGGCTTCACCGAGGCCGGCATCCTGCGGATGAACGAGACCCAGCTGGAGGCCCTGACCCTCAACGCCTGGATCATCCTCACCTCCTGGGTGCGCTTCCTCTGCACCACCCTCGATCTCGACGGCGACCTCAGCGAGGCGCAACTGCGTCGCGGCATCTACCAGGTGCTGGCGCTGGAGAGCGGGCACATCGAGGCGCAGGCCCAGGATGCGGTGGACGGGATTTCCGAGCGGCTCTACGTGCCGCTCTGATCGCGCAGGGTTTTCTCCAGCACCTGCTGGATGTGGATGCCGTGGCGGCGGAAGAAGGCTTCGGTACCGAGGGTGGCGTCGGTGAACAGGTAGGCGCCGCGGTGATCCTCGGCGAAGCGCCGCAGCAGGGCTGCGCCGACGCCGCTGCGCTGTGCGCCGGGCAGCACGGCGATTTCCGCCAGCCAGACGCGAATCGGCGTTTCTTCCTCGGCGCGCAGCAGGCCGACCAGGCGGCCGTCGCGTGCGGCCAGCAGGGAATAGCCGGAATGCTGGTACAGCGTGCGTAGCTCGGCAGGCGGCATGCGCCGGTCCCAGCCGACCGCCGCGTGGATCGCCAGGATCGCCTCGCAGTCGGCGTCGTCGAGCATCGGGTTGTGCCGCAGCGTCAGTTCCATTCGCCCCCCTTTTTCCTTCAGCCTGTTCCTATTCTGCCGCCCGTCGCCGGACGCCGGCCAGCTCAGTGCTGCCGCAGGCGGGCCTCCAGCCAGTCGGGGATGCGTCGTTCCAGGTAGTAGGTGGGCTGGCGCGGAGAGCCGTCGACGAAGCCAACGTGACCGCCGCGGGCGTGCAGTTCCAGCTCGGTGCAGGGTGCCAGTTCGCTGCGATCGGGCAGGCTGCGGGCGAACACGAAGGGGTCGTCGCTGGAATGGATGATCAGGCTCGGCGTGCGGATGTCCGGCAGGTAGTAGCGGCTGGACGCGCGCCGATAGTAATCCCTGGCGTCGGCGAAGCCGTGCAGCGGCGCGGTGACCCGGCCGTCGAAGTCCCAGAAGGTGCGCATGCCCTCCAGCGGACCGAGGCGTTGCAGGGCGGCCAGGCCTTCCGCCTGGCCCTGCTCGCCGAACAGCCGCTGCTTGTCCTGCACGTAGGCCAGCATGGCCTTCATGAAGTGCGCCTGGTAGACCCGGGAAAAGCCCAGGCCGATGCGGTCGGCGCACTCGTCCAGGCGGAACGGCACCGACACCGCGACGCCGCCGAGCAGCGGGCAGTCCCCAGCGGTTTCGCCCAGGTACTTGAGCAGCACGTTGCCGCCCAGCGAATAGCCGACCGCGTACAGCGGCGCTTGCGGGCGCCTGGCGCGCAGGTGCGCGACCACCTCGGCGAGGTCGTCGCTGACCCCGGAATGGTAGCCGCGCGGCAGGCGGTTCGGCTCCCCCGAGCAACCGCGCCAGTTCAGCGCCACGCTGGCCCAGCCGCGCTCCAGCAGGGCGCGCTGCAGACCGAGGATGTAGTGCGACGAGGATGACCCGGTGAGGCCGTGCAGTGCCAGCACCAGCGGGGTTTCGGCATCGTGCGGGCCGGCCCAGTCGAGGTCGATGAAGTCGCCATCGGCCAGCCACAGGCGTTCGCGCTGCCGTTCCAGGGTCGGCCCGCGGCGGAAAAACGGGCTCCACAGGGTCTGCAGGTGCGGATTGGGCAGCCACCAGGCGGGCTGGAAGGTCGGGGACGCGGTCATGCGCAGGTCATGGGCGGTGGTGGTGTGGTCACCAGCTTACCAGCCGAACTCGTCGGCGAGGTCCTCCGCCCGCTGGCGCGAACCGAGGATCGGTTGCAGTTCGTCGACGAGCTGCTGCCGATAGCGGGGCGCGACGCTGCAGTCGTCCAGCAGGATGTCCTCGCCGGCGCCGCTCCAGACCTCGCCGAAGCAGGCCAGGCTGGCCGCCATCTGCCACAGGTCGTCGAAGCACGGGGCCGGGTCCCAGCCCCTGCCGCCATGCAGGTCGAAGAGTATGCGCCCGCTGCCGGTCTCGAGGATGAACGGGTCGGCGCCCTGGTCGGCCACCACCAGCCAGTCGTCCTGCCAGCCCGACAGGCGCTCGCCGCTGATGCCGTGCCAGCGATAGCCGGCCTGGCGCTGCCAGAGGCGGGCCAGGGACGGCAGGAAAAATGGGTTGCCGGCACTCTCCAGGGTGCAGTCGAGCGGGCCGACCTCGCGGTAGAAACGCTCCAGCTCGGCGGGCAGGGCGATATCGCCCTGCCAGTCGGCGGCGGGTTGCGCCGCGCAAGGCTCGCCAAGCGCCAGCAGGCGTTGGCGAATGCTCGCGGAAGCCGGGCTCATCCTCAGGCTCCCCGCTGCCAGAGCGCGTAATGTACGTTGCCGGCTTTCTTTTCCCGGTGCAGCCGCCAGTTTCCGGGCAGGCCGAGGGACGAGGGGACGCTCTCGCTCTCGGTATAGATCCAGGCGTCGGGGTTCAGCCAGCCGCGGGTTTCGAGCAGGCGGCAGGCGTCCTGCAGCAGGTTCTGATGGAACGGCGGGTCGAGGAACACCAGGTCGAAGGCGCTCGGAGCCTGGTTTCCCAGGTAGCGCACGGCATCGCCGAGGACCAGTTGGGCGGTGCCGCACTTGAGCGCGTCGAGGTGGTTGCGCAGGGCCGCCACCGCTTCGCCGTTGGTATCCAGGGCCAGCCCTTCGCGGGCGCCGCGCGACAACGCCTCGAGGAACAGCGCGCCGCTGCCGGCGAAGGGATCGAGCACCCGTGCGCCTTCGACATAGGGTGCCAGCCAGTTGAACAGGGTCTCGCGGACCCGGTCCGGGGTCGGTCGCAGGCCGGGCCCGTCGGGAAAGACGAAACGCCGGCTGCGCCATTCGCCACCGATGATCCGCAGCTGTCCCTGGCCGCCGTGGCGGCCGGGGGCTTTCGCAGTAGGTTTGCTCATCAATGCTCCGGAACGCCGCTGGGTTGCTGGGCCGGCTTGGCGGTGGGTGGCGGCAGGGGTTTCTGCGGCACGCTCGGGCCGGCGCTGACGATGACGAAGGCGTCGGCGTCCAGGTGCTTGGCCATGGCGGTCCTGACCTGTTCGACGCTGAGTCCCTCGACCTGCTTGAGGAAGCTTTCCAGGTAGTCCAGCGGCAGGCCGTAGAAACCGATGGCGCCGAGCTGGCCGACGATGTCGGCGTTGCTCGCGGTGGACAGCGGGAAGCTGCCGGCCAGTTCGCGCTTGGCGTCGTCCAGTTCCTTCTGGGTCGGGCCGTTGGCCAGGTAGTCGCGGACGATGTCCTGGACCAGCTTCAGCGCACCTTCGCTGAGTTCGGCGCGGGTCTGGAAGTTGATCATGAACGGACCGCGTGCCTGCATGGCGGTGAAGCCGGAATAGATGCCGTAGGTCAGGCCGCGCTTTTCTCGCACCTGGTCCATCAGGCGGGTGCCGAAGCCGCCGCCGCCGAGGATCTGGTTGCCCAGGTAGAGCGCCGCGTAGTCGGGATCCTGGCGGTCGATGCCAAGCTGGGCGAGCATCAGGTGGGTCTGCTCGGAGGGGAAGTCGATGTGCGTCAGGCCGGGCTTGGGCGTTTCCGGCTGGGCGGTCTTGGCCAGCGCCGGGCCCTGGGGCAGCGCCTTGGAGACTTCTGCGGCGATCGCTTCGGCCTCCTGCCGCGAGAGGTCGCCGACCAGCGCGATGACCACGTTGCCGGCGGCGTAGGCTTTCTTGTGGAACGCCTGCAATTGTTCGCGGCTGATCGGTGGAACGGACTTTTCGTCGCCGTCGCTGGAGTGCGCGTAGGGATGCTCGCCATAGAGGCGCTTGAACAGCTCCAGCCCGGCCAGCTTGCCGGGGTTCTGCTTCTGGTACTCGAAACCGGCCAGGACCTGGTTCTTGATGCGTGCCAGGGCGTCCTCGGGGAAGGTCGGCTGGCCGATCACCTGTTCGAACAGCTTCAGCGCCTGGGTCCGCTTGTCGGCGTCGGACAGGCTGCGCAGGCCGGCCACCGCCATGTCGCGGTAGGAACCGTTGCTGAACGAGGCGCCGAGGTCCTCGAAGCCGGCGGCGATGGCAGTGGTGTCCTTGCCCGGCACGCCTTCGTTGAGCATGGCGTTGGTCAGCATCGACAGGCCGGGGGTGCCGGCGTCCTGGCTGCTGCCGGCGGCGAAGGTCAGGCGCAGGTCGAACATCGGCAGTTCATGGGCTTCGACGAACAGCACCTTGGCGCCTTCGGCGGTCTTCCATTCCTGGATGTCCAGCTTGCGATGGACCGGCGGCTGCTTGGCGACGTCCTTCAGCGACTGCAACTGGTTTTCCTCGACCGCCGCGGCATGGGCCGCCGCCGGGGTCTGGGTGGGACGCGCGACGAAATAGGCCAGCGCGGCCAGCAACGCAATGACGATCAGGCCGAGCAGGCCATAACGCAGCCCTGTGCGCTCACTCATGACGGGCCTCCTTTTCCTCGGCCTTCACAGGCAGCACTTGCGCCAGGGTCAGGCGCGACGGGGTGAAATAGGTGCGGGCGGCTTTCTGGATATCGTCCGGAGTCACTGCCTTGAGGGCCTCCAGGTCCTGGTCGATCAGCTTCCAGGACAGGCCGACGCTTTCCAGCTGGCCGATGCTGCTGGCCTGGGCGGCGATGGAGTCCTTCTCGTAGACCATCCCGGCGATCATCTGCGCGCGCACGCGCTCGATCTCCGCGGCGCTGGGCGGGTTCTGCTTGAGGTCATCGAGCTGCTTCCACAGACCGGCCTCGACCTGCTCGAGGGTCTTGCCCTTCTGCACGTTCGGCGTGGCCGAGAGGACGAACAGGCTGTCGCCGCGGTTGAACGCGTCATAGTAGGTGGAGGCGCCGGCGACCAGCTCCTCGCCGCGCTCCAGGCGCGAGGCCAGGCGGGCGCTGTAGCCGCCATCGAGCAGCGCGCCGATCAGGCGCAGGGCGTTGACTTCGCGAGGGTTCTCGCTACTGCCCAGGCTGGGCACGTTGAAGCCCATGATCAGGTTCGGCAGCTGGGTGCGTACGTACAGCTTGAGCCGGCGCTCGCCGGGCTCGGCCAGTTCCAGCGGCTTGCGCGCCGGCGGCAGCTGGCGCCAGGGGATCTCGCCGAAGTAGCGCTTGGCGAGGGTCTTGACCTCGTCGGCGGTGACGTCGCCGACCACTACCAGGGTGGCGTTGTTCGGCGCGTACCAGGATTCGTACCAGTGGCGCAGGTCGTCGATGGTCATGCGCTGCAGGTCGGCCATCCAGCCGATGGTCGGGGTGTGGTAGCCGCTGGCCGGGTAGGCGGCGGCCTTGAAGCGCTCGAAGGCGAGGGCGTTGGGATTGTCGTCGGTGCGCAGGCGGCGCTCCTCCTTGATCACCTCGATCTCGCTCTTGAACTGGTCGGCCGGCAGGCTCAGGTGGGCCATGCGGTCGGCTTCCATCTCCAGCGCCACCGGCAGGCGGTCGCGGGCCAGGACCTGGTAATAGGCGGTGTAGTCGTCGGTGGTGAAGGCGTTCTCTTCCGCACCCAGGTCGCGCAGCACCCGCGAGGCTTCGCCCGGGCCGAGCTTGCGGCTGCCCTTGAACATCATGTGTTCGAGGGCGTGGGACAGGCCGGTGAGCCCGGGTGTCTCGTAGCTGGAGCCGATCCTGTACCAGAGTTGGGAAACCACCACCGGGGCGCGGTGGTCTTCACGCACTATGACCTTCAGGCCGTTGTCGAGGCTGAACTCGTGGGTGGGCTGGGTTTCCGCCGCCTGGGCGAAAAGCGGGAGACAAAGGCTGGCTAGGAGCAGGCCGACGCGGCGGCGAGCTGGGGTTTTCATGGTGATCTGGACCTTTCGTGCCGCCACCGGGGTCTCAGGTCACTGCGGGGCAGGACCCTTAGCCCCGTCGGGCGAGGAGATGCTAGGATACCCATCCGTTTTCCGGGCGGCCACGTCCCGTGCCGCTCCCTTGAGATACAAGCATTCATGTTTGGTTCCAACGACGACAAGAAGGCCCCGCAGGGCGGGGAAAAGAAAGGTCTGTTCGGCTGGTGGCGGAAAAAGCCGCAAGCCGGCGAGCAGCCTGCCGATCAGCCTGTCGAGCCGGTCTCCGAGACAGCGGCCGCCGAGCAGCGCGCGCCCGCCGATGACGTAGCGCAATCCCTGACAGAACAGCCAGGTCGGCAGCAGCCCTCCGCTGCCGAGCCGGCCGAGCCGCCGGCGCCGGCGCCGGTTGCCGAAGCGCCGCTCGCCGGTGACGAGCCAGCGTCGGCCGAGGAGCATTCGCCCCGGTCCGAGGCGCCCGTCGCGCAACCCGAGCCTATCCTGGCTGCCGAGCCCGAGCCCGAGCCCGAGCCCGAGCCCGAGCCCGTTGCGCCGCTGGCCGCCGCTCCGGCAGTCAGCGAGCCGGCGACCAGGCCGGGCTTCTTCGCCCGCCTCCGGCAGGGGCTGTCCAAGACCAGCGCCAGCATCGGCGAAGGCATGGCCAGCCTGTTCCTCGGTCGCAAGGAAATCGACGACGACCTGCTCGACGACATCGAGACGCGCCTGCTGACCGCCGACGTCGGCGTCGAGGCCACCACCCTGATCGTGCAGAACCTGACCAAGCGCGTGGCGCGCAAGGAGCTGGCCGACAGCGGCGCGCTGTACAAGGCGCTGCAGGAAGAGCTGGCCAGCCTGCTGCGCCCGGTGGAGCAGCCGTTGCAGGTCGACGTCGCGCGCGAGCCCTATGTGATCCTGGTGGTCGGGGTGAACGGCGTGGGCAAGACCACCACCATCGGCAAGCTGGCGAAGAAGCTGCAACTCGAGGGCAAGAAGGTCATGCTGGCCGCCGGCGACACCTTCCGCGCTGCCGCCGTGGAGCAGTTGCAGGTCTGGGGCGAGCGCAACCGCATCCCGGTGATCGCCCAGCACACCGGCGCCGACTCCGCCTCGGTGATCTTCGACGCGGTGCAGGCCGCCAAGGCCCGCGGCATCGACGTGCTGATCGCCGATACCGCCGGACGCTTGCATACCAAGGACAACCTGATGGAGGAGCTGAAGAAGGTGCGCCGGGTGATCGGCAAGCTGGACGAGACGGCGCCCCATGAGGTCCTGCTGGTGCTCGACGCCGGCACCGGGCAGAACGCCATCAACCAGGCCAAGCAGTTCAACCTCGCGGTGGAGCTGACCGGCCTGGCCCTGACCAAACTGGACGGCACCGCCAAGGGCGGGGTGATCTTCGCCCTGGCCAAGCAGTTCGGCCTGCCGATCCGCTATATCGGTGTCGGCGAGGGGATCGACGATCTCCGTACCTTCGAGGCCGACGCCTTCGTCCAGGCACTCTTCGCAGAGCGGGAGAACGCATGATCCGCTTCGAGCAGGTCGGCAAACGCTATCCCAACGGCCACGTAGGCCTGCACGAGGTGTCCTTCCGCGTGCACCGTGGCGAGATCCTCTTCGTCACCGGCCACTCTGGCGCCGGCAAGAGCACCCTGCTGCGCCTCATCCTGGCGATGGAGCGACCGACCAGCGGCAAGCTGTTGCTCGGCGGCCAGGACCTGGGGCGCATCACTACCGCGCAGATCCCTTTCCTGCGCCGGCAGATCGGCGTGGTGTTCCAGAACCACCAACTGCTCACCGATCGTACGGTGGCGGACAACATCGCCCTGCCGCTGCAGATCCTCGGCATGCCCAAGCCGGAGATCGCCAAGCGCGTGGCCTCGGCCCTGGAGCGGGTGAACCTGAAGGAAAAGGGCGAGGCGTTGCCTTCCGACCTTTCCACCGGCCAGCAGCAGCGGGTCGGCATTGCCCGCGCCATCGTCCACCAGCCGGCCCTGCTGCTGGCGGACGAACCCACCGGCAACCTCGACCCGCGACTCGCGTCGGAAATCATGGGCGTGTTCGAGGATATCAATCGCCTGGGCACCACCGTACTGATCGCCAGCCACGACCTGGCCCTGATCGCCCGTATGCGCCATCGCATGCTGACCCTGCAGCGTGGCCGGATCATCGCTGACCGTGAGGACGAGGCCTGATGAGCGCCAACGATCTTCCCCGTGGCCCCGAAGAGGGCGCACCGGAACGCAAGACCCGCGAGAAACCGAGCCAGGAACAGACCGACTGGAGCGGCTCGTTCAGCGCCTACCTGGAAAGCCATCGCGCCAGCCTGGTGGACAGCCTGCGCCGGTTGTTCGGCCACCCGTTCGGCAGCTTCTTCACCTGCCTGGTGATGGGTATCACCCTGAGCCTGCCGATGGGCCTTTCGCTGCTGCTGAACAATGTCGAACGGCTCGGCGGCTCCTGGCAGCGCGCCGCGCAGATCTCCCTGTTCCTCGACCTGAAGACCAGCGAAAACCAGGGCCAGGACCTGCGCGAGCAGATCGAGCGCCTGCCGGATGTGATCGAGGCCCAATTGATCAGCCGCGAGCAGGCGCTCAGCGAATTGCAGGAACAGTCCGGCCTGGGCGAAGCGCTCAAGGAGCTGCCGGAGAACCCACTGCCGCCGGTGATCTCGGTCACGCCCAAGCAGATCGATCGGGCCGGCCTGGAGGCACTGCGCCAGCAGCTCGCGGAGCTGCCTCATGTGCAGCAGGCGCAGCTCGACCTGGTATGGGTCGAGCGCCTGAGCGCGATCCTCAAGCTCGGCGAACGCTTCGTCTTCGGCCTGACCATCCTGCTGGTGCTGACCCTCTTGCTGGTGGTGGGCAACACCATCCGCCTGCACATCGAAAATCGCCGTAACGAAATCGAGGTGATCAAGCTGGTCGGCGGGACGGACGGTTACGTGCGCCGGCCATTCCTGTACATGGGCGCGTTGTACGGCCTGGGCGCGGGCATCCTGTCCTGGGCGCTGCTGGCCTATTCGCTGAACTGGCTGAACGGTTCGGTGGTCAACCTTTCAGGGCTGTACGGCAGCGACTTCGGCCTGCAGGGCGTGCCGCTGGACGACGGCCTGTCGCTCACCGTCGGCGCGGTGCTGCTTGGCTGGGTCGGCGCCTGGCTGGCTGTGGCCCGCCACCTGCGCGAGCTGGCGCCGCGCTGAGGACAGGGGAATCACGACCGGTCAGCGGGTCGCTGTAAAGGAACTTATACACCCGCTTGCAGTCAGATATCCGAGTGCTACACTGCGCGAGTTTCGTGAATCGGAGGATTCGCATGACCACTTCTTTGCAACCTGTACATGCCTTGGTTCCAGGCGCAAACCTGGAAGCCTACGTGCACTCGGTGAACAGCATTCCGCTGTTGTCGCCGGAACAGGAGCGTGAACTGGCCGAACGCCTCTTCTATCAGCAAGACCTGGAAGCGGCGCGGCAGATGGTGTTGGCGCACCTGCGCTTCGTTGTTCATATCGCCAAGAGTTATTCGGGGTACGGCCTGGCCCAGGCCGACCTGATCCAGGAAGGCAACGTCGGCCTGATGAAGGCCGTGAAGCGTTTCAACCCGGAAATGGGCGTTCGCCTGGTGTCCTTCGCCGTGCACTGGATCAAGGCGGAGATCCACGAGTTCATCCTGCGCAACTGGCGGATCGTCAAGGTCGCCACCACCAAGGCGCAGCGCAAGCTGTTCTTCAACCTGCGCAGCCAGAAGAAGCGCCTGGCCTGGTTGAACAACGAGGAAGTCCATCGCGTCGCCGAGAGCCTGGGGGTCGAGCCCCGCGAAGTGCGCGAGATGGAAAGCCGCCTGACCGGCCAGGACATGGCGTTCGACCCGGCCGCCGACGCGGACGACGAGAGCGCCTACCAGTCGCCGGCGCATTACCTCGAAGACCACCGCTACGACCCGGCGCGCCAGTTGGAAGACGCCGACTGGAGCGACAGCTCCAGCGCCAACCTGCACGAGGCGCTGGAAGGCCTCGACGAGCGCAGCCGCGACATTCTCCAGCAGCGCTGGTTGTCCGAGGAGAAGGCCACGTTGCACGACCTGGCGGAAAAGTACAACGTCTCCGCCGAGCGTATCCGGCAGCTGGAAAAGAACGCCATGAGCAAGCTGAAAGGGCGGATTCTCGCCTGATCGCCGCGCCTCGCGAAAACCGCACTCCGCAAGGGTGCGGTTTTTTTCTGCCCGGAGGAATCCCATGCCGCGCAATACCCGCTGGCTGTTCTACCTGTCGCTGGCGGTCCTGACCTTCGTCGTCGGCGCCTGCTGGTCCGTACGCCGGAACCGGCACGGCCGTTGCCGTGGCTGGCCGACTGGCAGGAGCAGGTGCTGGCGCCGTTGGCGGACAACGCCCTGACCCTGCGCCAGCTGCACGACGCGGTGGATGGCGAGCTGTGGGTGGACCCGCGCCTGGATGGCGTGCGCCTGGCCTTCCGTGGCCGCCTGCTGGGCGACGGCGGCCCCTGGCAGGTGGAAGGCGAGCTGGGCCTGAGCGCCGAGGAGCAACTGAGCCTGCAGCGGGCATCCGCGTTGCAGCCTGGCAGCGCGCCGCAGCCATTGAGCGCCGGGCTGGAAGGACAGTTGGGCGACAAGCCGATCGTGGCGCTGAGCATGATTCCCGAAGGCAGGGTCGGTGCCGAGCGGCTGCTGGCCAGTCTCGGCCAGCCGCGCCTGCGCCTGCAACTGGCCCAGGGCGAGGCCTGGGTCTATCCGCAACTGGGCCTGACCGCGCACCTGCCGGACGACGACTTGCGACTGATGCTCGCGGTGCCGCGCCAGGCCCTGGAAAAACCGCCGCGTTGAGCTTTCAGCGCTCCAGGCGCAGCAGGTAGTCGTCGCCGCCCAACTGCCACATCTGCTGGCGAATCCAGGCCGCGCGCTGGCGCACGTAGGGGCCCGGCTTGGCCGCGCTCCATTTCAGCGGGCTGGGCAGCACCGCGGCGAGCTGGCTGGCCTGGGTGCGGCTCAGGCGCTCGGCGTCGAGGCCGAAGTGATAGCGTGCCGCAGCCTGCGCGCCGAAGACGCCCGGCCCCCATTCGGCGCTGTTCAGGTAGACCTCGAGAATCCGTTGCTTGGTCCAGAGCGTCTCGATCAACAGGGTGAACCAGGCCTCCAGGCCCTTGCGCAGCCAACTGCGCCCGGACCAGAGGAAGACGTTCTTCGCCACCTGCTGGCTGAGCGTACTGGCGCCGCGGATACTGCCGCCGCGCTCGTTGTGCGCGAGGGCCTGCTGGATGGCCGGCAGGTCGAAGCCGTGGTGCTCGGCGAAGTGCTGGTCCTCGCCGGCGATCACCGCGACCTTCAGGCTGTCCGGCAACTGCTCCCAGGAGCGCCAGTCGTGTTGCAGGTCGATGGGCTGGCCGTCGACCCAGGAGCCGACCTTGCGTTCGACCATGACCATGGTCCCCGGTGGCGGCACCCAGCGCAGGACCGCGACCAGCACGACGCTGGCGGCCATGAACCAGAGCAGGTACTTGAACAGGCGGCGGAACAGGGATCGCAACATGCGCGGCTTGGCTTGGAAGAAGGGGGCGGCCATTATAGCGGGCTGGATGCTATCACCGGAGTCTTGTCCATGCTTCGTCCCTTCCTGTTGTTGGCGGCATTTTTCGGTTTCACCGGCGTGGCCCTCGGGGCGTTCGCCGCCCACGGCCTGAAGAAGCAGCTCAGCGCCGAGTACCTGGCGGTATTCCAGACCGGCGTGCACTACCAGTTGATCCACGCCCTGGCGCTGTTCGGCGTGGCGCTGCTCGCCACCCGCCTGGACGGCCGCCTGGTGAGCGCGGCGGGTGGCCTGTTCACGCTGGGCATCCTGCTGTTCTCCGGCAGCCTCTACCTGCTGACCCTCAGTGGCATCGGCAAGCTCGGCATCGTCACCCCGTTCGGCGGCGTCTCCTTCCTCGCCGGCTGGCTGTGCCTGGGGCTGGCCGCCTGGCGCCTGGGCAACGCCTGAGACCGGTTGCCTCAGGCGGCGCACTTGTCGACAAGGCGCCTTGGTCATCGGGGTGGATCGGGCTAGAATGCCGCTCCCTTTCACTTTCGTGACCGTCCAGCCATGCAGATTCAACTGAACGGCGAGCCCTTCGAGCTGCCCGACGCGCAGAGCGTCGCGGACCTGCTGGCCCGCCTGGAGCTTGGCGGCCGCCGCGTGGCCGTCGAGCTGAACCTGGATATCGTGCCGCGCAGCCAGCACGCCAGCACCGCGCTCAAGGATGGCGACCGCGTGGAGATCGTCCACGCCATCGGCGGCGGCTAGGCCTGGCCCCCGAACCCTTCCATCGGCCCCGCAAGCCTTTCCATCCAGGAGTCATCCGATGAGCCAAGCATCCAGTACCGATACCCCCTTCGTCATCGCCGGCCGTACCTATGGCTCGCGCCTGCTGGTGGGGACCGGCAAGTACAAGGACCTCGACGAGACCCGCCGGGCCATCGAGGCCTCCGGAGCGGAGATCGTCACGGTGGCGGTGCGGCGCACCAACATCGGGCAGAATCCCGACGAGCCGAACCTGCTGGATGTGATCCCGCCGGATCGCTACACCATCCTGCCGAACACCGCCGGCTGCTATGACGCGGTCGAGGCCGTGCGCACCTGCCGTCTGGCCCGCGAGCTGCTGGACGGGCACAACCTGGTCAAGCTGGAAGTCCTCGCCGACCAGAAGACCCTGTTCCCCAACGTCGTCGAGACCCTCAAGGCCGCCGAGCAACTGGTGAAGGACGGCTTCGACGTGATGGTGTACACCAGCGACGACCCGATCATCGCCCGCCAACTGGCCGAGATCGGCTGCATCGCGGTGATGCCGCTGGCCGGCCTGATCGGCTCCGGCCTGGGCATCTGCAACCCCTACAACCTGCGCATCATCCTCGAGGAAGCCAAGGTCCCGGTGCTGGTCGACGCCGGCGTGGGCACCGCTTCCGATGCAGCGATCGCCATGGAGCTGGGTTGCGAGGCGGTGCTGATGAACACCGCCATCGCCCATGCCAAGGACCCGGTGATGATGGCCGAGGCCATGAAGCACGCGATCGTCGCCGGTCGCCTCGCCTACCTGGCCGGACGCATGCCGCGCAAGCTGTATGCCAGCGCCTCGTCGCCGCTGGACGGCCTGATCGACTGATACCGACTACCTGGGGCGGGCTGTCCGCCGGATGCGGGAAGCGTCCGGCAGGCAGCCCGCCCTTCTGTCTCTAGCAAGGTTTTCTTTTCCATGAGCGATACCCCGCAATCCCCGGCCCAGGACTCCCTGGCGGAACACGACGAAGCACGGCCGATGCGCACCGTGAAGAGCTTCGTGATGCGCGCCGGGCGCATGACCGAAGGCCAGCAGCGTGGCCTCGACCTGGGCTGGCCGAAGTTCGGCCTGGAACTGAGCGATGAGGTTCAGGACTTCGACGCGATCTTCGGTCGCCAGGCGCCGCGGACTTTCGAGATCGGTTTCGGCATGGGCCATTCCACCCTGGAAATGGCCGCCGCCGCGCCTGACATCGACTTCATCGGCGTCGAGGTGCACAAGCCGGGCGTCGGCGCGCTGCTCAACGGCCTGCTGACCCAGGGCCTGGGCAACGTGCGGGTGTATAGCTGCGACGCGCTGGAAGTGCTGCGCCACTGCGTGGCCGACGCCAGCCTCGATCGGCTGCTGCTGTTCTTCCCCGATCCCTGGCACAAGAAGCGCCACCACAAGCGGCGGATCGTCCAGCCGGAATTCGCCGAACTGGTGCGGCGCAAGCTGAAGGTCGGCGGCGTGCTGCACATGGCCACCGACTGGGAGCCCTATGCCGAGCATATGCTGGACGTCATGAGCGCGGCGCCGGGCTACCGCAACCAGGCCGAAGACGGCCGCTTCGTACCGCGCCCGCAAGAGCGTCCGGTGACCAAGTTCGAACGGCGCGGGGAGCGCCTGGGACATGGCGTCTGGGACCTCAAGTTCGAGCGCATCGACTGACCCACCGCACCAGCGACGTACCCCTGGCGCCGAACCGGCGCCGGGACTCCAAGCAGACCGGGCACACCCGGCGGACCTCACCTTCAAGCTGCACGTTTCCCGGCTTCGGCCGGATCCAATAATAAGAGCGGCACGGCTCGGCCGGCTGCAAAGGAGACTGCTGTGTTGAAGAAACTGGGCATCCTGTTGCTCGGGGCCGGTTGCGCCTGGGCGGCGCAGGCCAAGGTAGACGAAGTCCAGGCCGCACGCCTGGACCAGGACCTGACCCCGCTGGGAGCGGAGCGGGCCGGCAACGCCGATGGCAGCATCCCGCCCTGGACCGGCGGCATCACCCAGGCGCCGGCCGGCTACCGGCCCGGCATGCATCACCTCGACCCGTTCGCCGCCGATCGTCCGCGCCTGGTCGTCGACAGCCGCAACATGGCCGCCTACCAGGCGCTGCTGACGCCGGGCACCCAGGCCTTGCTGCAGGCCAACCCGGACTACCACCTGCGGGTCTTCCCCACCCGCCGCAGCGCATCCCTGCCGCAGCGCCTGTACGACGCTACCCGCGCCAACGCCAGCCGCGCCGAGCTGATCGCCGACGGCAACGGCGTGCAGGGCGCTGCCGCCGGCGTGCCCTTCCCCCTGCCGCAGAGCGGCCAGGAAGCGATCTGGAACCACATCATGCGCTACCGCGGCGAGCAACTGCACCTGCAGACCAACCAGGCGGCGGTGCTGGCCAACGGCAGCTACAACCTGCTCAAGCTCGACCGCTACCTGTACTTCGTCTATGGCCGCGAGGGGATGATCCCGGAGAACCTCGACAACACGTTGTTCTACTACAAGTACAAGGTGGTCGCGCCGGCGCGCCTGGCCGGTTCGGCGCTGGTGGTGCAGGAAACCCTCGACCAGGTGCTGTCGATCCGCAAGGCCTGGCGCTTCAACCGTGGCGAGCGGCGCGTGCGGCGCTTGCCGACCCTGGCCTACGACAGCCTGCAGCCGGATACCAACGGCATGGCCACGGCGGACACCGTGGATGTCTACAACGGCGCACCGGACCACTACGAGTGGGCGTTGCTCGGCAAGCGCGAGATGCTGGTGCCTTACAACAGCTACGCGGTGCACCAGAAGGGCCTCGCCTATGGCGACATCCTCAAGAGCCGCTTCATCAATCCCGACCTGCTGCGCTACGAGCTGCATCGCGTCTGGGTGGTCGAGGCGACCCTGCGCAAGGGCTTCAGCCATCCCTACGCCAAGCGCCGCTTCTACCTCGACGAAGACAGCTGGCAGATCCTCGCCGCCGACATCTACGACAAGGATGGCGTGCTGACCCGGGCCCAGGAGGTCCATCCGATCAACTACTACGATGTGCCGCTGGTCTCCAGCACCCTGGAAGCGATCTACGACTTCAAGGGCGGCCGCTACTTCGTCGATGGGCTGGACAACAACGAGCCGATGTACGACTTCGGCGTACAGGTCGGGCCGCGCGACTTCACCCCGCAGGCGCTGCGCCGGGAGGGTAACTGAGGCGGACGGCCCTCAGACGATCAGCTCGGCGCCGCGCAGCGTGCCGTCGTCGTCCAGGCGCGCCGGCGCCGGGCTGATCTGCAGGTACTTGATGCTGTCCCGCGGGATCAGCAGCAGGTCGCCGTCGACCTCGACGCTGAGATAGGGCGTGTCCAGTTGCTGGCGGATGCTGCGGGCGACCTCGGCCGGGTCGTCCTGCTGGCGCGGGAAGCGCAGCGACAGGCGCTGGCCGTCGGTGAAATGCAGGTAGAGGTGCTTGATCGGTTTCATGCGGGCTCCCGGAGGCCATGACGCTCTTGGGGACGGTGCTGGCCGCCGGGAGACCGGGGGCTCAGCTGCGATCGGCGATCATGCCGATCACGAAGAACACTAGCAGGAGCACGGGCGCCAGGGTGTAGTTGTTGAAGTAGCCGAGGCCCTTGGCCAGCCAGGGGGTGACGAAGACCATCGCCAGGCCGTAGCCGACCGCGCAGATCAGCACGAACAGCAGGGTGCGGAAGACGAAGTTGAGGCTGCCGATGCGCTGCTGTACCCAGGCGTTGATCGCCGGGCCGAACAGCACCAGCAGGGTGGCCATGATGGCCAGGGAGATGTCCGACAGGTGGCTGCGGCTCCAGCGCGACAGGGTGGCGATCAGGTCCAGCGCGTAATCCATCGAGGGTTCCTTGTAACGAATCGGCGTGTCGGTCGGCGGAGTTTACCTGCCTGCCGGCACGGATGGGCGTGCATCCGTCGTCACGGCAGGAAATGTTGCAGCAGGTCGTTGAGGAACAGCTGGCCGCGTTCGCTGGGGCGCAGGCGCTGCGGGTCGTCGGCGAGCAGCCCGGCGTCGCGCGCAGCGGCGCAGGCATCGGCGATCGCCGCCAGTGGCTGGCCGGTGCGCTGCGGGTAGAGCGCGGCGGGGACGCCGTCGACCAGGCGCAGCACGTTCATCATGAACTCGAATGGCAGGTCGGCCGCTTCCAGCGGGCGCTCGCCGGCCTGGAAGGCCTTTTGCGGGTTGAGGTAGTCCTTCGGCAGGCGGGTCTTCCAGGTCCGCACGATGCGTCCGTCCGGCGCGCTCAGCTTGGCGTGGGCGCCGGCGCCGATGCCGAGGAAGTCGCCGAAGCTCCAGTAGTTCAGGTTGTGCCGGGCGCGCAGGCCGTCGCGGGCGTAGGCGGAGGTCTCGTACTGGCGGTAGCCGTGCTCGTCGAGCAGGGCCTGGCCGGCTTCCTGGATGTCCCAGAGGATGTCGTCCTCGGGCAGCTCCGGCGGCTGGCTCCAGAACACCGTGTTCGGCTCCATGGTCAGTTGGTACCAGGAGAGGTGCGTGGGGGCCAGGGCGAGGGCCTGGCGCAGGTCGGCCAGGGCGTCGTCGAGGCTCTGCCCGGGCAGGCCGTGCATCAGGTCGAGGTTGAAGTTGTCGAAGCCGGCCTGGCGCGCCATGTCGGCGGCGCGCACTGCCTCGGCGCCGTCGTGGATGCGCCCCAGAGCCTGCAGCTTGTCGGCCTGGAAGCTCTGCACGCCGATGGACAGGCGATTGATGCCGAGGCGCCGGTAGTCGGCGAACTTGACCTGTTCGAAGGTGCCGGGATTGGCTTCCAGGGTGATCTCGATGCCGTCGGCGAAGCCGACCCTGCGCTCGACGCCTTCCAGTAGCCGGCCCAGGGCCTTGGCCGAGAACAGGCTGGGCGTGCCGCCGCCGAAGAAGATCGAACCCAGGCGCCGGCCGTGGACATGGCGCAGGTCCTGCTCCAGGTCGGCGAGCAGGGCGTCGACATAGGCCTCTTCGGGCAGCTCCGGGCCAGCGGCGTGGGAGTTGAAGTCGCAATACGGGCACTTGCGCACGCACCACGGGATGTGCACGTACAGGGCCAGGGGCGGGAGCTGGAACGGGGTGGCTTGGGTCACGGGCGGGGCGGGGTGGGGGCGGTTTCGGGGCGCTATCGTGGCATGAGTTCGGCCAACCTCCAAGGCGGCCGGACGAAACGCCGTGCCGACGCCGCCCGGGGGCGGCGCCGGCGGCTGCGGCTCAGAGGCCCAGGCGCTGCTTGAGCAGGGCCATGGCGCGGGCCCGGTGGCTGAGGCGGTTCTTCTCCTCGGGCGCCAGCTCGGCGCTGGAGCAGTCGCGTTCCGGCACCCAGAACAGCGGGTCGTAGCCGAAGCCGTGGGCGCCGCGGGCTTCGCGAAGGATGCGGCCTTCCCAGATGCCCTCGCAGAGGATCGGCAGCGGGTCGTCGGCGTGGCGCACCAGCGCCAGCACGCTGACGAACTGTGCGCCGCGCTCGGCGTCCGGGACATCCTTCATGGCCTCCAGCAGCTTGGCGTTGTTCGCCGCGTCGCCCCGGCCGTCGGCATAGCGCGCCGAGTAGATGCCCGGCGCGCCGCCGAGGAAGTCCACCGCCAGCCCGGAGTCGTCGGCCAGCGCCGGCAGGCCGGAGAGGCGTGCGGCGTTGCGTGCCTTGAGGATGGCGTTCTCGACGAAGGAAAGACCGGTTTCCTCCGGTTCCACCTGGCTGAACTCGCCGATCGAGCGCACCTTCACGCTGGCGCCGAGCATGGCCTGGAGTTCCTTGAGTTTGCCGGCATTGTGGCTGGCCAGCACCAGCTGTTCGAGCTTGATCATTCGTCCGGGAAGATTTCCTTGTTGAAACTGAAGGTTTGCGCAGGTTCGCCCTTGGCCTCGACCTTGATGGTGAAGACCAGGGTCTCGCGCTGGCTGATCGGGAACTGCGCCAGGTTGTAGATGGCGCCTTCCTCGCTGACCCGGCGGAACTCCAGGGGGATGACCTTGCCGGTCAGGTCCTTGGCGGAGCCGGTCACGCTGGCCTCCACCGGCTTGCCTTTCTCCATCGGCACCACGTTGATCACGCCCTGCGCCTTGCTGCGTACCAGGCCGACCGCGCTGGCCACGTTGGGTTGGAGGAAGCTGGAGTTGAACACGTTGTAGTGGACGTCCAGGTCGCCGAAGCGCTGCACCTGCTCGGCGAGGACCGGCAGGCTCAGGCAGAGGCCGAGGACGAAAGCGGTGAAGCGGCGCATGGTGGTTTCTCCTGAAAGGTGGCATGGACGTTGTCCATGGTCTGCTGCCGGCGGCCTTGGCCGGCTTCGGCAGCGCTCTCCCGAGGACGAGCGGAGGGGCGCCCGGCCCTGGCCCGCAGCCTGGCGCGTTCCTAGACGGCGAGGTTGCGGGTCTGCACTCCGGGTCCGGTGACCCGGTAGATTCCAATCTCACCCAATAGATTAGGCCACAGCCGGCTGGCCCAGCCATGCCGGTGGTCACGGTCCACGGCCAGGCGGTCGAGCACGCGCATGCGCAACTGGCGGCACAGGCGCTCGAAGTCCTGGAAGGTGCAGAAATGGATGTTCGGCGTGTTGTACCAGGTATACGGCAGGAACTCGGAGACCGGCATCCGGCCGTTGCGCGCCAGGTACCAGCGGCAGCGCCAGTGGCCGAAGTTGGGGAAGGTGATGATGCAGGTCTTGCCGACCCGCAGCATCTCTTCGAGGATCTTGTCCGGATAGTGCACGGCCTGTAGCGCCTGGGTCATCACCACCACGTCGAAGCTGTCGCTGGCGAAGTTGCCCAGGCCCTTGTCGAGGTCCTGCTCGATCACGTTCACCCCGTTTTCGATGCAACGGGCGATGTTGTCGGGGTCGATCTCCAGGCCGTAGCCGCTGACCTGCTTGTGGTCGCGCAGCCAGGCCAGGAGTTCGCCGTCGCCGCAGCCGAGGTCGAGGACGCGGCTGCCGGCGGGAATCCATTCCTGGATGATTTCGAGATCGGCGCGCATCGGGTCCTCACACGCTGATGCGGTTCATGTAACCGCTGAAGGCTTGCAGGTACCGGGGGATCGGCATGAGGAAGGCGTCGTGGCCTTGCGGGGCGTCGATCTCCAGGTAGCTGACGTTCTTTTTCGCCGCGATCAGGGCGTCGACGATTTCCCGCGAGCGGGCCGGCGAGAAACGCCAGTCGGTAGTGAAGGACATCAGGCAGAAGTCCGCCTCGACGCCCTCCAGGGTGCGCACCAGGTCGTCGCCGTGGGCGGCGGCGGGGTCGAAGTAGTCCAGCGCCTTGGTCATCAGCAGGTAGGTATTGGCGTCGAAGCGGGTGGAGAACTCCTCGCCCTGGTAGCGCAGGTAGCTCTCGACCTGGAACTCGACGCTGTGCAGGTCGTAGTTGAGCTTCTCGGTCTTCAGTACACGGCCGAACTTGGCGCCCATGGCGTCGTCGGACAGGTAGGTGATATGGCCGACCATCCGCGCCAGCTTGAGGCCGCGCTTGGGAATCACGCCCTGCTCCTGGAAGTAGCCGCCGAGGAACTCAGGGTCGGAAAGAATCGCCTGCCGGGCGACTTCGTTGAAGGCGATGTTCTGCGCCGACAGCTTCGGCGCGCTGGCGATGCACAGGCAGTGACGGACGCGTTCGGGGTAGCTGATGGTCCATTGCAGCGCCTGCATGCCGCCGAGGCTGCCGCCGACCACCGCGGCCCACTGGCGGATGCCGAGGCGGTCTGCCAGGCGCGCCTGGCTATGCACCCAGTCTTCCACCGTAACCATCGGGAAGTCCGCGCCGTAGACCTTGCCGGTCGCCGGATTGATGCTGGCGGGGCCGCTGGATCCGTTGCAACCGCCGAGGTTGTTGAGGGCGACGACGAAGAACTTGCGGGTGTCGATCGGCTTGCCCGGACCGATGCAACTGTCCCACCAGCCCGGCTTGCGCTCGTCGACGCTGTGGTAGCCGGCGGCGTGGTGGTGGCCGGAGAGGGCGTGGCAGATCAGCACCGCGTTGCTCTGCGTGGCATTCAGCTCGCCGTAGGTTTCGATCACCAGGTCGTACTCGGCCAGGGACTTGCCGCTGGTCAGCTCGAGCGGTTCGTTGAAGTGCAGCGTCTGGGGGGAGACCAGACCGACGGAGTCGTCGGGGAAGACTGTGGGCATCGACCCTGCTCTCGAACAAAGGAGGGCGCCAGTCTAAAGAGCGTCGCCCCCAGCGGCAAGCGCGCTGGCGCGCGCCGTGGGAGCGGGGTCAGGCGCGCTGCGAGCCGGGCAGGTTGACCACCTTGGCCTGGCGCTGCAGGGGCGAGGGGCGGCGCAACTGGCGGAGGATGTCGCCGGCTTCGCGCAACTGTTCCTGCAATTCCTCGGCGAACCCGGCGAAGGCCTGGCTGCGCTGGCGTACCTGCTGGGTCTCCTGGGCCAGGCCCTTGAGGCGGAGCATGTGGCTTTCGAGCAACTGTTTGTTTTCCAGGGTGTGCTGCATCAGCGGCATCAGCGCGTCGTTGGCCCAGCGCTCGGTTTCCTCGCGCAAGCGCTGGTGCAGGCCGACCACCTCCTGCACCAGGGTGGCGAAGAAGCGCCGGGTCAGCAGGCGTTGCTCGGTAAGCACGGTCTTCAGCTGCAGGCGGAACTGGTCGCCCTTCTTCTTCAGTTGCAACAGTTCGCGCTGGTAGCGCTGGACCCGCAGCTGCGGCGCGTCGAGGGCGTAGAGCGGGTTCTCCTCGTTGTGCCGGCGGTAGATGGCGGCGACCATGCGGTTGGCCATGCCGGCCTCGTGCTCGAGGTTGTCGAGGTCGTGCTCCACCGCGCGGAAGAACGCCAGGATCGCCTGGTTGATGCCGACCGTGGTCAGGCTGCCGTTGAGGTTGCGCCGCACCTTCTGCAGGTGCTGTTCCATGCGTTCGCTGCGGATCGTCTCGCGCAGCGTCGCGCCCTGGTGCTGCAACAGGCGCTGGTTGGTCTTCAGGTTGAGCAGGCGGCGGTGGTGGCGGCCGTGGTCGTCCTTGGTCTTCGCGGTCAGTTCGAACAGCAGTTGGCCGCTGTCGCGCTGCTTGTCGTCGAGCAGCGCGCGCTGTTCCTCGACCTTCTCCAGGCGCAGGCGCAGCAGATGCTGGCTGTTGTGCAGCAGGCCGAGGACCTGGCCGAGCACGGCGTTCTCCAGCAGCGCTTCCTTCTGCGCGACGATGCGCTCGCAGAGCAGTGCTTCCAGCCGATCCAGGCGACTGCGTTCGAGCAGCGCCGGTTCGCCGCGGACCTTGGCCAGCAGCGCCTGCTTCGCCGACAGCGGCAGCACGTCGCCGCGCTGCAGGCCGAGCTGGCGGGCCGTGCCGTCCTGGATCAGGCGGATGGCGTTCTGTACGAAGCGCTCGCCGGAAAGGTCGTCCCAGAGCACGTCGATCTTGTTAAGCACGGCGAACAGGCTGCTGTGGCCGTCCTCGCGCAGTGGCTGGATGTACTTCTGCCAGATTTCCATGTCCGAGGCGGTGACACCGGCGTCGGCGGACAGCAGGAACAGGATCGCCTGGGCGTTGGGCAGCATCGACAGGGTCAGCTCCGGCTCGCTGCCGAGGGCGTTCAGGCCGGGCGTGTCGAGGATCCGCAGGCCCTGGCGCAGCAGCGGGTGGTCGAAGTTGACCAGGGCGTGGCGCCAGGCCGGGACGCGCACTTGGTCGGGTTCGTCGGCGGCTTCCAGGGCATCCGGATGGAAGCCGAGCTGGATCGCCTGTTCCACCGGCAGCGCCTTGGTCTTGGCGACCTGGGCGAAGGCCTGGGCCATGCCCTCCGGGTCGCCGGTGTCCAGCGGAATGTTCACCCAGTGGCGCGGCACGCGCTTGAACTGGGCGACGCTGGCGTCGGCCAGGCGCGTCTCGATCGGCAGCAGGCGGATGTAGCTGCGCTCGGCGCGCGGATCGTGGAACAGCTCGGTGGGGCACATGGTGGTGCGCCCGGCGTGGGACGGCAGCATGCGCTGGCCGTAGCCGGCGAAGAACAGGCTGTTGATCAGCTCGGTCTTGCCACGCGAGAACTCGCCGACGAAGGCCAGGGTGATGTGGTCCGCGCGCAGTTGGCGCAGGGCGCGTTCGAGCTTGGCCTCGACCGCCGGGCTGTTCAGCCGGCTGCGCTCCAGCCAGCCGCGATAGCGGGTGATTTCCCGCATCAGCTCGCGCTTCCAGGCGACGTAGGCGTCGATTTGATGGCTGAGTCTTTCCATGCTCATCCAGGGGCTCCAGGGCGCGGGACCGGCGGGGGAAGGATGGCGTGGATTATGCGGGGGAGCGGGGGAGCGTCAATTGGCCTGCTTCACATTCCTGCACGTAAGGTCGGTCAAGCGGGTCGAGCGGCGATCCCCAGTTCCTCCGGCAATCGGGTCGGACGGCGGATGCGCACCCGTTTCTGCCGGTTCAGCTCGCCGCTTTCGAGACTCACCAGGCTCTTGGCCACGCCGAAGGCCTTGCCGAGGAAGACCAGCAGATGGGCGTTGGCCTTGCCCTCCACCGGCGGTGCGGTGAGGCGGATCTTCAGGCGTTCGCCGTGCAGCCCGGCGAACTCGTCGCGGCTCGCCTTGGGCTGCAGGTGGCAATCGAGGAGCAGGTCCTCGCCGTCCCAGCGGTAGAAGCTCAGAGGAAGATGCTCAACTGCTGGGGCATGCCGGTCATGGCCGCCAGGTTGTTGATCACCAGCATGTCGATCAGCTTCAGCGCGAGGAACGCGAAGATCGGCGAGAGATCCAGTCCGCCGAGGTTCGGCAGGAGCTTGCGGAACGGCATCAGCAGCGGTTCGCAGATCTGGTTCACCAGTTGCGCGCCGGGGTTGTAGCTGCCCGGGGCGACCCAGGAAAGGATCACGCTGATGATCAGGGCGAAGAAGAACACCTTCAGGAACAGCGAGGTGACGGCGATGATCGACCAGATCAGCAGTTGCATGATGAAGCCGCCGACGCCGTAGCCCATCAGCATCAGGATCAGGATCATCAGCACCAGCTGGATCAGGATCGCCAGCACCAGCGAGGCCAGGTCGATCCCGCCGAAGCCGGGGATGATCCGCCGCAGCGGGTTCAGCAGCGGCTTGGTGGCGCGCACGATGAACTGGCTGAGGGGGTTGTAGAAGTCCGCGCGGACCAGCTGCAGGATGAAGCGCAGCAGCACGATCAGCAGGTAGAGGCTGCCGAGGGTCTGGAGGATATAGATAGCAGCGGTGTTGAGGCCGATCATCGACTACTCCTTATTGGCCAAGCTGTTCGGCCAGCTCGGCGGAGCGCTGGCTGGCGGCGTTCAGGGCCTGCTCCACCAGTGCTTCGAAGCCGTTGGCCTGGAAGGATTTGATCGCCGCCTCGGTGGTGCCGTTGGGCGAAGTCACCCGGCGCCGCAGTTCGGCCGGCTCGACCTCGCTGGACAGCGCCATCTGCGCCGCACCGAGGGCGGTCTGCAGGGTCAGGCGCGAGGCTGTCTGGCGGGACAGGCCGAGCTTCTCGCCGGCGTCGGTCATGGCCTGCATCAGCAGGAAGAAATACGCCGGGCCGCTGCCCGACACCGCGGTCACCGCGTCGATCTGCGCTTCGTCGTCCAGCCACAGGGCGATGCCTACCGCGGACAGCAACTGCCCGGCCTGCTCGCGTTGCGCGGCGCTGACCTGCGCGTTGGCGTACAGCCCGCTGGCGCCCTGGCGCAGCAGCGCCGGGGTGTTGGGCATGCAGCGGACCACCGGGCGCGGCTGGCCGAGCCAGGCTTCGAGGCTGGCGCAGGGGATGCCGGCGGCGATGGAGACGATCAGTTGCTCCGGCTTCAGCGCCGGCGCCAAGGCCTGGCACACGGCTTTCATGGCCTGCGGCTTGACCGACAGGACCACGACGTCGGCGTCGGCCACGGCCTCGGCGTTGGACTCGACCACGTCGATGGCGAACTCGCCGGCGATCTTCGCGCGTTGCTCGGCGCCCGGGTCGCTGGCGCGGATCTGCGCCGCCGGCACGCCTTGGGCGCGCAGGCCGCCGATCAGGCTGGCGGCCATGTTGCCGGCGCCGATGAACGCTATGCGGGGTGTGCTCATAGGGGATTCCTTCAAGAAGCCGGCGCGCCGTAGTCGCGGGCGCCGAACAGGGCGGTACCGATGCGGACCCAGGTCGCACCTTCGCCGATGGCTGCCTCGAGGTCGTCGCTCATGCCCATGGACAGGGTGTCCAGGCCAAGGTTCAGGTCCAGCAGCAGTTCGCGCAGGCGGGCGAACGCGGCGTGTTGCGCGGCGCGTTCGGCGGTGGGTTCGGGGATGGCCATCAGGCCACGCAATCGGAGGTTGGGCAGTTGCTTCACGGCCTCGGCCAGGGCCGGCAGGTCCTCGGGGGCGCAGCCGGACTTGCTGGCTTCGCCGCTGACGTTGACCTGCAGGCAGACATTCAGGGGCGGCAGCCCGGCCGGGCGTTGCTCCGACAGGCGCTGCGCGATCTTCAACCGGTCCACCGAGTGCACCCACTGGAAATGCTCGGCGATGGGCCGCGTCTTGTTCGACTGGATGGGGCCGATGAAGTGCCAGTTCAAGGGCAGGTCGGCCAGTTCGGCCTGCTTGCCGAGGGCCTCCTGCAGGTAGTTTTCGCCGAAGTCGCGAAGGCCGGCGGCGTGCGCCTCGCGCACCGCGGCGGCGGGCTTGGTCTTGCTCACGGCGAGCAGGCCGACCGTGGCCGGATCGCGCCCCGCAGCTTGCGCTGCCTCACGGATGCGTGCGGCAACCTTTGCAATATTCTCTGCTATCGTGGACATTACCTGCGCCCTATGGAAGTGCGGTCGGCGTCGGCTAGACGCCCTCGAAACCGCCGGCCTCGATGGCCATCTTCCTGTTCCAGTGTCGAGGTTCCGCGTCTGGCGCAGGACACCACGCGTGTCCTGGAAGCACCCTGGTTCATCCGGTGTTTTCCTTGTCCGAGACGGCGGCTTTGGCGGCATTCTACCTGCTTGCTTGTAATTGGGGAGTCCCATGGATATTACCGAGCTGCTCGCCTTCAGTGCCAAACAGGGCGCTTCGGACCTGCACCTCTCCGCCGGCCTGCCGCCCATGATCCGGGTGGATGGCGATGTACGCCGGATCAACCTGCCACCGCTGGAACACAAGCAGGTGCATGCGCTGATCTACGACATCATGAACGACAAGCAGCGCAAGGACTTCGAGGAATTCCTCGAGACCGACTTCTCCTTCGAGGTGCCGGGCGTCGCGCGTTTCCGGGTCAACGCCTTCAACCAGAACCGTGGCGCCGGGGCGGTATTCCGGACCATTCCCTCCAAGGTACTGACCATGGAGGAGCTTGGCATGGGAGAAGTGTTCAAACGTGTTTCAGACGTCCCGCGCGGGCTGGTACTGGTCACCGGGCCGACCGGTTCGGGCAAGTCCACCACCCTGGCGGCGATGCTCGACTACCTGAACAACACCAAGTACCACCACATCCTCACCATCGAGGACCCGATCGAATTCGTCCACGAATCGAAGAAGTGCCTGGTCAACCAGCGCGAGGTGCATCGCGACACCCTCGGCTTCAGCGAAGCGCTGCGCTCGGCGCTGCGGGAGGACCCGGACATCATCCTGGTCGGCGAGATGCGCGACCTGGAAACCATCCGCCTGGCCCTGACCGCGGCGGAGACCGGCCACCTGGTATTCGGCACCCTGCACACCACCTCGGCGGCGAAGACCATCGACCGGGTGGTCGACGTGTTCCCGGCCGAGGAAAAGGCCATGGTTCGCTCGATGCTCTCCGAGTCGCTGCAATCGGTGATCTCGCAGACCCTGATCAAGAAGATCGGCGGCGGCCGGGTGGCGGCCCACGAGATCATGATCGGCACCCCGGCGATCCGCAACCTGATCCGCGAGGACAAGGTCGCGCAGATGTATTCGGCGATCCAGACCGGCGGCTCGCTGGGCATGCAGACCCTCGACATGTGCCTCAAGGGCCTGGTCGCCAAGGGCCTGATCAGCCGCGAGAATGCCCGCGAGAAGGCGAAGATCCCGGAAAACTTCTGATCCTGGCGCCGATCCGCCGCGCTTCGCCCGAATCCCGGAACTGCGTCTAGGATTCAAGAGCGGGAGAGCGGTACCGTAGGCGCATTCCTACCTATCCTTGCCGGCGAGCGCGTCCAGCGCCCGCTCGCCCGCATCCGGCTCGCCGTCGCGGCGCGCCCCTGAGTGAGCGAGAACATCATGGAATTCGAAAAGCTGCTGCGCCTGATGGTGGAAAAGGGCGGCTCCGACCTGTTCATCACCGCCGGCGTACCGCCGTCGATGAAGGTCAACGGCCGGGTGATGCCGGTGACCAAGACGCCGCTGTCGCCGGAGCAGACCCGCGAGACCGTGCTAGGCGTGATGAACGAGCAGCAGCGCCGCGATTTCGCCGAGAACCATGAGTGCAACTTCGCCATCAGCGCCCGCGGCATCGGCCGCTTCCGGGTCAGTGCCTTCTACCAGCGCAACCTGGTGGGCATGGTATTGCGCCGGATCGAGACCAACATCCCGACCCTGGAAGAGCTGAAGCTCCCGGAAATCCTCAAGAAGCTGGCGCTGACCAAGCGCGGCCTGGTGATCTTCGTCGGCGCCACCGGCACCGGCAAGTCCACCTCGCTGGCGGCGATGATCGGCTACCGCAACAAGAACTCCACCGGGCACATCATCTCCATCGAGGACCCGATCGAGTACATCCACCAGCACCAGGGCTGCATCGTCACCCAGCGCGAGGTGGGGCTGGACACCGACTCCTTCGAGGTGGCGCTGAAGAACACCCTGCGCCAGGCGCCGGACGTGATCATGATCGGCGAGGTGCGCTCGCGGGAGACCATGGACCATGCCGTGGCCTTCGCCGAGACCGGCCACCTGTGCCTGGCGACCCTGCACGCGAACAACGCCAACCAGGCGCTGGAGCGGATCATCCACTTCTTCCCGGCCGACCGTCATGGCCAGGTGTGGATGGACCTGTCGCTGAACCTCAAGGCCATCGTCGCCCAGCAACTGGTGCCGACCCCCGACGGCAAGGGGCGGCGGGCGGTGATCGAGGTGCTGCTGAACACCCCGCTGGCCGCCGACCTGATCCGCAAGGGCGAGGTGCACGAGCTGAAGCCGCTGATGAAGCGCTCCACCGAGCAGGGCATGCAGACCTTCGACCAGGCGCTGTACCAGCTCTACACCCAGGGCGAGATCACCTACGAGGACGCCCTGGCCCACGCCGACTCGGCCAACGACCTGCGCCTGATGATCAAGCTCGGTTCGGAAAGCGACGCCGACCACCTGTCGAACCTGACCCAGGGCCTGAGCCTGGAAATCACCGACGACGACCCTGCCGGCCGGCGCTTCCGCTGAACCGTCTTCAGTAGGCCAGCGGCTCCTCGGCCTGGGCGCAGGCCGAGGTTTCCAGTTGCAGGGTGCTGTGTTCGATCTCGTAGCGGTCGTGCAGCAGCGCCTTCACCGTTCCCAGCAGCGCCTCGGCGTCGACCAGGGCCGGGTCGTAGACCAGATGGCTGGTCAGGCTGATCTTGCCGCTGGTGATCGACCACACATGCAGGTCGTGCAGCCCGGTCACGCCGGGAATCCCCAGCAGCGCTTCGCGCAGCTCGGCCAACTGGATTTCCTTCGGCACCCCTTCGAGCAACACATGCAGGCTCTCGCGCAGCAGGATCCAGGTGCGCGGCAGGACCCAGAAACCGATCAGCACCGCCACCAGCGAGTCGACCCAGGCCCAGCCGGTGAAACGGATCACGATCGCGGCGACGATCACCCCCAGCGAGCCGAGCATGTCGCTCCAGACCTCCAGGTAGGCGCCCTTGACGTTCAGGCTGTTGCCCTGGGCCGGCGCCAGCAGGCGCATGCTGGCCAGGTTCACCAGCAGACCGAGCACGGCGATCACCAGCATGCCCACGGACTGGATCTCCGCCGGCTGGTTGAGCCGCTCGTAGGCCGCGTAGAGGATATAGAAGGCCACGCCGAACAGCAGGAAGGCGTTGAACGCCGCGGCGAGGATCTCGAAGCGGTGGTAGCCGTAGGTCAGGCGATCGTTGGTCGGGCGCCTGGCGATGTTGATCGCGGCCAGGGCGATGGCCAGGGCCACGGCGTCGGTGAGCATGTGCGCGGCATCGGAGATCAGCGCCAGGCTGCCGGTGAGGATGCCGCCGACGACCTCGGCGACGAGGAAGCTTCCGGTCAGCAGCAACGCCCATTTCAGGCGGGTCGAGTTGGTCTGGGCGAAGCTGTGCTCGTGTCCGGCGCTCATGGCGGCTCCTGTGGGGCGGTGGCGGCAGCACCAGCCTACAGGATAGGCAATTGCAAAACTGTCATGCGCCGGGCCGCTCTGGCGCGGCGTCCGCCGCTCCGCTAACCTGCGGCTCAGGCGCGGCCGCAGCCGCGCACGGAACGAGGGGGGACGCATGACTCAACAGCACGACACCCATAGCAAGGCCATCGGCTACCTGCTGTGGATCTTCGGTTTCACCGGTTCGCACCGCTTCTATTACGGCAAGCCGATCACCGGGACGATCTGGTTCTTCACCTTCGGCCTGTTCTTCATCGGCTGGATCATCGACCTGTTCCTCATCCCGTCGATGGACCGCGAGGCCGACCGGCGCTTCCAGGGCGGCAACCTGGACTACAACGTGGCCTGGATCCTGCTGACCTTCCTCGGCGTGCTCGGCGTGCACAGGATGTACATGGGCAAGTGGATCACCGGGATCATCTACCTGTTCACCGGCGGCCTGTTCTTCCTCGGCGTGCTCTACGACTTCTGGACCCTCAACGGACAGGTGTCCGAGCGCAACGGGCCGCAGCGCATCTGAGGCTCGTCGCCAGACGCGAGAAGCCCGCCATCCGGCGGGCTTTTTCATGGGTGTCGCCGCGGTCGGCAGGGAATTCCTCCGGCGGGACTTAAGGAACCAAAGGTTCTAACGTTCTATCTGTAGGTTATTGGCGCCCGCGCGCGCCAGCCCCTATGGTCTGCAAGCCCCAGAACGGATAGGTGCAATGGCTCACGAGGCCGCGCACCGTATCGCTCCGTGCGGAAACACCGAAAGGAGAAAAGATGACTTCCGACTCACGCCCCGCCGTGCTCGACCTGATCGGCAACACCCCGCTGGTTCGCGTGACGCGCTTCGATACCGGCCCCTGCACCCTGTTCCTCAAGCTCGAATCGCAGAACCCCGGCGGCTCCATCAAGGATCGCATCGGTGTCGCCATGATCGAGGCCGCCGAGCGTGACGGCCGCCTGCGGCCCGGTGGCACCATCGTCGAGGCCACCGCCGGCAACACCGGTCTCGGCCTGGCCCTGGTCGGCCGCGCCAAGGGCTACCGGGTGGTGCTGGTGGTGCCGGACAAGATGTCCACCGAGAAGGTCCTGCACCTGCGCGCCATGGGCGCCGAGGTGCACATCACCCGCTCGGACGTCGGCAAGGGCCATCCGGAGTACTACCAGGACGTTGCCGCGCGCCTGGCGCAGGACATTCCCGGCGCATTCTTCGCCGACCAGTTCAACAACCCGGCCAACCCGCTGGCCCACGAGTGCGGCACCGGCCCGGAGCTCTGGGCGCAGACCGGCCACGATCTCGACGCCATCGTCGTCGGCGTCGGCTCCTCCGGTACCCTGACCGGCCTTACCCGGTTCTTCCAGAAGGTCCAGCCGGAGCTGGAGATGGTGCTCGCCGACCCCGAGGGCTCGATCATGGCCGAGTACTCCCGCTCCGGCACCCTGGGTACGCCGGGTTCCTGGGCGGTGGAGGGCATCGGCGAGGACTTCGTACCGGCCATCGCCGACCTCTCCAGCGTGCGCCATGCCTATTCCATCAGCGACGAGGAAAGCTTCGCCATGGCCCGCGAACTGTTGCGCGTCGAGGGCATTCCCGGCGGCTCCTCCACCGGCACCCTGCTGGCCGCGGCGCTGCGCTTCTGCCGCGAGCAGAAGGAGCCGAAGCGGGTGGTCAGCTTCGTCTGCGACACCGGCACCCGCTACCTGTCGAAGATCTACAACGACCAGTGGATGACCGACCAGGGCCTGCTGCAACGCAAGCACTACGGCGACCTGCGCGACATCATCGCGCGGCGCTTCGAGGAGGGCCGGGTGATCAGCGTCGGTCCGGACGACACCCTGCTCACCGCCTTCCAGCGCATGCGCCTGGCCGATGTTTCGCAATTGCCGGTGCTGGACGATGGAAAACTGGTCGGTGTGATCGACGAGTCGGATATCCTGCTCGGTGTCCACGCCGACGCGCCACGCTTCCGCGATGCGGTAAGCAGCGCGATGAACGCCGCGCCGGAGACCCTCGCGCCCGGCGCCAGCCTGGCCCAGTTGCAGGCGGTCCTGGACCGCGGCCTGGTGGCGATCGTTGCCGATGCCAGCGGCTTCCACGGCCTGATCACCCGTTTCGACCTGTTGAACCATTTGCGGAGAAAGCTCGCATGAGCCAGCACGACCAGCATCCCGACGCCCCGGCCCAGGCCTTTGCGACCCGGGTCATCCACGCCGGGCAGGCCCCCGATCCCTCGACCGGCGCGATCATGCCGCCGATCTACGCCAACTCCACCTATATCCAGGAAAGCCCCGGGGTACACAAGGGGCTCGACTACGGCCGCTCGCACAACCCGACCCGCTGGGCCCTGGAGCGCTGCGTGGCCGACCTCGAGGGCGGCGCCCAGGCCTTCGCCTTCGCCTCCGGCCTGGCGGCGATCTCTTCGGTGCTGGAATTGCTCGACGCCGGTTCCCACATCGTTTCCGGCAATGACCTCTACGGCGGTACCTTCCGCCTGTTCGAGCGGGTCCGCCGGCGCAGCGCCGGGCATCGCTTCAGCTTCGTCGACCCGACCGACCTGCAGGCCTTCGAGGCCGCGCTGACCCCGGAAACCCGCATGGTCTGGGTGGAAACCCCGAGCAACCCGCTGCTGCGCCTCACCGACCTGCGCGCCATCGCCCAGCTCTGCCGCGCCCGCGGCATCATCAGCGTGGCCGACAACACCTTCGCCAGTCCCTACATCCAGCGCCCCCTGGAACTGGGCTTCGACGTGGTGGTGCACTCCACCACCAAGTACCTGAACGGCCATTCCGACGTGATCGGCGGCATCGCCATCGTCGGCGACAACCCGGACCTGCGCGAGCGCCTGGGCTTCCTGCAGAACTCGGTGGGCGCCATCTCCGGGCCGTTCGACGCCTTCCTCACCCTGCGTGGGGTGAAGACCCTGGCGCTGCGCATGGAGCGCCATTGCAGCAACGCCCTGGCCCTGGCCCAGTGGCTGGAGCGCCAGCCGCAGGTGGCGCGGGTCTACTACCCCGGCCTGGCTTCGCACCCGCAGCATGAGCTGGCGAAACGGCAGATGCGTGGCTTCGGCGGGATGATCTCCCTCGACCTGCGTTGCGACCTGGCCGGCTCTCGGCGCTTCCTGGAGAACGTGCGGATCTTCTCCCTGGCGGAGAGCCTGGGCGGGGTGGAAAGCCTGATCGAGCATCCGGCGATCATGACCCACGCCAGCATCCCGGCGGAAACCCGCGCCGAACTGGGCATCGGTGACTCACTGATCCGCCTGTCGGTGGGCGTCGAGGCGCTGGAGGACCTGCAGACCGACCTCGCGCAGGCGCTGGCGAAGATCTGAGGCTCCGCAGGGAGCGGCGCCGACCGGCACGGCTGCCGGCCATCGGGTGTTCCCGGCGAGCATGCCTCGGCGGATAACGCTCCGCGTTATTCGCCCTGCCGTTGAGGCGGGTTGGTGGCAGAGGCTGGGATAGGGCGCCCGCCCCGGCAACGGATACGCCCCCGGAATCGCGAACGCGAAGATGAAAAAGCCCGCCGGATGGCGGGCTCTTTCATGGTGGCAGGGATCAACCCTCGTGGGTCAGGTGTCCGTCCACCAGGGTGTAGCGCACTCGTCCCGGCAGGCAGTGACCGACGAACGGGCTGTTCTGCCCCTTCGAGTACCAGCTCTCACCGGCCAGGGTCGAACCCTGCGGGTCGAACAGCACCAGGTCGGCGGCCTGGCCCACCGCCAGGCGCCCGGCAGGCAGGCGCAGGGCCTGGGCCGGGCCGTGGGAGAGGCGGGCGAGCAGGGTCGGCAGGTCGAGCAGGCCGTCCTGCACCAGCGTCATCGCCAGCGGCAGCAGCAGCTCGGCGCCGCTGATGCCCGGCTCGGTGGCGGCGAACGGCGCGTTCTTGGCGTCCGCCTCGTGGGGTTGGTGGTGGCTGGCGATGGCTTGTACCACGCCGTTCTTCACCGCCTCGCGCAGGGCTTCGCGGTCGGCCTTGGTGCGCAGCGGCGGTTGCACGTGGTAGAGGCTGGAGAAGCCCACCAGCGCTTCGTCGGTGAGGATCAACTGGTACAGCGCCACGTCGCAGGTCACCGGCAGGCCACGGGCCTGGGCCTGGGCGACGAGTTCGATGCCGCGGGCGCTGGTCAACTGGCTGAAGTGCGCGCGCACGCCGCTCTGTTCCACCAGCAGCAGGTTGCGGGCCAGGGCCACGGTCTCGGCGGTTTCCGGGATCCCCGCGAGGCCGAGGAAGCTGGCGGTCGGGCCTTCGTGGGCGAGGCCGCCTTCGGCGAGATCGGTGTCCTGCGAGGTGAAGATCACCGTCAGGTCGAAGGTCGCCGCGTACTCCAGGGCGCGCCGCAGGATGCGGTTGCTGGCGAAGCCATGCAGGCCATTGGTGAAGGCCACGCAACCGGTGTCGCGCAGGGCCACCAGTTCCGACAGTTGCTCGCCGCCGAAGCCGCGGGTCAGCGCGCCGATGGGGTAGACCTTGGCGTTGCCGGCCTCGCGGGCGCGGTCGAGGATCAGCTCGGCCACCGCCGGGGTGTCCAGCACCGGCCGGGTGTAGGGCGGGCAGCACAGGCTGGTGGTGCCGCCGGCCGCGGCGGCGCGGGTCTCGCTTTCGACGTTGCCCTTGCGTCCGTAGCCCGGCTCGCGCAGGGCGACGCTGAGGTCGACCAGTCCCGGCGCGGCCACCAGGCCGGCGCCGTCGAGGGTCTTCTGGGCGCTGAAGCCGGCCGGCGCGGCGCCGATGGCGACGATCTTGCCAGCCTCGATGTGGAGGTCGCCGACCTGGTCCAGGCCGCTGGCCGGGTCGATGACGCGGGCGCCTCGGATACTGATGGTCATTCGGCGTCCTCCTGTTCCAGCTGGCGTTGGGTGTTCTGGCCGCTCATGGCCATGGACAGCACCGCCATGCGGATGGCGATGCCGTAGGTGACCTGGTTGAGGATCACCGACTGGGCACCGTCGGCCACCGCCGACTCGATCTCCACGCCACGGTTGATCGGGCCAGGGTGCATGACGATGGCATCCGGCTTGGCCAGCTTCAGGCGCTTCTCGGTCAGGCCGTAGAGCTTGAAGAACTCGCCCTCGCTGGGTAGCAGGCCACCCTGCATGCGCTCGCGTTGCAGGCGCAGCATGATCACCACGTCGACGTCCTTCAGGCCTTCGTCGGCGTTGGTGAACACGCGCACGCCGTACTGCTCTTCCAGTCCGATCGGCAACAGGGTGCGCGGGGCGATCACGCGGATGTCCGGGCAACCCAGGGTCTTGAGCGCCAGCATGTTCGAACGGGCTACTCGCGAATGCAGGATATCGCCGACGATCGCCACCGATAGCTGCTCGAAGTTCCCTTTGTGCCGGCGGATGGTCAGCATGTCGAGCATCCCCTGGGTGGGGTGCGCGTGGCGGCCGTCGCCGCCGTTGATCACCGCCACGTTGGGGCTGACGTGCTCGGCGATGAAGTGCGCCGCGCCCGAGTCGCTGTGGCGCACCACGAACATGTCGGCGGCCATCGCCTCCAGGTTGCGCAGGGTGTCGGTGAGCGTCTCGCCCTTGCTGGTGGAAGAGGTGGATACGTTCAGGCTGATCACGTCGGCCGACAGCCGCTGGGCGGCCAGCTCGAAGGTGGTGCGGGTGCGCGTGGAGTTCTCGAAGAACACGTTGCAGACGGTCTTGCCGCGCAGCAGCGGGACCTTTTTCACCGCGCGGGCGCCGACCTCCAGGAAGGAATCGGCGGTATCGAGGATTTCGGTGAGCAGCTCGCGGGGCAATCCGTCGAGCGAGATGAAGTGGCGCAGCTGGCCCTGGTCGTTGAGCTGCAGCGGGCGCTTGGCGTCTGTCGGCATGGGGCAGGCCCTAGTGAAGAGGATCAGGAAGCGGAGGAAAGGACCTTGCGCTCGAGGGCGAGCGGTGCGGGACCGACCAATTTTACCCGTTCATCGCGACCCAGGGACAGGGTCTGGCCGACCACGTCGGGGCGGATAGGCAACTCCCGGGCGTTCAGGTCGAGCAGGCAGACCAGGGTCACGCTGGCCGGACGGCCGTAGTCGAACAGTTCGTTGAGCGCGGCGCGGATGGTGCGGCCGCTCATCAGCACGTCGTCCACCAGTACCAGGTGCTGGCCGTCGATCTCGAACGGCAGCGCCGACGGGCGGACCTGCGGATGCAGGCCGTTCTGGGTGAAGTCGTCGCGGTAGAAGGAGACGTCGAGGGTGCCCAGCGGCTCTTGGTTGCCCAGTTCCCTCAGCAGCGCCTCGGCGACCCAGATGCCGCCGGTATGGATGCCGACGAAGCGCGGCCGCTCGATGCCGCGCTCGGCGAGATGGGCGCGCAGGTCGCTGGCCATGCGCGGCAGGAGTTCGGCGGGATTGGGTAGGCTCATGGTGGCTCCTCGCTGACATCGATGGGATGGCCGCCGGGAGAGCCCGCTGTAGGGAGGCGCCCGCGGTGGCGAAAGCATAATGGCAACCGGCGGCGTGCCGGCTGCCATGGGTCAATCCGGGTGTTCGGCCAGCCAGCCTTCCAGCAGCAGGGCGGCGGCCAGGGCGTCCACCGGTCGCTCGCGGTAGCCGTCGCGCTGGCCCTGGGCCAGGCGCTCGCCCTTGGCGGCATAGGTCGTGAGGCGTTCGTCGTGGGTAAAGACCGGCAGGTTGAAACGGCCGTTGAGGCGGCGGCCGAACTTTTCCGCGCGCTCGCTCATCTCGCTTGGGCTGCCGTCCATGTTCAGCGGCAGGCCGACGACGATGGCGTCCGGCTGCCATTCCTTGATCAGCGCTTCCACCCGGTTCCAGTCCGGCACGCCGTTCTGCGCCTTCAATACGCACAGCTCGCGGGCCTGGCCGGTCACCGCCTGGCCGACGGCGACGCCGATCTGCCGGGTGCCGTAGTCGAAGCCCAGCAGCAGGCGCAGCGGCTTGTCGCTGGCCATCAGGCGTGACCGGCCTGGGCGGTGAGCAGGCTGAGGTTGACGCCCAGGCGCGCGGCGGCGGCGCTGAGGCGCTCCTCGGCCGGCAGGTCGAAGAGGATCGCCGGGTCCGCCGGGCAGGTCAGCCAGGCGTTGTCGCTCAGCTCGGCCTCCAGCTGGCCGGCTTCCCAGCCGGCATAGCCGAGGCTGATCAGGCTCTTTTCCGGGCCGGTGCCGGCGGCGATGGCGAACAGCACGTCCTGCGAGGTGGACATCGCCAGCTCGCCCAGTTCCAGGGTCGACTGGTAGCTCAGGCCGCTGGGATGGAGGACGAAGCCGCGGTCGGTCTGCACCGGGCCGCCGTTGTAGATGTCGATGTGCTGGCAGCGCGCCGGCGGCAGGGCGTCCGGCTTGAGCTGTTCGAGGACTTCCGCCAGGTTGAGGCCGCTGGGACGGTTGATCACCAGGCCCATGGCGCCCTGCTCGTTGTGTTCGACCAGGTAGGTCACGGTCTGGGCGAAATTGGGGTCGGCCATGTGCGGCATGGCGATCAGGAAATGATGCTTGAGGTAGGTTGGGCTGCTCTGTTTCATGGCCGCTAGTGTCCTGCTTCGGACGCGAGAAAGCCAGCCTTGCCGGCGCTACTTGCTGGACAGCCGGTCGCCGCGTTCGAAGCGCCAGGTACGGATGATCTCCAGCCGGTCGATGTCGGCCAGGTCGCCGCTGAACGGCGCATAGGGCGCGGCCAGGCGGACGATGCGCTGGGCGGCCTGGTCGAGGATCGGCTCGCCGGAAGACTCCAGCACCTGCACCTCGTAGATGGTGCCGTCGCGGTTGATCGACACCAGCAGCCGCAGGCTGCCGTAGAGCTTCTGCCGGCGGGCCTCGTCGGGGTAGTTGAGGTTGCCGATGCGTTCGATCTTCTTGCGCCAGTCTTCCTTGTACCAGGCGCCCTTGTCGCGCATGGTCGAGGCGGCGCTCAGGCGGTGGATGCGCGGGCGCTTGGCGTAGGCCTGCTGCTCCTTGGCCAGGTCGGCCTCGAGGCTGGCGATTTCCGCCGACAGCTGGGTTGAGTCGAAATGCGGCGCCGGCTTGGCGACCTGCTCGGCCTTCTGTGCCTGGGTCTTGCTCGGTGCCTTCTGCTGGCGCTGGCGGGTGGTGGTCACCGCGGCCTTGGGCGCCTCTTCGCTCCTGGCCTGCTTCGGCGTAGCCGGCGGCGCGACTTTCTTCACCTGGTTGTCCTGGAACGGCGCGACCTCGGTGGTCTTCGGCGCGGCCTTGTGCTCCAGGGTTCCGCTGCCCTGCTGGTTCATCTGCGCGAGGTAGTCGGCCTTCTCCGGCGCCTTGTCGCTCTTGAAGGTGGCCAGGGTGATTTCCAGGGTCTTGCTGATCTGGCTCGGCGCGGGCATGGAGAAGCCCACCCCGAGGATGAAGGCGACGTGCAGGATGGCTGCGATGAACAGGGTGAAGCCCAAACGGTCCGCCGGGCGGACGCCGGCAGCGGCGGAGGGGGACTTGAGGACGGCGGCGTTCATTGCGGATCGTGGTGGCTGGCGTGGGGCGAAGTCTGCCGATGGGGGGCGGAAAAGTCTATGACGCACTCCGCGCCTTGGACACGCGGTCGCTCGCCGTGGCGCATCGGCCGGGCCGAGGCGGGCGGACCGAGGCCCGCCCGCGCGATTCAGCGGGCAGCCAGCTGGGCGGCGATGGCGTCCATCAGCTTGTCGCCGATTCGGGTGTCGAAGGCCTGGTCGATCTCGCGGATGCAGGTCGGGCTGGTGACATTGATTTCCGTCAGATAATCGCCGATCACGTCGAGGCCGACGAACAGCAGGCCGCGCTCGCGCAGGTACGGGCCGACCTCGGCGGCGATCCAGCGGTCGCGCTCGCTCAGCGGCTGGGCCACGCCGCGGCCGCCGGCGGCGAGGTTGCCGCGGGTCTCGCCCTGGGCGGGGATGCGCGCCAGGCAGTAGGGCACCGGTTCGCCGTCGATCATCAGGATGCGTTTGTCGCCGTCCTTGATTTCCGGCAGATAGCGCTGCGCCATGATCTGCTGGCTGCCATGCTGGGTGAGGGTCTCGAGGATCACCGAGAGGTTCGGGTCGCCTTCGCGGTGACGAAATATCGACGAACCGCCCATTCCGTCCAGGGGTTTGAGAATGATGTCACGATGCTCGGCGGCAAACTCGCGCAGAATATCGGATCGCCGGCTGACCATCGTCGGCGGAGTGCACTGGGTGAACTGCGTGGCGAAGAACTTCTCGTTGCAGTCGCGCAGGCTCTGCGGCCGGTTCACCACCAGGGCGCCGGCACGCTCGGCCTGTTCCAGCAGGTAGGTCGAATAGACGAATTCGTTATCGAAGGGCGGGTCCTTGCGCATCAGGATCACGTCCAGTTCGTGCAGCGGTTGGTCGCTTTCCGCTTCCAGTTCGAACCAGCGGGAGGCATCGTTGAAGACCTTCAGCGGGCGCATGCGTCCACGCGCGACGCCGGCCTTCTGGTAGAGGTCCTGCTGTTCCATGTAGAACAGCGACCAGCCGCGGGCCTGGGCAGCCAGCAGCATGGCGAGCGAGCTGTCCTTCTTGAAGTTGATGCGCGCGATGGGGTCCATGACGATCCCGAGGCGTACGCTCATGGGAATTCCTCCGAAAGGGGGTGGGTTGTCCGGTCGCGGCGGGGAGGCCGCGTGGCAAGCGGGTTTGACGCTCAGGTTGGCGCCCCGTTTGCGCTTGGTCAAGGAAAAAGCCGGCCTGTTCCGGGCATTATGGATAGAGTTGCGTCGAGTGTGCTAAAAAGGCCCGCGATTGGGTCGCAGCCCGTCGGTGACAGGGCGTTAGCGCACTGAAGAAAACACAGAAGAATGATTCACCGAGTCGATATAGGGCGAACATGGAACAGCAATCCGACGGTTTGAAAGTGATGGTGATCGACGATTCGAAAACGATTCGTCGCACCGCCGAAACACTGCTGAAAAAGGTCGGTTGCGACGTGATCACGGCAATCGACGGCTTCGATGCCCTGGCGAAGATCGCCGATACCCATCCGAACATCATTTTCGTCGACATCATGATGCCGCGCCTGGATGGCTATCAGACCTGCGCCCTGATCAAGAACAACAGCGCGTTCAAGTCCACCCCGGTGATCATGCTGTCCTCCAAGGACGGCCTGTTCGACAAGGCCAAGGGGCGCATCGTCGGCTCCGACCAGTACCTCACCAAGCCGTTCAGCAAGGAAGAGCTGCTGGGCGCGATCAAGGCACACGTACCCAGCTTCACCCCGGTGGACGCCGTTTCCTGATATCCGGCCGCATGGCCGTTGATGCTTATTTCGTGATGGGGATCCCATGGCTCGTATTTTGATTGTTGATGACTCTCCGACCGAGATGTACAAGCTGACCGCCATGCTGGAAAAGCATGGTCACCAGGTACTCAAGGCCGAGAACGGCGGCGACGGCGTCGCCCTGGCCCGCCAGGAAAAGCCCGACGTGGTCCTGATGGACATCGTCATGCCCGGCCTCAACGGCTTCCAGGCGACCCGTCAATTGACCAAGGACGCCGAGACCAGCGCCATCCCGGTGATCATCGTCACCACCAAGGACCAGGAGACCGACAAGGTCTGGGGCAAGCGCCAGGGCGCTCGCGACTACCTGACCAAGCCGGTGGACGAAGAGACCCTGCTGAAAACCATCAATGCGGTGCTGGCGGGCTGAGCCCGTCGCAGCGCATCGCTCACCCTGACCCCGGAAAGACCAGGCCCCGCATGTCGGACGTTCAGACCCCCTTCCAGCTCCTCGTCGACATCGATCAGCGCTGCCGACGCCTGGCCGCCGGCCTGCCGGCCCAGCAGGAGGCGGTGCAGAGCTGGAGCGGGATCGGCTTCCGCATGGGCGGGCGGTTCTTCGTCGCCCCCATGGGGGAGGTCGGCGAAGTCCTGCACGAACCGCGCTACACCCAGCTGCCGGGCGTGAAGACCTGGGTCAAGGGGGTGGCCAACGTACGTGGCCGCCTGCTGCCGATCATGGACCTCTGCGGTTTCCTCGGCACCGAACTGTCGCCCTTGCGCAAGCAGCGGCGGGTGCTGGTGGTGGAGCACCTGGACGTGTTCGCCGGCCTCATCGTCGATGAGGTGTTCGGCATGCAGCACTTCCCGGTGGACACCTTCAGCGAACAGCTGCCGCCACTAGAAGCGGCACTGCAACCCTTCATTCATGGCGTCTTCCATCGAGAGCAGCCGTGGCTGGTGTTCAGCCCGCATGCGCTGGCGCAACACCAGGGCTTCCTCGACGTCGCCGTATAAACAGCTTCACCGGTTGGGCCGGTCTGCCGGCCCGTGTCGTGACATGGAAATCGTAATCGTGGTCGGTCCGGGCGGGGGCCAAATATGAAGAAAATCAACGCAGGCAATCTTTTCGCGGGCATGCGCAGCAGCTCGGTGATCGCGGGGCTGTTCATCGTCCTCATCGTCTCGATCGTGTTGCTGTTCGCCAACTTTGCCTACCTCAACACCCAGTCGAACCATGACAAGCAGTACATCGGCCATGCCGGCGAACTGCGCGTCCTGTCGCAGCGGATCGCGAAGAACGCCACCGAAGCGGCGGCGGGCAAGGGCGAGGCGTTCAAGCTCCTGAAGGATGCGCGCAACGACTTCGAGAAACGCTGGAACATCCTGGTCAACGGCGACGAGAGCACATCCCTGCCGCCCAGCCCCGAAGCGGTGAAGCCGCAGATGGACGTGGTGCAGCAGGACTGGGACGGCCTGCGCAAGAACGCCGACTCCATCCTCGCCAGCGAACAGACCGTACTGTCCCTGCACCAGGTGGCCTCGACCCTCGCCGAAACCATCCCGCAGCTGCAGGTGGAATACGAAGAGGTGGTCGACATCCTGCTGGAGAACGGTGCCCCGGCCGACCAGGTCGCGGTCGCCCAGCGCCAGTCGCTGCTCGCCGAACGTATCCTCGGCTCGGTGAACAAGGTGCTGGCCGGCGACGAGAACTCGGTGCAGGCCGCCGACAGCTTCGGCCGCGACGCCAGCCTGTTCGGCCGCGTACTGAAGGGCATGCAGGAAGGCAACGCGGCGATGAGCATCTCCAAGGTGACCAACGCCGAGGCGGTGGATCGCCTGAACGAGATCGCCGAACTCTTCGAGTTCGTCTCCGGTTCGGTGGACGAGATCCTCGAGACCTCGCCCGACCTGTTCCAGGTCCGGGAAGCGGCGAACAACATCTTCAGCGTTTCGCAGACCCTGCTGGACAAAGCCTCGCAACTGGCCGACGGCTTCGAGAACCTGGCCGGCGGGCGTAGCATCAACCTGTTCGCCGGTTACGTCCTCGGCGCCCTGGCCCTGGCCTCGATCATCCTGATCGGCCTGGTGATGGTGCGCGAGACCAACCGCCGGCTGGCCGAGACCGCTGAGAAGAACGACCGCAACCAGGCCGCGATCCTGCGTCTGCTCGACGAGATCGCCGACCTCGCGGACGGCGACCTGACCGTGGCCGCGACCGTGACCGAGGACTTCACCGGCGCCATCGCCGACTCGATCAACTACTCCATCGACCAGCTCCGCGAACTGGTGGAGACCATCAACCAGACCGCCGTGCAGGTGGCCGCAGCGGCCCAGGAAACCCAGTCCACCGCGATGCACCTGGCCGAAGCCTCCGAGCACCAGGCGCAGGAAATCGCCGGCGCCTCGGCGGCGATCAACGAAATGGCGGTGTCGATCGACCAGGTATCGGCGAACGCCTCGGAATCCTCGGCGGTAGCGGAACGTTCGGTAGCCATTGCCAACAAGGGCAACGAGGTGGTGCACAACACCATCACCGGCATGGACAACATCCGCGAGCAGATCCAGGACACCTCGAAGCGAATCAAGCGCCTCGGCGAATCGTCCCAGGAGATCGGCGACATCGTCAGCCTGATCAACGACATCGCCGACCAGACCAACATCCTCGCCCTGAACGCCGCGATCCAGGCGTCGATGGCTGGGGACGCGGGCCGCGGCTTCGCCGTGGTAGCGGACGAGGTACAGCGACTGGCGGAACGTTCCTCGGCGGCGACCAAGCAGATCGAGGCGCTGGTGAAGACCATCCAGACCGACACCAACGAAGCGGTGATCTCGATGGAGCAGACCACCTCCGAGGTGGTCCGCGGCGCGCGCCTGGCCCAGGACGCCGGTGTGGCCCTGGAGGAGATCGAGAAGGTATCCAAGACCCTCGCGGCACTGATCCAGAACATCTCCAACGCCGCCCGTCAGCAGGCATCGTCGGCCGGCCACATTTCCAACACCATGAACGTCATTCAGGAGATCACCTCGCAGACCTCCGCCGGTACCACCGCCACCGCGCGGAGCATCGGCAACCTGGCGAAGATGGCGAGCGAGATGCGCAACTCGGTATCCGGCTTCAAACTGCCGGAGGGCGTGGAGCAGGCCTGAGCATAGGCGCGGCGGCCGCCTGGCGGGCGCCGCGTCGACACCTTGGACGAGGGGCACGGCATGCAGGCGAACGGCGTCTGGTCACTGCAGCCGCTGGCCGATATGTCGGCAGCGGAGTTCCGCGACTGGCAGGTCCTGTTGGAGAACCGCACCGGCGTGGTGCTCAACGAGCAGCGCCGGACGTTCCTGCAGGCCAGCCTGACCGCGCGCATGCGTGAACTGGGCATCGGCGACTACCACAGCTACTACCGCCAAGTGACCGACGGTCCGCGTGGCGCAGTGGAGTGGGCGACCCTGCTGGACCGCCTGACCGTCCAGGAAACCCGTTTTTTCCGTCATCCCCCGTCTTTCGAGCTGCTCGAGCGCTACCTGGGCGAGCGCCTGCGCCGCGAAGGCATGCCGCGGCCCTGGGCCCTGTGGAGCGTCGGCTGCTCCAGCGGCGAGGAACCCTACTCGCTGGCGATGTGCGCCGCGCAGGCGTTGCGCGGGCAGGAACGGGAAGATTTTTTCGGCGTCACCGGGACGGATATCAGCCTTCACGCCCTGCAGCGGGCGCGGCAGGCGAACTATCCGGCCCGCAAGCTGGAGCAACTGGAGGCCGGACTGGTCGAACGCTATTGCGAACGCCAGGCCGACGGCAGCTTCAGCGTGAAAACGATACTGACCGAGCGCGTCTGCTGCGCCCGGCTGAATGTGCTGGACCTGGCGAAGGCGCCCTGGTCCGGCATGGACGTGATTTTTTGTCAGAACCTGCTGATCTACTTCCGTCGCTGGCGACGGCGCGAGATCCTCAACCGGTTGGCCGAACGGCTGGCGCCGGGAGGCTTGCTGGTGATCGGGGTCGGCGAAGTGGTCGACTGGAGCCATCCGGAGCTCGAGCCGGTCGCCGACGAGCGGGTCCTGGCCTTTACCCGTAAGGGGTACTCAGGCACATGAATGGAGTGGCTATGGGTGACCGGCACGACTACGTCGCTCTGGAATGGGTGAAAGGCGAGATCGCCGAAACCCTGAAACAGGCGCGCCAGGCGCTGGAAGCGTTCGTCGAGAACCCGCAGGACCCGACCCGCATGCGGTTCTGCCTGACCTACGTGCACCAGGTGCAGGGCACCCTGCAGATGGTCGAGTTCTACGGCGCGGCCCTGCTCGCCGAGGAAATGGAGCAGTTGGTCCAGGCCTTGCTGGACGGTCGCGTGCCGAACCAGGGCGAGGCCCTGGAAGTGCTGATGCAGGCGATCCTGCAACTGCCGGTCTACCTCGACCGGATCCAGACCGCCCGGCGCGACCTGCCGATGGTGGTCCTGCCGCTGCTCAACGACCTGCGCGCCGCGCGCGGCGAGAAGCTGCTCTCGGAAACCAGCCTGTTCGCGCCCGACCTGTCGCAGCGCCAGCCGCAACTGGACGGCGAGGCCATCGCGCAACTGCGCACCGACGAACTCGGCGGCTTGCTGCGCAAGCTGCGCCAGACCCAGCAGATGGCCCTGGTCGGCCTGCTGCGCAACCAGGACGTGGCGACCAGCCTCGGCTACCTGGCGCGTGTCTATGCGCGCCTGGAGGGCCTGTGCCGCGAGGCACCGCTGGGGCCGCTGTGGAGCATCGCTTCCGGCCTGGTCGAGGGCCTGGCCAACGGTAGCGTGGTCAACAGCGCCTCGGTGCGCACCCTGCTGCGCCAGCTCGACCGCGAACTCAAGCGCCTGGTCGAGCAGGGCGCCGACGGCCTGAACCAGGCCGCGCCGGACGAGCTGGTGAAGAACCTGCTGTTCTACGTGGCCAAGGCGCCTTCGCAGTCGCCGCGAATCCGCGCACTGAAGGAACAGTACCGCCTCGACGAGGCGCTGCCCGACCACGAGACGGTGGATGCCGAGCGCGCCCGCCTCGCCGGACCCGACCGCGACGCGATGCGTTCGGTGGTCGGTGCGTTGTGCGAGGAACTGGTGCGGATCAAGGACAGCCTCGACCTGTTCGTGCGCAGCGACCGTGGCCACCCCTCGGAACTGGACGCCCTCCTGGCGCCGCTCAAGCAGATCGCCGATACCCTGGCGGTACTCGGCTTCGGCCAACCGCGCAAGGTAATCCTCGACCAGTTGGACGTCATCCACGCCCTGGCCCAGGGCCGCCGCGAGCCGAGCGACGCGATCCTGATGGACGTCGCCGGCGCGTTGCTCTACGTCGAGGCCACCCTGGCCGGCATGGCCGGTCCCGGCGACGAGCGCAACAGCGAGGAAAGCCGCCTGCCCACCACCGATGTGGCGCAAATCCACCAGTTGGTGATCAAGGAAGCGCGCAACGGTCTGGAGCAGGCCAAGGACGCGATCATCGAGTTCATCGCCTCGCAGTGGAACCACGAGCACCTGGCCCGCGTGCCGGAGCTGCTGACCCAAGTCCGCGGCGGCCTGGCGATGATCCCGCTGGAGCGCGCCGCGACCCTGCTGGAAACCTGCAACCGCTATATCCAGGAACAGCTGCTGGCGCGCAAGGCGGTGCCGGACTGGCAGAGCCTGGATACCCTGGCCGATGCCATCACCAGCGTCGAGTATTACCTGGAGCGCCTGAGCGAGGACCATGCCAGCCAGAGCGACCTGATCCTCGACGTCGCCGAGGACAGCCTGGCGAACCTCGGCTATACGCTGAAACCGAATTCGTCGGCCCCGGCCGAGCCCGGCCTGTCCGGGCCCGCTGCCATCGAGTCCCCGGCTGCCGAGCCGGTGAGGCCGGAGGCGGTCGTCGAGGTCGCCGAGACAGCGGAGCAACCGCCCGCCGACACGGCTCCTGCCGAGGCGGCGAGGGAAGATGCCCCGCTGCTGGCCAGCGACGACAACTGGACCCTTGGCGAAGTCGCGCCCGACGCCGGCGAGCCGTCCCTCGACCTGGCCCTGGACCTGCCGCTGGACGATTCCGCCGAAGTGCCGCCGGCGTTGCCGGAGGTGGTCGAGGAGAGCGGCCAGCCGCAGTCGACCCCGGCGCCTGCCCGCAGCTTGGACGATTTCAGCCTCGACGAGATCGATCTCTCCGGCCTCGACCTGCCCGCCGATGCGGCCCCGGCCTCCGGGCCGGCGGCCCTGGCGGACTGGTCGCTGCCGGAGCAGTGGGGGCTCGGCGATGACCTGGCGCAGCCGGCGCAGGCCGACGAGACGTTGGATCTGAGCCTGGAGGAGCCGGCGCTGTCCTTCGACGCACCGCTGGAAAGCCTCGAGCCGTTGCCGGCGCTGGAGCCTTTCGACGGCTCCGCTGAACAGGAGCTGGTTCTCGATGCGCTCGATCCGCTGCCGCTGGATGTAGCCTTGCCGGAGGTGGAGGGCGAGGTGTCCGCCTGGGAGGGCTCGAGCCTGGAGGAACTGGATCTTTCCGACCTCGATCTCCCCGAGGTGCAATTGCCCGAGGCCGAGGCGCCGCCTGCCGCCGAGGCGCTCGCCAGCGCAGCGCCGGCCCTGTCTCTGGCCGAGGTGATGGCTGCGCCGGTGCAGCCGATCAACCCGCCGGCGCAGAACGTTCCGGTCAGCCTGCTGCCGCCGCCGGCCGACGAGGAGCCGGTGGACGAGGAACTGCGCGAGGTCTTCATCGAGGAGGCCGGCGAGGTCCTGGAGACCATCGGCCGCTACCTGCCGGCCTGGAAAGCCGACCACGACGACCGCGACGCGCTGACCGAGGTACGCCGTGCCTTCCATACCCTCAAGGGCAGCGGACGGATGGTCCGTGCCCTGGTGATCGGCGAACTGGCCTGGTCGATAGAGAACCTGTTCAACCGCGTGCTCGATCGCAGCATCGCCGCCAGCGAGCCGGTGCAGCGAGTGGTGGACCAGGTCGTGGCCCTGTTGCCGGAGCTGGTCGAGGAGTTCGCCGCCAATGCCCAGCGCCAGCGCGACGATGTCGACCTGCTGGCGGCCACCGCGCATGCCCTGGCCAAGGGCGAGCCGCTGCCGGAACCGCCGGCGCCGGACGACGGCGGAGTACCGCCGGAGGCCGGGGCGGAGCAGCCGCCGAGCCTGGAGAACGGCGTCCAGGCGCCGCCATTGGCCGACGCGCCGCAGGCCGCTGCCGAGGCGCAGAGCGACGTCGAACTGCTCGATCCGCAACTGCTGGAGATCTTCACCAACGAGGCGGAGACCCATCTCGAGGCCCTGGTCGGCTTCCTCGCCGACTGCGCCCGCGAACTGCCGCAGCCGGTCACCGATGCCTTGCAGCGTGCCCTGCATACCCTCAAGGGCAGCGCGCACATGGCCGGCATCCTGCCGATCGCGGAGATCGCCACGCCGCTGGAAAAACTGGTCAAGGAATACAAGTCCAACCTGCTCGCCTTCGACCTGCGCGAAGCCGAGTTGCTGCACGACGCCGAGCAACTGTTCCGCATCGGCCTGGAACAGGTCGGTGCGCACCGGCCGTTGAACCCGATCCCCGGCAGCGATGCGCTGCTGGAGCGTATCGAGGCACTGCACCAGGAGCGCATCGCCTCGCTCGAGGCCGAGCGCTACAGCGATGCCGGCGAGCGCCGCGATCCGTTGCTGATCGAGGCGTTCCTCGTCGAAGGCATGGACATCCTGCTGGACGCCGAGGACTTGCTCGAGCGCTGGCACGAGCATCCGCAGGAGCGCCAGGAGCTGAGCGCGCTGCGCGAGGAACTCAGCGCTCTGGACCAGGGCGCCCGGCATGCCGAGCTGCCGCAGGTGGAAGAACTCTGCCAGGCCTTGCTGGCGCTCTACGATGCCGTCGAGGAAGGCCGCCTGGCGGTCAGCCCGGCGTTCTTCGAGGAAGCCCGCCAGGCCCATGAGGCGCTGATCGGGATGATGGACCAGGTCGCCGCCGGCCTGCAGGTCACGCCGCGTCCGGAGCGGGTCGCGGCCCTGCAGGAACTGTTGGAAGCGCCCGCCGCCGAGGCCGTTCCGTTCATCGACCCGGAGAGCCTCGGCGCCGACGATTTCCCCCCGGAAGACGAAGAGCTGGCCCTCCCCGAGGCGGTCTTCGAAGAGGCCGGGACGCCTGCCGAGGAGACCGTACCGGCAGCGCCTGCACCGGCTCCCGGCCGCGAGCTGGACGAGGAAATGGTGTCGATCTTCCTCGAAGAGGCGGTGGACATCCTCGAAAGCGCCGGCCAGGCACTGGCCCAATGGCAGGCCGAGCCGGGCGCGCTGTCTTCGCTCAGCGCCCTGCAGCGCGACCTGCACACCCTCAAGGGCGGCGCACGAATGGCCGAGATCGCCGAGATCGGCGACCTGGCCCACGAGCTGGAGGCCCTCTACGAAGGACTGGTCGACCGCCGTTACCAGCACTCCCCGCAACTGGCCGGATTGCTGCAAGCCTGTCACGACCGCCTGGCCGAACAGCTCGACCAGTTGAGCGCCGGCCAGCCCCTGGCCGACCCGCACGACCTTATCCAGGCGATCCGCCGGTTCCGCCAGGGCCCTCTGGCCGAGGCCGCGACACCGGGCGAGGCGGAAAGCCCCGTCGAGGAACTCGTTGCACCGGCCGTCGAGGTGCCCGCCGCGCCTGCCGCGACGCAGCCGCCCGCTGCGGAGGCGTTCGAAGAGCGCGATCCCGAACTGGTGGAGATCTTCCTCGAGGAAGGCTTCGATATCCTCGACAGCGCTGCCGCCGCGTTGCAGCGCTGGATCGACGACGTCGACAACACCATCGAACTGGAAGCCTTGCAGCGCGACCTGCATACCCTCAAGGGCGGTGCGCGGATGGCCGAGATCGGCGAGATCGGCGACCTCGCCCATGAGCTTGAATTCCTCTACGAAGGCCTCTGCGGCGGACGCCTGCGCGCCAGCCCGGCCTTGTTCGGCCTGCTGCAGCGCTGCCACGACGAGCTGGCCGAGATGCTCGAGGCGGTGCGTGGCCATCGCACGCTGCCCGACGGGCAGGCGCTGATCGCGGAGATCAGGCGCCTGCGCAGCGATCCCGACGAGCAACTGAGCGTACCCACCAGCGTCAGCCTCAAGCCGCTGGCGGCGAAGGGTGCGGCGGCCGACGAGAGCGAGATCCTCGACATCTTCCTCGAGGAAGCCGACGACCTGCTGGAGAACCTCGAACTGGCGCTCGGCCGCTGGGACGGCGGCAACGGCGACGCCCAGCCGCTGGACGACCTGCTGCGGATCCTGCACACCCTCAAGGGCGGCGCGCGCCTGGCCGGGCAGACCGAGCTGGGCAACCTGGCCCACGACCTCGAGCAGCATCTCACCGATGCGCAGCAACAGGGCGCGCCGTGGCCGGACAGCCTGCTGCTGGATGCGCAGTCGGGGCTGGAAGGCCTGCAGCGGCAGGTCGACCTGTTGCGCGAGCGGCTGGCCGAGGACGACGAGGCCGGTGAACGGCCCGAGCCCGCCCAGGCGCTGGTCCAGGCCGACGATACCGACCGCGCGGTGGCCTCCGCGCTGGCCGAGCTGACCCGCCTGGCCCCGGCGGCCGGCGCGATCATGGCGGCCGAGGCGGCGCCTCCGGCTGCCCCGGCCACCACCCTGCCGTTCGTGCGCAAGGCCCAGGAGGCGGCCCAGGAGGCCGCTTCCCGGCGTGCCCCGCAGGAACTGGTGAAGGTGCCGGCGGAACTGCTGGAGAACCTGGTCAACCTGGCGGGCGAGACCTCGATCTTCCGCGGCCGGGTCGAGCAGCAGGTGAGCGACGTCGGCTTCACCCTCGGCGAGATGGAGTCCACCATCGAGCGGGTGCGCGACCAGTTGCGCCGCCTCGACACCGAGACCCAGGCGCAGATCCTCTCGCGTCACCAGGCCGATGCCGAACGCGCCGGCTACGAAGAATTCGACCCGCTGGAAATGGACCGCTATTCGCAGTTGCAGCAGCTCTCGCGCGCACTCTTCGAATCGGCCTCCGACCTTCTCGACCTGAAGGAAACCCTGGCGGCGAAGAACCGCGACGCGGAGACCCTGCTGCTGCAACAGGCGCGGGTCAACACCGAACTCCAGGAAGGCCTGATGCGCACCCGCATGGTGCCGTTCGATCGGCTGGTACCGCGTTTGCGGCGGATCGTCCGGCAGGTGGCCGGCGAACTCGGCAAGCAGGTCGAGTTCGTGGTCGGCAACGCCGACGGCGAGATGGATCGTACCGTTCTCGAACGCATCGTCGCACCGCTGGAGCACATGCTGCGCAACGCCGTGGACCACGGCATCGAGTCCGGCGAGACGCGCCGCGCGGCGGGCAAGCCGGAGCACGGTACGATCCGCCTGAACATCGGCCGCGAGGGCGGCGACATCCTCCTCACCCTCTCCGACGACGGTGCCGGCATCCGCCTCGACGCGGTACGGCGCAAGGCCATCGAGCGTGGCCTGATGAGCTCCGACAGCGACCTCAGCGATCGTGAAGTGCTGCAGTTCGTGCTCGAGTCCGGTTTCTCCACCGCCGAAAAGGTCACCCAGATCTCCGGGCGCGGCGTCGGCCTCGACGTGGCCAACTCCGAGGTCAAGCAGCTCGGCGGCTCGGTGAGCATCCAGACCGAGCCGGGCCAGGGCACCCGCTTCAACGTGCGGCTGCCGTTCACCGTGTCGGTGAACCGGGCGCTGATGGTGCTATCCGGCGAGGATCTCTACGCGGTGCCGCTGAACACCATCGAGGGTATCGTGCGGGTTTCGCCCTACGAACTGGAGGCGCTCTACGACCAGCGCGGCGAGGCGGGGCTGGATACGCCCAGCTTCGAATACGCCGGGCAGTCCTACGAACTGAAGTATCTCGGCGAGCTGCTGAACAACGGCCAGGAACCCAAGCTGGTCGGCCAGTCGCTGCCCTTGCCGGTGATCCTGGTGCGCTCCTCGGAGCATGCGGTGGCGGTGCAGGTCGACTCGCTGGCCGGTTCCCGCGAGATCGTGGTGAAGAGCCTCGGACCGCAGTTCGCCGGGGTCGCCGGGATTTCCGGGGCGACCCTGCTCGGCGATGGCCGGGTGGTGGTGATCCTCGACCTGCTGGCGACCATCCGCTCCCGGCACGCGCTGCTCGGCCAGGAAAACCGTCGCGAACGCCTGGCGCTGCGCCAGGAAATGGCGGCGAGCGAAAGCGAGCAGCAGCGGCCGCCGCTGGTCATGGTGGTGGACGACTCGGTCACCGTGCGCAAGGTCACCACCCGCCTGCTGGAGCGCAACGGCATGAACGTGCTGACCGCGAAGGACGGCGTGGACGCCATCGCCCAGCTCCAGGAGCACCGTCCGGACATCCTCCTGCTGGACATCGAGATGCCGCGCATGGACGGTTTCGAGGTCGCCACCCTGGTGCGCCACGACGAGCGCCTGGGCAACCTGCCGATCATCATGATCACCTCGCGGACCGGCGAGAAACACCGCGAGCGCGCGCTGGGCATCGGCGTCAACCAGTACCTCGGCAAGCCTTACCAGGAAACCGAGCTGCTCGAAGCCATCCAGTCCCTGGTCGGCCAGCATGAGTGAGCGCGCCACGCCACGGGTCGCGGTGATCGCCGACACCTCGTTGCAGCGCCACGTGTTGCAACAGGCGCTGCTCGGCCATGGCTACGAGGTGGTGCTCAACGCCGACCCGGCCAGGGTCGACGACGCCGCGCTGGAGTGCGCGCCCGACCTGTGGCTGGTGGACCTGACCCAGCAGGACGACTCGCCGCTGCTGGACAGCCTGCTGGAGCAGGACCGTGCGCCGGTGCTGTTCGGCGAGGGCCACGCACCGGAGCGGCATACCGAACATTACCCGCGCTGGGAGCGGCGGCTGATCGGCAAGCTGAAGCGCTTGATCGGCGACCCCAGCGATGGCGTTGGCGACAGCCTCGGCGCATTGCTCGACGAGGAGCGTCCGCCGCGCCTGGAGATTCCCGGCGACCTCGCGGCGATGCCGCTGCAGGCCGGCGAAGCGGCCCGCGAGGTGTGGCTGCTGGCGGCCTCGCTCGGCGGCCCGGCGGCGGTGAAGGCATTTCTCGACGCCTTGCCCGGCGGCCTGCCGATCGGCTTCCTCTATGCCCAGCACATCGACGCCAGCTTCGAGCAGAACCTGCCGCAGGCAGTCGGCCGGCACAGCCAGTGGCATGTGAAGAACGTCCGCGACGGCGAAGCGCTGCGTTGCGGCGAGGTCATGGTGGTGCCGGTGCTGCACGAACTCGGTTTCCACCACGACGGGCGGCTGAAATGCAGCCAGCGTCCCTGGCCGGAACCCTACACCCCGTCCATCGACCAGATGATGCTCAACCTGGCCCAGCAGTTCGGGCCCGACTGCGGGGTGATCGTCTTCAGCGGCATGGGTAGCGACGGCAGCGCCGCTGCCGCCTACGTGCGGCGCCAGGGTGGCGAGGTATGGACCCAGCGCGCCGACAGTTGCGTCTGTTCGAGCATGCCGGACAGCTTGCGCGAAGCCGGTTACAGCAGTTTCAATGCCAGCCCCCGCGAACTGGCCGAGGCATTGGTCAAGCATCTGGCCGCACGCTGCGCGCCGACAGGAGTCGAAACATGAACCAGGCCGTGATCGAGCAGGATGGCATGAGCCGGAACACCCCAGCCAACCCGACCCCGGACAGCCTCACCGGGCTGCTCCTGCCGCTGAGCGACCGCACCCTGCTGTTGCCCAACGTCGCCGTGGCCGAACTGATCGCCTATCGCAACCCGCAGGTCGCCGCCGGCGTGCCGCAGTGGTACCTGGGCCAGGTGGCCTGGCGCGACCTGCGCCTGCCGCTGCTGTCCTTCGAGGCGGCCTCCAGCGGCGAACAGCAGCCGGTACTCGGCAGCAGCGCGCGGGTGGTGGTCATCAACGCCCTCGGCGGACGACCCCATGTGAAATTCCTCGCCCTGCTGGTGCAGGGCATTCCGCGCTCGGTGCGGCTGGACGCCAATCTCGCGAGCACCGCCGCGCCGCTGGCGGCGCTGGAACTGGCGGCGGTGGACATCGGCGGCGAAACCGCGCGGATTCCGGACCTGGCCGGGCTCGAAGAGAAGCTCGCCGACGCCGGCCTGATCTGAGCCGTCCATGGCCGGCCTGCAGCACGCGCGGATCGGCGCCTCCCTCGAGGTCGCCAGCGCCAGCCTGGCCGGGCACCGCTTCGAGAAGCACAGCCACGACGAGTTCGTCATCAGCGCCAACCTCTGCGGATTGGAAGATGTCTGGCTGGATGGCCGTACCTTCCAGGCCGACAGCGGCGACCTGACCCTCTACAACCCGGGGCAGATCCAGGGCGGCGGCGTCCGCGACGGCCAGCCCTGGCGCTTCGCCAGCCTCTATCTGCCTGCCGCCGAACTGGCGAGCAGCCTGGATCTTTCCTCCGTCGAGTTCGACCGCCCGCTGCTGCGCAATCCGGCGCTGGGCCGCGAGTTGGCCGCCAGCATCGAAGCCTTGCTGGCCAGCGACCGCTTCGCCCGCGAACGGGGCGAGGAGCGCCTGCTGGAGTTCCTCGGCCGCCTGCTGGCGGCGAGCGGCACCCGCCTGCCGCAGAGGGCCGATCCTGGGCGCCCGGCTGTCGCCCGCCTGCAGGCGCTGCTCGCCGAGCGCCTGGCCGAGCCGCCGGACCTGGATGGGATGGCGGAGCAGGTGGGCCTGTCGAAATACCACCTGCTGCGGGCGTTCAAGAAGGCCACCGGGCTCAGCCCGCGCCAGTGGAGCATGCAACTGCGCACCCGCCGCGCCCTCGGCCTGTTGCGCCGTGGCCTGGCGGTGGGCGAGGTGGCCCACGCCCTGGGCTTCGCCGACCAGAGCCACCTGACCCGTTACTTCACCAGCGCCTACGGCATTTCGCCGGGCCGCTACCAGCGCGCTGTGCGCGGCTGAACTGCGCAATCCGGTTCAAGTCCGCTTCGCTGCCGGCCGGGATAATCCGACGACCCACCCACGGAGTCGTCGTCCCATGCTCGCCATCTTCCTCGCGGCCTTGCTGTTCGGTTTCGCCTTCAATGTTTCTCCTGGCGCGGTGTTCAGCGAAACGCTGCGCCGTGGTTTGACCGGCGGCTTCCGCCCGGCGTTGCTGGTGCAACTGGGGTCGCTGATCGGCGATGCCGTCTGGGCCCTGCTCGGGCTCACCGGGCTGGCGCTGCTGCTGGGCTACGAACAGGTGCGGATTCCTCTGACCCTGGCCTGTGCCGCCTACCTGGCCTGGCTCGGCGTGCAAGGCTTGCGCGACGCCTGGAGTCCGCCGCTGGCGGCGGAGGATGCCGGCGAGCAGGGGCGCAACGCCTTCGGCGCCGGCGCGGCGATCTCCCTGTCCAACCCGAAGAACGTGGTCTATTGGGGCGCCCTCGGCAGCGCCCTGGCGGGGATCGTCGACGGCACGCCGAACCAGGCGCAGTCGCTGGTGTTCTTCGCCGGTTTCATGCTCTCGTCGCTGATCTGGTGCTTTTGCTGCGCGGCGCTGGTGGACTGGCTGCGGCGCAACACCTCGCTGTTCTGGCACCGCGTCAGCTACGCCGGTTGCGGCGTGCTCCTGCTCGGCCTGGCGGGACTGGCGCTGCGCGGGCTGTAGCCGCGCCTCAGGCCGGCGCCAGGCGCCGCCGCAGCAGGCGTTGGCGCAGGCTTTCGAACCTGCCGAGGTCGACATGCCGGGCATGGTCGCCGACGACGATCCGGCCGTCGGGCAGCTCCGCCCAGTGCTGTAGTCCGCCCTCCAGGTCCAGTTCGCCGTAGCGGATGCGCAGCGCCCGGCCGGATTCGAGGTGCCAGAGCTGGGCGAGGTCCCGCGAGCGATGCGGTTCCAGCCACGGCGCCAGGAGCAGCCAGCCTCCGTCCAGGGCCTGGAGCTTCAGGTAGGGGCCTTCGGCCAGGCCGTCCAGCGAGTGGCTGCGGATCTCGCCGCTGTCGAGCCGGCCTTCGCAGAGCGTTTCACGCTCCAGCCAGACGATGGTCCCGGGCGCCGCCGAGGTCGGTTGCGCCGGATCGGCGGGCAGATCCTTGCCGACGGGGAACGGCAGGGGCTGGATGCGTGCCTCGCGCCATTCGAAGAACTGCCCGCGGGAGAGCAGGCAGACGCGCTGGTCCGGAGTGGTGAAGACCGCCGGCGGATTCTCGATGGAGCGCCGCGCTTGCGGCACCTCGAAGAGCAACCGCGGTTCGTCGTTGCCCTGGGCGAAGCCCGGATAGAGGAAGAACAGGCCGCGGTCGGCCAGGAGCAGGTCGTCCCCGGCCAGGCCGATGGCAAGTTCCGGGGTGCGGCGTTGGCGCAACGACTGCGCCGGCGGCAGCGGCAAGGGCGGTAGTTCGGGCGTCAACGAGGCGAGGTCGCGGGAGCGATGCAGCCAGGCGTAGGGGCTTCCCGAACGGGTCATCCTGACCCAGGCGTGCAGGCCGTCCGCCGAACTGGCCCGGCAGAGCAACGCGCCCTGGGTTTCCTCCGCGCCATCGGGCAGGCGTTGCAGCCTGGGCCATTGGCGCAGGTCCAGCAGGTTGCGGCTGTCCTCGCCCGGCAGGCGGGCGATGGCCAGGCCGGGCGCCAGGTGCTCGGCGTGTTCGAGGCAGATGTAGGCCGAAGCCGGCGCCAGGCCGGCCGGCGCGGCGGCGGGGAGGGCCGCCCGGGCGCCCTCAGGGGCGTCTTCCTGGCGCAGCGTGCGGGCGTTGTGGCCCTGCGCTGCGAGCGCATCGAGGAGGCGCCGGCTGTGGGGAGCGCCGACCACGTACAGGTTCAGGCTGTCGTCTTCGTCCAGGCGCTCCACCAACGCCAGTCCCAGGGATTCCAGCTCCTGGCCGAGGGCTGGCAGGAAATCCTCGGGAAGGTCGTCGCGCAGGCGCTCCAGCAGTGTCTCCAGTGCGGCGGAGGCCAACTGCGGGAAGCGTCCGGCATAGTCTCGGCGGAGTACGCCGAGCACGTCGGGCAGGCGGATCTTCCAATCGAAGGTAACGGGCGTGTCCATGCGTGCGATCCGTTGCGAAGTGGGTTGCGCAACGGTATTCACTGGCTGTCGCCGTTGTAAAGCGGCGGGAGAGATATCAGGCGAAGTCGCCCCAGAGTTGCTGGGCCACTGCCAACGCCACCACCGGCGCGGTCTCGGTGCGCAGCACTCGCGGGCCGAGGCGCGCGGCGTGGAAACCGGCCGCCTGCGCCTGCTCCACCTCGGCATCGCTCAGGCCGCCTTCGGGACCCACCAGGAAGGCCAGGCGCGACGGCGGCGCATGGCTGGCCAGGGGGGCGGCTACTGGGTGCAGGACCAGCCTGAGGTCATCGTCCCGCCCGCGCAGCCAGTCCTCCAGGGCCAGCGGCGAATGGATCAGCGGCAGGCTCGAACGGCCGCACTGCTCGCAGGCGCTGATCGCCACCTGGCGCCAGTGTTGCAGGCGCTTGTCGGCGCGCTCGTCCTTCAGGCGCACTTCGCAACGCTCGCTGACGATCGGGGTGATTTCCGCCACCCCCAGCTCGGTGGCCTTCTGGATCGCCCAGTCCATCCGCTCGCCGCGCGACAGGCCTTGCCCCAGGTGGATACGCAGGGGCGAGTCGGGCTGGCCGGCGAACTGCTCGCGGAGTTCGACGCGGACATTCTTCTTGCCGACCTCGACCAGCTCGCCGAGGTATTCCCGGCCGCTGCCGTCGAACAGTTGCACGGCGTCGCCCGTGGCGTGCCGCAGCACGCGGCCGATGTAGTGGGCCTGGGTCTCGGGCAGGTCGTGCTGGCCGAGGGCGAGGGGCTGGTCGACGAAGAAGCGGGACAGGCGCATGGCGATTCGAGGGTAGTGGCGACAGGCGCGCAGTTTACTGCCTGCCGCGGGGCGCTGGAACCGGCCCCCTCGGGACGAAGGGGCGGCGACGTTCAGCCCGGATCGCGGTGGTCCGGGTGGAAGTCGCTGACCGCCACGCTGACCGCGTCGCGGGTGGCGATGTCGATGCCTTCGCTGGCCACCTCGGCGAGGAAGTCGATCTGCTCCGGGGTAATCACGTAGGGCGGCAGGAAATACACCACGCTGCCCAGCGGGCGCAGCAGCGCGCCGCGCTCCAGGCCATGCTGGAAGACCTTCAGGCCGCGGCGCTCCTGCCAGGGGTAGGGCGTCCTGGACGCCTTGTCCTGGACCATTTCGATGGCCAGGACCATCCCGGTCTGGCGCACCTCGGCGACATGCGGGTGGTCGGCCAGGTGCGCGGTGGCCCTGGCCATGTGGGTGGACAGCGCGCGGTTGGCCTCGATCACCTTGTCTTCCTCGAAGATGTCCAGGGTCGCCAGGGCGGCGGCGCAGGCCAGCGGGTTGCCGGTATAGGTGTGCGAGTGGAGGAAGGCGCGCAGGGTCTGGTAGTCGTCGTAGAAGCCCCGATAGACGGTCTCGCTGGTCAGCACCGCGGACATCGGCAGGTAGCCGCCGGTGAGGGCCTTGGACAGGCAGAGGAAATCCGGGGCGATGCCGGCCTGCTCGCAGGCGAACATCGTCCCGGTGCGGCCGAAGCCCACCGCGATCTCGTCGTGGATCAGGTGCACGCCATAGCGGTCGCAGGCTTCGCGCAGCAGCTTGAGGTAGACCGGATGGTACATGCGCATGCCGCCGGCGCCCTGGATCAGCGGTTCGACGATGACCGCGGCGATCTCGTCGTGCCCTTCGGCCAGGGTGCGCTCCATGTGGGCGAACATGTTCCGCGAATGTTCTTCCCAGCACATGCCGTCCGGACGCAGGAAGCAGTCCGGGCTGGGCACCTTGATGGTGTCCAGCAGCAGCGACTTGTAGGTTTCGGTGAACAGCGCCACGTCGCCCACCGACATCGCGGCGATGGTTTCGCCGTGGTAGCTGTTGGTCAGGGTGACGAAGCGCTTCTTGCGCGGCCTGCCGCTATTGAGCCAGAAGTGGTAGCTCATCTTCAGCGCGACCTCGATGCCCGCCGAGCCGCTGTCGGCGTAGAACACCCGGTCGAGCCCCGGCGGGGTGATCTTCACCAGTCGCTCCGACAGCTCGATCACCGGCTGGTGGCTGAATCCGGCGAGGATCACGTGCTCCAACTGGTCGACCTGGTCCTTGATGCGCTGGTTGATGCGCGGGTTGGCGTGGCCGAACACATTGACCCACCAGGAACTGACCGCGTCGATGTAGCGCTTGCCTTCGAAATCCTCCAGCCAGACGCCTTCGCCGCGGCGGATCGGGATCACCGGCAGGCGTTCGTGGTCTTTCATCTGGGTACAGGGATGCCAGAGTACGTTCAGGTCGCGCTGCATCCAGTCGGCGTTAAGGCCCATGGGCTGTCTCCTCGGATCGATCGGCAAAGCCTATGCAATGGGGGTGAGATGAACAACCCGGTGGGTTGGGACACATCCGACAGCAGCCGCCGACGGACTCCTATGGTGGCCCAAACGGCTCTGGCGTATGCTGCGCGCCGTTGCGTCTTTGCTTTTTTCCTGGGGAGTCCGGTATGTCGTTAAGGTGGCTGCGCGCCGCGGCGTTTCTCATGTTGGGGGTGTTCAGCGCGGTGGCGCTGGGCAAGGATAAACAGCCTACGGCGATCGTCGTCGGCGCGGGCCTGGCAGGCCTGAGCGCGGCCTACGAATTGCAGAAGAACGGCTGGCAGGTCACGGTGCTCGAGGCGCGGCCGCAGGTGGGCGGGCGTTCCGGCCTGGCCACCAGCGAATGGGTCGGCAACCAGAAGGTCCAGCCCACGCTCAATGCCTACCTGGACACCTTCAAGCTGAAGCCGGTGCCGGCGCCGGACTTCGTCCGCACCCCCAGCTACCTGATCGACGGCCTGTACTACAGCAGCAGCGATCTCGCGCTCAAGCAGCCGAACGTCGCCGCCGACCTCAAGCGCTTCGAGTCGACCCTGGACGATCTCTCGGCATCGATCTCCGATCCGCTCAACCCCGCCTCGAGCAATACCCTGTTCGCCCTCGACCAGATGAACGCCGCGCGCTGGCTGGACAAGCTGAACCTGTCGCCGACCGCGCGCCTGCTGGTCAACCAGCGTATCCGCTCGCGCTACGACGAACCGTCGCGCCTGTCGCTGCTCTACCTCGCCCAGCAGGGCCGCGCCTACCGTGGCGTCGATGACCGCGACCTGCGCGCGGCGCGCCTGCCCGGCGGCAGCCAGGTGCTGGCGGAAGCCTTCGTCAAGCAGATCAAGACGATCAAGACCAAATCCAAGGTGTCGAGCATCGTCCAGGCCAAGGACGGCGTCGCCGTCAAGGCCGGCAGCGAGACCTACAAGGCCGACTACGTGGTTCTCGCCGTGCCGCTGAAGGCGCTCGGCCAGATCCAGATGACCCCGTCCCTGAGCGGTACCCAGATGTCCGCGCTGAAGGGCACCAACTATGGCTGGCGCGACCAGATCCTGCTGAAGTTCAAGCGCCCGGTGTGGGACGACAAGTCGCGCCTCTCCGGCGAGATCTTCAGCGACCAGGGCCTGGGCATGATCTGGGTCGAGCCGGCGCTGAAAGGCGGCGCCAACGTGCTGATCAACCTGTCCGGCGACAACGCCCGCGTGCTGCAGGCTTTCGGCGACCGGCAGATGGTCGACCAGGTGCTGATCCGCATGAACAAGTTCTATCCGAAGATGCGCGGTGCCTTCGCCGGCTACGAAATTCGTCGCTACAGCGCCGACCCGGGCACCGGCGGTTCCTACCTGGCCTACGGTCCGGGCCAGGTGACGCGCTTCTGGCGGATCTGGGAACAGCCGCTGTCGCGGGTCGCCTTCGCCGGCGAGCACACCGATGCGCTGTACCCCGGCACCATCGAGGGGGCGCTGCGCAGCGGCAAGCGCGCCGCCAGCCAGGTGCGCGACCTGTACGCCGGCAAGACGCCGGTGATCGAGGGCGCGCCGATGGTGGCGAAGGCCGAGAAGGTAGCCGCACCGACGACCGGCGGCGAGAAGAAGAACCCGTTCGCCTGGTTCACCCGCCTGTTCGATTGATCCCCTTCGCCGGCGCCGGAAGCTCCGGCGCCTTGCGCTTCCCGGTTCGCAGCGCAATCCAGGGTTTTTTCTTAGCCTGCGAACCTATCTTGTGAATCGATGTTTCAAAGCAGAATTTTCTGCTTTAACTCGATGGATTTGCCGCTAGTCTTGAGGCTTCGCTTTTCAAGGAAGTTTTTCATGCAGTGGCGCAATACCTCATCCCGTTACGGCGTATTCAGCCTGTTCCTGCACTGGGGCAGCGCGCTGGTGGTCTTCGGCCTGTTCGGCCTGGGCCTGTGGATGCGCGAACTGAGCTATTACGACCCCTGGTACCACCCCGCGCCGGCGCTGCATAAAAGCATCGGCATCCTGCTGGCCATCGCCCTGCTGGTGCGGATCGTCTGGCGTTTCGTCAGCCCGCCGCCGCCGGCGCCGGTCAACCACGGTCCGCTCACGCGGGTAGCGAGCAAGCTCGGCCACCTCGCGCTGTACGGGCTGCTGCTGGCGGTGATCGTCGCGGGCTACCTGATTTCCACCGCCGACGGCGAACCGATCAGCGTATTCGGCTGGTTCTCCGTGCCGGCGACCCTCAGCGGGCTGCCCGACCAGGCGGACGTCGCGGGTGAAATCCATCTCTACCTGGCCTGGGCGCTGGTGGTCTTCGCCGCCCTCCATGCCCTGGCCGCCCTCAAGCATCACTTCGTCGACCGCGACCCGACCCTAAAGCGCATGCTCGGTCGCTCGTCGAATGATCAACAACCACGTTAAGGAGAATGTCCATGCTGAAGAAGACCCTTGCCGCGCTGGCGCTCGGCTCCGCACTGTTCACCGCCGGCCAGGCAATGGCCGCGGACTACAAGATCGACAAGGAAGGCCAGCACGCCTTCATCGAGTTCCGCATCAAGCACCTGGGCTATAGCTGGCTGTACGGCCGCTTCAACGACTTCGACGGCAGCTTCACCTTCGACGAGAAGAACCCGTCGGCCGACAAGGTCAAGGTGACCATCAACACCAACAGCGTGGACACCAACCATGCCGAGCGTGACAAGCACCTGCGCAGCGGTGATTTCCTCAACGTCAGCAAGAACCCGACCGCTACCTTCGAATCCACCGAAGTGAAGGCCAACGGCGACAGCGCCGACATCACCGGCAACCTGACCCTGAACGGTGTGACCAAGCCGGTCACCATCAAGGCCAAGCTGATCGGCCAGGGCGACGACCCGTGGGGCGGCTACCGTGCCGGCTTCGAAGGCAGCGCCACCCTGAAGCTGAAAGACTTCGGCATCAAGATGGACCTCGGCCCGGCATCCCAGGAAGTCGAGCTGCTGCTCTCCGTCGAAGGCATTCGCCAGTAAGCGGATACCTGAAACGAAAAACGCCGGCGATCGCCGGCGTTTTTCATTGTGCTTCGAAAAGAATGTTCTTAAATATCCTCAAGCGGTTGCGCGGCCAGGCATTGGTCGAGGAGATGCACCAGGGTGGCTTGTTCCTCCGGGGTGAGCGGGGCAAACAACTCGTCATGCACGCGTGACATGATGGCTTCCGCATGCTGGTGGATGGCCAGCCCCTCGTCGGTGAGGAAGAGCTGGAAGCTGCGCTGGTCGCTGGGGTTGCGCTCGCGGCGGACCAGGTTTCTTCCCTCCAGCTCGCGGATCTTCCGGGTGATCAGTGCCTTGTCGCGGCACATCTGGCGTCCCAGGTCCTGCAGGTTCAGCCCGCGTTGTTCGTCGATAAGCTTCAATACATGGACGTCGGGCGGGGTCAGGTCGAGTCGCTGGCAATCGAGCTCGCTCTGGATGCGCGTCCGCACATGCTGGAAGACCGCCATCAGCGCGGGCATCAGGTCGGGATTCACGGGGTAGTTCATTGGTTTGGCCGAGTAAACCTAATGTAAATGTGGTTGATCCAGTCAACTATTTTGCTTATTTTAGTTGACCTTATCAACCTTGTTTCAGGTTCTGAATATGGGCCATGGCGCCGGGTGGATAACCGGCCATCGAGCTAAAACGTTTCAGGTGTTTTCACGCGAGGCTTTCGGACGTTTACAAACACCTATGAATGTAAGTATTTTGCCTGCCTTCTTCGAGCCGGTGCAGCGCCTTCACGCTGCATCGGCCGCTTTCGCTCATGAGGACAACGCTATGCAACGAACGCCAGCCATGCGTGTACTGGTTCCGGCCCTGCTGGTCGCGATTTCGGCCCTTTCCGGGTGCGGAAAAAGCGAGGCGCCGCCGCCGGCGCAAACGCCGGAGGTCGGAATCGTGACCCTGGAAGCGCAGACGGTGACCCTGAATACCGAGCTGCCGGGCCGGACCAATGCGTTCCGCATCGCCGAGGTGCGTCCCCAGGTGAACGGCATCATCCTCAAGCGCCTGTTCAAGGAAGGCAGCGACGTCAAGGCCGGGCAGCAGCTCTACCAGATCGACCCCGCCACCTACGAGGCCGACTACCAGAGCGCCCAGGCCAACCTGGCCTCGACCCAGGAGCAGGCCCAGCGCTACAAGCTGCTGGTCGCCGACCAGGCCGTGAGCAAGCAGCAGTACGCCGACGCCAATGCCGCCTACCTGCAGTCCAAGGCGGCGGTGGAACAGGCGCGGATCAACCTGCGCTACACCAAGGTGCTGTCGCCGATCTCCGGCCGCATCGGCCGTTCCGCGGTGACCGAAGGCGCCCTGGTGACCAACGGCCAGGCCAACGCGATGGCCACCGTGCAACAGCTCGACCCGATCTACGTCGACGTCACCCAGCCGTCCACCGCCCTGCTGCGCCTGCGCCGCGAACTGGCCAGCGGCCAGTTGGAGCGCGCCGGCGACAACGCTGCGAAGGTCTCCCTGAAGTTGGAGGACGGTAGCCAATACCCGCTGGAAGGCCGCCTCGAATTCTCCGAGGTTTCCGTCGACGAAGGCACCGGCTCGGTCACCATCCGCGCCGTGTTCCCCAACCCGAACAACGAGCTGCTGCCCGGCATGTTCGTTCACGCGCAGTTGCAGGAAGGCGTCAAGCAGAAGGCCATCCTCGCTCCGCAGCAAGGCGTGACCCGCGACCTCAAGGGCCAGGCTACCGCGCTGGTGGTGAACGCGCAGAACAAGGTCGAGCTGCGGGTGATCAAGGCCGACCGGGTGATCGGCGACAAGTGGCTGGTCACCGAAGGCCTGAACGCCGGCGACAAGATCATTACCGAAGGCCTGCAGTTCGTGCAGCCGGGTGTCGAGGTGAAGACCGTGCCGGCGAAGAATGTCGCGTCCGCGCAGAAGGCCGACGCCGCTCCGGCGAAAACCGACAGCAAGGGCTGATCAAGGGGATTCGTAATGTCGAAGTTTTTCATTGATAGGCCCATTTTCGCGTGGGTGATCGCCTTGGTGATCATGCTCGCGGGCGGCCTGTCGATCCTCAGTCTGCCGGTCAACCAGTACCCGGCCATCGCCCCGCCGGCCATCGCCGTGCAGGTGAGCTACCCGGGCGCCTCGGCCGAGACGGTGCAGGACACCGTGGTCCAGGTGATCGAGCAGCAGATGAACGGGATCGACAATCTGCGCTACATCTCCTCGGAGAGTAACTCCGACGGCAGCATGACCATCACCGTGACCTTCGAACAGGGCACCGACCCCGACATCGCCCAGGTCCAGGTGCAGAACAAGCTGCAACTGGCCACCCCGCTACTGCCGCAGGAAGTGCAGCGCCAGGGGATCCGGGTGACCAAGGCGGTGAAGAACTTCCTCATGGTGGTCGGTGTGGTTTCCACCGACGGCAGCATGACCAAGGAAGACCTGTCGAACTACATCGTTTCCAACATCCAGGACCCGCTCTCGCGGACCAAGGGCGTCGGTGACTTCCAGGTGTTCGGCTCGCAGTACTCGATGCGCATCTGGCTCGATCCGGCCAAGCTGAACAGCTACCAGCTGACCCCCGGCGACGTGAGCAGCGCGATCCAGGCGCAGAACGTGCAGATTTCCTCCGGCCAGCTCGGCGGCTTGCCGGCGGTCAAGGGCCAGCAGCTCAACGCCACCATCATCGGCAAGACCCGCCTGCAGACCGCGGAGCAATTCGAGAACATCCTGCTCAAGGTCAATCCCGACGGTTCCCAGGTGCGCCTGAAGGACGTCGCCGATGTCGGCCTGGGCGGCCAGGACTACAGCATCAACGCGCAGTTCAACGGCAGCCCGGCGTCCGGTATCGCGATCAAGCTGGCCACCGGCGCCAACGCGCTGGATACCGCCAAGGCGATCCGCCAGACCATCGCCAACCTGGAACCGTTCATGCCGCAGGGCATGAAGGTGGTCTACCCGTACGACACCACCCCGGTGGTCTCGGCCTCGATCCATGAGGTAGTGAAGACCCTCGGCGAGGCGATCCTCCTCGTGTTCCTGGTGATGTACCTGTTCCTGCAGAACTTCCGCGCCACGCTGATCCCGACCATCGCCGTACCGGTGGTGCTGCTGGGGACCTTCGGCGTGCTCGCCGCGTTCGGCTTCTCGATCAACACCCTGACCATGTTCGGCATGGTGCTGGCCATCGGCTTGCTGGTGGACGACGCCATCGTGGTGGTGGAGAACGTCGAGCGGGTGATGGCCGAGGAAGGCCTGTCGCCAAGGGAGGCGGCGCGCAAGTCCATGGGCCAGATCCAGGGCGCGCTGGTCGGTATCGCCATGGTGCTCTCGGCGGTATTCCTGCCGATGGCGTTCTTCGGCGGCTCCACCGGGGTGATCTACCGGCAGTTCTCCATCACCATCGTGTCGGCCATGGCCCTCTCGGTGATCGTGGCGCTGATCCTCACCCCGGCGCTCTGCGCGACCATGCTCAAGCCGATCGAGAAAGGCGACCATGGCGAGCACAAGGGCGGCTTCTTCGGCTGGTTCAACCGGATGTTCCTTTCCACCACCCACGGCTACGAGCGGGGCGTGGCGTCGATCCTCAAGCATCGCGCGCCGTACCTGCTGATCTACGTGGTGATCGTGGCCGGGATGATCTGGATGTTCACCCGCATTCCCACCGCGTTCCTCCCCGACGAGGACCAGGGCGTACTGTTCGCCCAGGTACAGACCCCGCCGGGCTCCAGCGCCGAGCGTACCCAGGTGGTGGTGGACTCGATGCGCGAATACCTGCTGGAGAAGGAAAGCTCTTCGGTCAGCTCGGTGTTCACCGTGACCGGCTTCAACTTCGCCGGCCGCGGCCAGAGTTCGGGCATGGCGTTCATCATGCTCAAGCCCTGGGAAGAGCGTCCCGGTGGCGAGAACAGCGTGTTCGAGCTGGCCAAGCGCGCGCAGATGCACTTCTTCAGCTTCAAGGACGCGATGGTGTTCGCCTTCGCGCCGCCGTCGGTACTGGAACTGGGTAACGCCACCGGCTTCGACCTGTTCCTCCAGGACCAGGCGGGCGTCGGCCACGAGGTCCTGCTCCAGGCGCGCAACAAGTTCCTCATGCTCGCCGCGCAGAACCCGGCGCTGCAACGCGTGCGCCCCAACGGCATGAGCGACGAACCGCAGTACAAGCTGGAGATCGACGACGAGAAGGCCAGCGCCCTCGGCGTGTCCCTCGCCGACATCAACAGCACCGTGTCCATCGCCTGGGGTTCCAGCTACGTCAACGACTTCATCGACCGTGGCCGGGTCAAGCGGGTCTACCTGCAGGGCAGGCCGGACGCGCGGATGAACCCGGACGACCTGAGCAAGTGGTACGTGCGCAACGACAAGGGCGAGATGGTGCCGTTCAACGCCTTCGCCACCGGCAAGTGGGAATACGGTTCGCCGAAGCTGGAGCGCTACAATGGCGTGCCGGCGATGGAGATCCTCGGCGAGCCGGCGCCCGGCCTGAGTTCCGGTGACGCCATGGCGGCGGTCGAGGAGATCGTCAAGCAATTGCCGAAAGGCGTTGGCTACTCCTGGACCGGCCTGTCCTACGAGGAGCGCTTGTCCGGCTCGCAGGCGCCGGCGCTGTATGCGCTGTCGCTGCTGGTGGTGTTCCTCTGCCTGGCGGCCCTGTACGAAAGCTGGTCGATTCCGTTCTCGGTGATGCTGGTGGTGCCGTTGGGCGTGATCGGCGCGCTGCTGGCGACGTCCATGCGCGGCCTGTCCAACGACGTGTTCTTCCAGGTGGGCCTGTTGACGACCATCGGCCTGTCGGCGAAGAACGCCATTCTCATCGTGGAGTTCGCCAAGGAGCTGCACGAGCAGGGCAAGGGCATCGTCGAGGCGGCCATCGAGGCCTGCCGCATGCGTCTGCGGCCGATCGTGATGACCTCCCTGGCGTTCATCCTCGGTGTGGTTCCGCTGGCGATCTCCACCGGCGCCGGCTCGGGCAGCCAGCATGCGATCGGTACCGGCGTGATCGGCGGCATGGTCACTGCGACCGTCCTGGCGATCTTCTGGGTACCGCTGTTCTACGTGGCGGTCAGCACGCTGTTCAAGGACGAGGCGTCCAAGCAGCAAGCGTCCGTCGAAAAGGGGCAATGATATGAAAAGGTCCTTCCTTTCTCTGGCGGTAGCCGCTGTCGTTCTGTCCGGCTGCTCGCTGATTCCCGACTACCAGCGCCCCGAGGCGCCGGTAGCCGCGGCCTACCCGCAAGGGCAGGCCTACGGGCAGAACACCGGCGCGGCGGCCGTTCCGGCCGCCGACATCGGCTGGCGCGAGTTCTTCCGCGACCCGCAGTTGCAGCAACTGATCGGCGTGGCGCTGGAAAACAACCGCGACCTGCGGGTCGCCGCGTTGAACGTCGAGGCCTTCCGGGCGCAGTACCGCATCCAGCGGGCCGACCTGTTCCCGCGGATCGGCGTGGACGGTAGCGGCACCCGCCAGCGTTTGCCGGGCGACCTGTCGACCACCGGCAGTCCGGCGATTTCCAGCCAGTACGGGGTGACCCTGGGCACTACCGCCTGGGAACTCGATCTCTTCGGCCGCCTGCGCAGCCTGCGCGACCAGGCCCTGGAGCAGTACCTGGCGACCGAACAGGCGCAGCGCAGCGCGCAGACCACCCTGGTGGCCAGCGTGGCGACCGCCTACCTGACGCTGAAGGCCGACCAAGCGCAGTTGCAACTGACCAAGGACACCCTGGGCACCTACCAGAAGAGTTTCGACCTGACCCAGCGCAGCTACGACGTCGGCGTCGCCTCCGCGCTCGACCTGCGCCAGGCGCAGACCGCCGTGGAAGGCGCCCGCGCGACCCTGGCGCAGTACACCCGCCTGGTAGCCCAGGACCAGAATGCACTGGTCCTGCTGCTGGGTTCCGGGATCCCGGCGAACCTGCCGCAAGGCCTGGGCCTGGACCAGACCCTGCTGACCGAAGTGCCGGCGGGCCTGCCGTCGGACCTGCTGCAACGGCGCCCGGACATCCTTGAGGCCGAGCACCAGCTCATGGCCGCCAACGCCAGCATCGGCGCCGCGCGCGCGGCGTTCTTCCCGAGCATCAGCCTGACCGCCAACGCCGGCACCATGAGCCGCCAGCTGTCCGGCCTGTTCGACGCCGGTTCGGGCTCCTGGTTGTTCCAGCCGTCGATCAACCTGCCGATCTTCACCGCCGGCAGCCTGCGCGCCAGCCTGGACTACGCGAAGATCCAGAAGGACATCAACGTCGCGCAGTACGAGAAGGCGATCCAGACCGCCTTCCAGGAAGTCGCCGACGGTCTGGCCGCGCGCGGTACCTTCACCGAGCAGTTGCAGGCACAGCGCGATCTGGTCAAGGCCAGCGACGAGTACTACCAGCTCGCCGACAAGCGCTACCGCACGGGGGTGGACAACTACCTGACCCTGCTCGACGCGCAACGCTCGCTGTTCACCGCGCAGCAGCAACTGATCACCAACCGCCTCAACCAGCTGACCAGCGAGGTCAACCTGTACAAGGCCCTCGGCGGCGGCTGGAACCAGCAGACCGTGACCCAGCAGCAGACCGCGAAGAAGGAAGATCCGCAGGCCTGATCGCCTTCCGCGCCATGCAAGAACGCCGACCCTAGGGTCGGCGTTTTTTTATCCTCGCGGAAGTCGGCGGGTCCGCGTCACGGACCCGCTCGGCCTTAGCGGTTGCGGGTCAGCAGTGCGGGGCGCTCGCCCTTGCGCCGCGGCTCCAGCTCGTCGAGCTGCTCGGCGGTGGGGAAGCGATCCATGCGCACCAGGTCGCGCTTGTTGATCACCACCGGCTGGCGGCTCGGCTGCTTGCCGGTGCCGTACTCGGACGGCTCGCGCAGCGGCGCGTCGCTCATCCGCGAGGCATTCTCGCGACCCTGGCCGCGCGGCTTGCCGGCGCGCGGTTTCTTCGCCTTGCCCTGGCCGGCACCCTGACCGCGAGCGCCACCTTGAGCGGCGCCCTGGCTCTTGCCGCGAGCTTGGCCCTGGCCTTGGCCACGACCCTGCTGGCCGGTGCCGCCCTGGGGTTTCTGCTGGCCACCGCGGCGTCCGCGTCCCTTGTTTTCCTGACCCTGGTAGGGGCTGACGTAGTCGGCGCGGTTGCCGAAATTGTCGAAGTCGTCGTCGAGGAACTCTTCCGGATCGCGATTACCGTCGACTTCCGGCGGCCGATTGGGCTTGGCCGGACGCGCTTCGCGGCTCTGCCGCGGCTGCTGCGCTTGGCCGGCCTCGCGGTTTTCCTTGTTCTTGCCACCACGACGGCGGCGCTTTCCAGCCGGCTTCTCGGTACCGTCCTGGGCCGCAGCGACATTGCTGTCGGGGTTGCTCGCCTGGGCGTCTTTCGGCTTGCGCTCGCGGCTGCTGCGCCGTTCCTTGTCGCGGCGCGGCTGCTTCTGTGGCGCCTCGCGGGGCTCCGGCTGGGCCACCTCGGGCAGCACGGCCTCGGGGTCGAAACCCTGGGCATCGCCATCGGGAATACGCTGTCTGGTCATCTTCTCGATGGCCTTGAGCAGCTTCTCTTCGTCCGGCGCTACCAGCGAGATCGCCTCGCCGCTGCGTCCGGCGCGGCCGGTACGGCCGATGCGGTGGACGTAGTCTTCCTCGACGTTGGGCAGTTCGTAGTTGACCACATGGGGCAACTGGTCGATATCCAGGCCGCGGGCGGCGATGTCGGTCGCCACCAGGATGCGCACGTCGTTGGCCTTGAAGTCGGCCAGCGCCTTGGTCCGCGCGTTCTGGCTCTTGTTGCCATGGATCGCGGCGGCCGGCAGGCCGTGCTTGGTCAGGTACTCGGCGAGACGGTTGGCGCCGTGCTTGGTACGGGTGAAGACCAGCACCTGTTCCCAGGCGCCGACGGTCACCAGGTGCGCCAGCAGGGCGCGCTTCTGCGGCGCCGGCAGGCGGAACACGCGTTGCTCGATGCGCTCGACCGTGGTGTTCGGCGGCGTTACCTCGATGCGTTCCGGGTTGTGCAGGAGCTTGTTGGCGAGGTCGACGATGTCTTTCGAGAAGGTAGCCGAGAACAGCAGGTTCTGGCGCTTGGGCGGCAGCTTGGCGAGAACCTTCTTCACATCGTGGATGAAGCCCATGTCGAGCATGCGGTCGGCTTC